>NZ_KB849159.1:723364-1077811 GCF_000367905.1 Acinetobacter sp. CIP A162 | reverse complement strand
TTTTGCCAGTGTTGATCTGTCAGCATGGTACGAGGCATAGCGAATAGTAACATTGGGTTTGGCGATTTGATTTTACTACTTCGCTATTTTTTTAAGCTAAAAGTGTCAACACACCCTAGATTCTTCTTTGTAATTAGAAATTTTCGATTTAGTTTGAGCAACTAAATCTTTTACAGAATCAAAATTGAATTTACAGCTATTAATAAATTGAATTTCTGAGGTTATTTGAAATATTTCATTGGCATTTACAGGTGATGTACCATTAGAACTCCATGAGTTGTCTTGACCATGTCGAGTTGGCCTTCTAAATTTTGTTGCATTTAAATATTTACAGAGATTATTAATTTCTATTGTTAAATCATATTTTTGAAATTTTGCAAAATCCATTGTTGTTTGAAATAATTTACGTAAAAATCTACTTTTCCCTGCATTATTTTTTCCAATGAAAAAATTTAGTCTTTTAATCTCAATAATTTCATCATATTCAACATCATTGTCAGAGCTATAGTCATCTAAATTTTCAGCCCAATAATATAATTTTTCTGTCATAAAAAGCCCCCCAAATATGGGTAATGCCAGTCAGTTAAGAAATTGACTGGCATTTTCTTGGATATTTTTGTGCTTTAATTTTCACTACTCGCGGACATTGCCTTTGCCTTTTTTCAGGTAATACAAATATTTTAGATTGTTCAAATAATTGCGCTAAATGTTTGGGTAGGTTTCCTGCTGATTCTAAAGGTGTGTGCCTTAAGATATTGATAATACTCATAGATGCAATATGGAAACTGATCCTTAAAGGACTCACCTTTGCATGTTCAGCGATAAACCTCATCTGTCTTCTTAAGATATTATATGCAATAAATACCCCCCACAATTCTTGATAGACCAAATCAGGTTGTTTGCTTCTTAAAATCCTTGCATCCTGTAAATCACTTTTAATTTCCCGATAACACATTTCTATTTCCCAACGCTGGATATAAAGCATTGCAAGGTCTTTGAATGGATAAACTTTAGAATCTGTTAATGATGTAATGTAACGTCTTATTTTTCCTGCATATTCAACTTCAATTAAACGTGCTTCCCAATAGTCACCCAATGACGGATTTATCTTTTTTGCTCTTGCTGAAACAGGCATTTTGATCTGAAAGTCATGGGCCGCATTATGATGAATCACTTCATAACGCAGGTTGTCCTTTGCTCGCATCAACCAATGACTCTCTTCTGCCTGAGATTGCCAGCTCACTAAAAAATCAGCAGAGAAGTAAGCACGATCAAATAGGGTAATACTGCGAACTGGTGCTTTTAATTGACTGGCTAAGGTTAATTCACCTTGATCCATACTACCCATTTGGGCATCAATCATTTCATGGGTATTGGTATTCACCAGGCAAGTCGCTCTAACTTGTGGGTAAGGTGCAGCTGCTGTTTTGCCTTTGGATGAACCAAAGTGCTTAAAGTTTTCTTCTGTATGAGGCATAGACCAAACCACACCATCTACAGCACAAACGCATAGACCGTGAAAGTTGCTATATTGTTGTTGTGAGTCTTTAAACCATGCCTGACTTAATGTCGAAAATAAAGCACTCATGGGTTCTAAGCCTAAGCGTTGTCTTGCTTGTACGGATGCACTCGGTACACAGTATTCTGCCGTACCGAAAACAAGTTGCAATTGTTGAACCACATACCAAATCGGTTGATTTCGAAATAGAGCAAGTCCGATTACCAGCCAAACAACATGTTCAGCAGGCAGTTTTCTTTTTCGAATTGATGCTTTACCTGTTTGGTCTAAGCAATCTTCAATCCAGTTTAAATCAATCAATTCACTGAATTGTGAAAGTGAAGGTAGGGTTTGTTTTAATGTTAAATCTAGATTCTGAGATAAATTCATAAAAAAAGAGCGTATTTACATACGCTCTTTTTACAGCATTTTAACTTTTTTTGCTTAACTGACTGGCATTACCCCAAATATGGGAGCTAATTTAGCAGCAATTCATTACTTTTCAAATGAGTTATGAAATAGTAATTGATTCAAGTTTAGTAATCTTAGTTTCAAATATAGAAAGCAGAGGCATACAGTTGCCTGAACAACTCAGCCACACTTTGATGCACACTCGAACCCCAATGGTGCAAAATGGCCTATTTTTCAGGCATAATAAAAAAATAAATCATTCTTGTTCTAGCTTTCAATATGTATGTAATTGATTTGCCACGCATTCTGCTTAAATCTATTCTATTTTTATATTGTGGCACGCTTAATGCTTTTATTTACATACAACATAAATAGAGGAGAGCAATACACTTGATCACTCATAATCACAAACATCGGTTAACCATTCATGTATAAAAAGAATAGCAAGGACATGAGCAATCAAAATGGAATAAACCGGTGAAATACAAAACTTACTTTTGCTTTAGAACAAGCCCCATTTCAATGTTATGGGGCTTTTTTTCGCCCTTTTAAGCAAGTTTATTTACCTCATCCAAATAACTAAAAATTGGCACGCTTTCTGCATTTTCCTAAGTAATACGAAATTCTGGTTTTGTAATATCCCTAGGAGATGCACATGAACAATCCGACATCAAATAAAAAAATGCATCCATGGCTTCACTTTCTGGTTGAGCTGCTCAGCGTACGTGCAGGCTTTCACATTAAACAGTCTTCCCAATATCAACCCAAGGATCAACATCGTGCCTAAACAAAAATTGGCACGGATCAGTATTACCGTGCCAGAAACAACGCTACATGCGATGGATCAAAAAATTGTCGAGCAGCACTATGAAAGCCGCTCGCAGGCCATTGTCGATATGATTAATCGTCACCTGATTGATGATCTGGTGATTCGCGATGAAGTCATGGTTGGCACGCTTACCTTGCTCTATGACGTCAGCTTGAAACCGCTGCGCAGTCAGCTGGTCGATCTGCAGCAGCAGTATCTGGCACAAGTGATCAATTCGCTTCATATCCAGCTGGATGATGAAAAAATTCTGCAAGTCATGCTGATGCAGGGCGCGAGCAGTGATCTGAAAGAAATTAGCGAACAATTTATTGCACTGAAAGGCGTGATTAAAGGGCATCTCGAACTGATGGATGCCGTCATGCCACCCATTCCACAAAATACCGAACACACTTAAGGAGAACAGCTGTGCACAACTTATGGACTGTACAGGACTGGCAACACGCCTACCAGAATAACAATATCCAGCTTAGTGACCTGATTGAGTATGTTGCCGGGTTGAATAATGACGATCATGCCTGGATTTCAATTGCGACAGCAGCACAATTACAGGCACAAATTGATGCATTGACTGGTGCAGATAGCGCAAGCTTGCCACTTTATGGGGTGCCATTTGCGGTCAAGGACAATATTGATGTTGCGGGGTTCTATACCACAGCGGCTTGTAAAGAAGCAGCTTATCTGGCGACTGCCGATGCAACAGCAGTAGCCAAATTAAAAGCTGCCGGCGCGATTGTCGTGGGTAAAACCAATCTGGACCAGTTTGCAACGGGTCTGGTCGGTGTGCGTTCTCCATACGGTGCGGTTAAGAACAGCTTTAATCCTGAATACATCAGTGGCGGTTCAAGTTCCGGTTCAAGTGTTGCTGTAGCCAATGGACAAGTGCCATTCAGTCTGGGTACAGATACTGCAGGTTCAGGACGTGTACCAGCAGGGCACAATAATATTGTCGGACTCAAACCGACCAAAGGCTGGTTCTCGACTACTGGTCTGATTCCAGCTTGCCGTAGTATCGATGTGATTTCGGTATTTGCTTTGACGGTGGATGATGCCTGGCAGGTGGCTCAAATCATGCAAGGTTTTGATGCTAGCGATGATTATTCCCGAGCACATCCTCAGAATGTTCCGAGCCAATTTTCCAAAAGAAAAATCGCCATTCCAGATACGCTGGAATTTTATGGTGATGCCGAAACCGAAAAAGCATTTCAATTGGCAATCTCACGTGTACAAAGCTTGGGCTATACGGTAGAACCGATTGATTTTGAGCCATTTCAGCAACTGGCATCAGCCCTGTATAACCGCTCTTGGGTTGCAGAACGCACCAGTGCCGTTGAAAAAATGGTGAAACGTGAGCAAACCCATGCCGTGATTGGTCAAATCATTGCACAGGCAGACCAGTTCAGTGCGGTCGATGTCATGCAGGATGAATATGAGCGCGCCCGACTTAGCCGCATCATTCAAAATACCTTGGCGGATTATGATGCCTTAATGGTGCCTACCGCACCGACCATTTATCGCATTGCAGAGGTAGAAGCGGATCCTCTGGTCAAAAACAGCCACATGGGCGCTTATACCAATTTTGTCAATTTTGCTGATCTGTCAGCTTTGGCATTGCCGAATAGCATCCGTGCCGATGGTTTGCCAACCGGTGTGACCTTTATTGCACCCGCCTGGATGGATGAGGCACTGGCCAAATTTGGGCAAAAATGGCAGCAGGTAAGCCAGTTAAAGCTGGGAACCTCTGCACATAGCTATGCAAAAACCACGGAAATTTCATCAAGTCATAGCATCAAACTGGCTGTGGTGGGGGCGCATCTAACTGGTATGCCACTGAACTTTCAGCTGACCACACGCGGTGGCACCCTGATCAAGCAGACCCGGACTGCTTCGCATTACAAACTGTATGCATTAAAAAATACCACACCGCCAAAACCCGGCCTGCAATACAGCGCGAAAGGTTTTTCAATTGAAGTAGAGGTCTGGGACATTCCGCGTGCACTGTTCGGGGACATTGTTGCAGAAGTGCCGGCACCTTTGGGGATCGGCAATGTCCAGCTGATAGGTGGTACTTGGGTCAAAGGCTTTATCTGTGAAGGCTATGCACTTGAAGATGCAACAGATATCAGTCATTTCGGTGGCTGGCGCGAATTTATGAAAT
Organism: Acinetobacter sp. CIP A162; assembly: GCF_000367905.1. GTDB lineage: Bacteria > Pseudomonadota > Gammaproteobacteria > Pseudomonadales > Moraxellaceae > Acinetobacter > Acinetobacter lwoffii. Next base: position 1,072,918 of record NZ_KB849159.1, on the reverse strand, counting down.
CTAAACAACTTTCAAATACAAAATTTAAATGTGAATGCATAGGGGAAGTCGCAAAATGATCAAAAAAGCACTGATGTCCGTTTCCGTACTGTCTGCAATCCTTTTAAGTGGTTGTGATAATACTGCTAAAGTACCTGAGCCAAATGCCAAGGCAGTAGGGAGTGTGAATACCCAGCCCATCCGTATTGGTTATAGTGACTGGCCGGGATTTGTGGCCTGGCAGGTGGCGATTGAAAAAGGCTGGCTGGAAGATGCCGGAGTTAATGCCGATTTTAAATGGTTTGACTATTCTGCTTCACTCTCTGCATTCGCAGCGAATCAGCTGGACGCCGTACTGGTCACTAATGGTGATAATCTGGTCACTGGCTCTGGCGGTACCAAGGGTGTAATGATCATGGCGACTGATTATTCAGCTGGAAATGACGTAATTATTGCCAAGAATGGCATTAATTCGATTCAGGATCTGCGTGGTAAAACGGTTGCAACTGAAAAAGGCCTGGTCGATCACTTGTTACTGTCCACTGCACTGGATGATGCCAAGGTTAAACTGAATGAAGTTAAATTGGTCAATACCATGACCAATGAATTGCCACAGGTATTTGCAACTCCTGATATTGATGCGATTGCAGTATGGCAGCCGGTGGCGAATCAAGCGCTATCTGCGGTGGCCGGTTCCAAGATTATTTTCACCTCTAAAGACAAGCCAGGATTAATCTACGATACCTTGACGGTGAATCCCGCCCATCTGGAAGCCAATAAAGAGCAATGGAAAAAGGTGATTCAGATTTGGGATAAAACCGTCAAATATATCAATGACCCGGCGACTCGTGAAGATGCTGCACAGATCATGTCCAAACGTGTCGGTGTCGATGCGAAGACCTATATGCAGTTCATTGATGGCACGCATTTACTGGATCTGGCCGCCAACAAGAAAGTCTTTACCAAAGGTGATGGCTTCGATTCGATCTATGGTTCCAGTTACCATGTGAATAAGTTCAATGTAGCCAACGGCATTTATACAACAGAAATGAATGTGGATGGCGTGATTGTTCCAACTCTGGTACAAGAACTCAAATAGTGCACCTATACTCATTCTAGAATGTAATCTAGACCAATAAAAAATCCCCAGATTGGGGATTTTTTATATTCAGCTCATTATTAAAAGGTAAAGCTCCGTACTTTTGGAAAAGACATTGATAAAAATAATGCCAATGATCATAAACGCCAGACCGATCAGCGCGGGAAGATCCAGTTGCTGTTTAAATACCAGCAGGCCAACCGTTGAAATCAGGATAATACCGGCCCCTGACCAGATTGCATAGGCAATGCCCATCGGGATGGTTTTCATGGTTAATGACAGGAAAAATAGGGCAACGGCATAACCGGCAATGGTGGCAAGCGAAGGCCAGAGCACGCTAAAACCATTGGAGGCTTTAAGTGCAGAAGTCGCGATGACTTCTGCAATGATGGCAATCGAAAGATATAAAAAAGACATATTTCTCCCTATAACATCCGTTCTGCATGCTGCATCAGGTGATCCTGTTCTAACTTCAGCCAGCTTTCAGCTTCAGTAGGCGTTGGTGTTTTGTACTGAAATGCATAATCTGGTTGGTACATATCCAGCTCAAATATCAGGTCTATGTCCCGACCATCTAAAATTACATGCTGAACCAGACTGCTTTCATTGAGAACTTCAAAATTTTCCAGATTAAAGGTTTTGCCTGTCTCACTGCTGCGGGTGCTGTAAGTTTTAGCTTGACCATCAGTCCCGATAGAAACCTCAAAACTTTCCACCAAGGCAAACACGGTCGGATCGACAGCTTTCAAATCCATTTGAGCTACTGCACTTTGCACTTTCGGCAAACGCGTTAGGGCATAAGCAATATGATCAGCACAAATAATCAGACCACCATCCATTTCCAGTGTCTGACCAGATTGAACATCAATCGCAGATTGCAGTCGCAGCCCTAAAAATAAACCGTGTTGTACCTGCTGGCGCCAGTCTTCGACATAGACATTACTTGGAGAAAATTCCAGAATGCAGTTGCCAATCGCATGCAACTTGGCTGGTTCCGGCCACTGCACATGATTCTGGTAATTGGCGTAGTCTTTCACTTCCCAGGACAAGAGCTGGCTGGCGTTATCCCAAAGCGTATTGCCAATCCAGCCTTGGCGTTCCTGAACAGCAGTTCCCGTCTGGCTTTTTAGACGAAGATCAATGGTAAAACTGCGCGACTGAAACCAGTACACAATAGTATTTTCATCGGTCAGGCCATTATAAAAACTGATGCTTTTACGCCGAAATGCCCCATATAAAAAGCCTGGAATAATCTCTGGCTGAAAAGTCACAGGCTTTAAAGTTTTAATTACTTCAAACAGATTCATGATGCTGTCTCCGCCTGTTCTTCAAGTCCAAAAGAGGAAAGTGGTACAGCATTTTTTAAGACCAGCTCACCGCTAGCGACGCGCTGTTTTAAATATTGAAAGGTCTGGGCGGTCTGATTAAACAGATGTTCCCCTCCGATCAGGGCAGAATATTTGGAATTTTCAGTGTGAATAACCGGTTCAATCACGGTGTCATAATTGCAGGCGCAAAACAGTGGGAATGAATAACGTTCTTCAGAGACCTTTTTCACGCGGTGCTTGGTGGCGAGATATTTACCATTTGACAGAATTTCCATCATGTCCCCGATATTCATCACCAGTGTATTTTCAATCAGGGGAATGTCGATCCATTCACCGGCTTTATTCAAAACCTGTAAGCCGGGTGCGGTTGGTAACAGCAGGGTAAAGCATTCGTAATCGGTATGTGCGCCAATGCCTTCGGCGTCTTTCACTTCCGGATTATAAGGATAATGAATCAAGCGTAGCTGACTTGGTGCATCAGTAATTTTGCTTTCAAAAAAGTCCTCACGAACGCCCAACGCCAGTGCAAAGGCAGAAAAAATCTGCCGGCTGATCTCACGAAGATGGCTGTAGTATTGGCTGACAATAGACTTGAAATCCGGATGGTCTGGCCATAAGGTAGGGCCAAGCAAAGGACAGTTTTTTTGTGTACCCTGATAATCATAATTGACATCATAGGCTTCTTTTAAGTCATAACTGTTGCCGGCAAACTGTTCTTCGCCAATTGGCACATAGCCGCTATGGTTTTTTGATTTGCCAATATAGTGCTGCATCTTGCTGTCCAGATCCTGAGAAAAATATGACTGAGCCATTTCAATCAGGGCTTTGGCGTAATCAAAATTGAACTGGTCACCCTTGAGATAAAGAAATCCGACTTCTTTACAGGCATGATCCAGAGCATGAGCAACTTCAATACGATCGGCTAAATCCGGACTTTGTAATTTTGAAATATCAACCAGTGGGAGTACATATTGCGCTTGCATGATAATCACCTCTAATGTTGGTCGTCCAACACAGCGATTAAAACCTTCGGGTCGTCCCAAAGGCATTTTGGATAAGATTATTTATTGCTGCTGACCTTGGTCATACGCGGAATGACCGGCAGTTCTGCCAGTGCCGGATCCAGTTCATCTTCTTCAGCATGCACCAGATAATCGACACGTTGTCTTAACTGTTTAAATTCAGGACTAAGCATGACGTCTGGATGGCGTGGACGAGGTAGATCAACTTCGATAATTTCCTTGATTTCACCCGGATTGGCTTTCAGTGCAACAATACGGTCTGCCAGTAAAATGGCTTCATCCATATCGTGGGTCACAAAAATGATGGTGATATCAATGTTTTGCCACAGGTCCATCAGATGACGCTGCATTTTTTGGCGCGTATGCGGGTCTAGTGCACCAAAAGGTTCATCCATCAACAGGATTTTCGGTTCATTGACCAAGGCGCGGGCAATCGCCACACGTTGCTTCATCCCGCCTGAGAGTTGATGCGGATACTGATCCTGATATTTTTCCAGGCCAATGATGTTGATCCATTCACGTGCCTGCGCTTCAGCAGAAGCATTACTTTGACCTTTCGTTTTCGGGCCAAACATGATGTTTTCTTTTACGGTCTTCCATGGAAACAGGGTATAGCCCTGAAACACCATGCCACGTTCCGGGCTCGGGCCGGTAATCGGCTGGCCATCCACCAGAATCTCACCACTGCTATAAGGATCCAGACCGGCGACTACACGGCTAAAGGTTGACTTGCCGCAACCAGAAGGCCCAATCACACAGATAAACTCACGCTTATGAATTTTCAAATTGAGTGCATTTAAAACCGTACGTTCAGTTTTGCCATGACTGAATTTTTGTGTCAGTTGCTTCGCTTCCAGAATCACCGGACGGCTATAAATCTTGTCGAAGTATTCACGGGTATTAAATTCAGTGTTTTGCATCAGTTAGCTCCCGGTTTCCATTTAAATAAGCGTTGTCCCAGTTTCATTAAAATCACATCACACAGCAGACCAATCACACCGATAATCAGGATCGCGGCAAAGACATTATCAAAGTTTTGATAGCGGGCTTGCTGGGTAATGAACCAGGTAATCCCGGAGGTACTGCCGATCAGTTCTGCTACGATCAGGTAAGTCCATGCCCAGCCGAGCAACACACGCAGATTACGGTAAATTTCAGGCAGGGCGGCAGGAATCACCACATGTAACAGACTTTTGAGTTTATTGGTGCCCAGAGTAAAACCGGCTTCGATCAGGCTGCGATCCACCAGACGTGTGGTATTGGCAATAATCAGGATTTGCTGGAACAAGGTTCCAATCACAATAATGGCAATTTTTGGTGCATCATTAATTCCGAGAATTGCCACTGCCAGTGCACCAAAGGCCGGAGCAGGCAGATAACGAAAAAATTCGACAAAGGGCTCGGTCAGCTGGGAAATTTTATTGGAAAACCCGCATAAAATACCGAGTGGAATACCAACCAAGGAAGAAATAAAGAACGCGGTAAAGACCAGCTTGATACTGTGCCACAGGCTTTCATGAAACCAGGGCGCATTGGCCTGAGCCGGCTCCGTGGTAAAAGCTGTGATCAGTGCAATCGCAACTTCATGCGGTGCAGGCAGATAAATCGGGTTGACCAGAATACCTTGCGGTGGGGTAAGACCCTGATCTACCGCAGACTGCGCAGCAGAAAAAAACTGGTCTTTATCAATACGACTCTCTACCTGTAAATAGGCAACACTACCTGAATCAGTAATCTGGACTTGTGGATGCCAGATAAATGGCAAGTAGCTGACTGCACACCAAATTAGAATTGGTATTAAAAAAGACCCCAAGCCAAACAGTAGTTTATTTCTTTGACTGAGTTCACGTGCAACGTAACTCATAGTGTTGCCCCTCAATATTACAAATTTTATAAAACGTAATACTGACTAAGCAAAATGGATGCCATGATGAGGGGAAACAGCCAAAATGTTAAAATAATCTTATATTTAAAAAGAAAATTTAAAATGAAAGGTAAGGATGGCAACTTACTTAAGTTAACATTCTGATTACATGTAGAAACATAAAACATGGAATTTTAGTCTTTATTGGTTATTTTTTGATCCAAACTATTTCATATCTTTACATCGGTTTAATTCGACCCAGCTTTTCTTTAAGGTATTGCTCACTTCTTAACTCATTGAATTATAAAAAGGGGAGCAATGTTAGAGTTTAAAAATCAAATCGTACATGGCGCAATTTTCGATATGGATGGAACCATGTTCGATACGGAACGCTTGCGCTTTCAAACCTTGCAGCAAGCTTCACGTGAGCTGATTGGTGTCGAATTTTCTGAAAGTTATTTAATGCAGTGTTTGGGCCTCAGTGCCCGTAGTGCAGAGCAGCTAGCCAAAGAGCGTTATGGACAGGATGTGCCCTATGCTGAGATTCGCCAGCGTGCCGATGTGCTGGAACTGGAACATGTACGTCATCACGGTGTTCCCATTAAAAAGGGTTTATTGCAGGTATTGGAACGCTTACGCAAGGCAGGCCTGAAAATGGCGGTGGCGACTTCAAGTCGCCGTGCAATCGCAGAAGAATATCTGATCAATGCCAATGTCTATAAGTTTTTTGATGTGCTGGTGTGTGGCGATGAGATTAAACAGGGGAAACCTCATCCGGAAATTTTTATCAGTGCAGCCGAAAAAATCAATTTAAGCCCGGCCCAGTGCCTGATGTTTGAAGATTCTGAAAACGGTTTGCGTTCTGCCTATGATGCAGGTGGTATGACGGTACTTTTCAAGGATATCAAAATACCGAACGAGTCCATGCTGGCACAAGCCCAGTATTATTATGAAACGGTCGAAGATTTTTTAATGGAACTGAACCAGTTTGTTCCGGTTCTGGACATGCCGGAACTGAATACTGCTTTTCCGCAAACACTCAATCAGCTGACTGTCGGGATTCACGGTTTTGGTGCAATTGGGGGCGGTTATCTGGCTCAGGTATTATCACACTGGGATGGATACACTCGTCCGCGCAAAATTATTGCTTCGACACGTAATCCGCTGTATCAATCTAGCGTCAATGCTTTTGGCACTTACTGTATTCGCTATGGCCAGAATTCTTTTGACCAGCGTATTGAAAATATGAGCGTGATTGATGCGCATGATCTGGAACAAATGCAGAACATGTATATTGAATCCAGTCTTGTAGCAGTCTGCGTACCTGAGGAAGCGCTGGTTTCTGAAGCAGAGGTCATTGCACAGGGCTTATACGCACGTTATCTGGCTTATGAGCAGCAGGATCAGCCACTGACAGTTTTAATTATCCTGAATAAAATCGGCGCTAAACAACGGGTAATGCAGCAGATTCTGAATAGTCTGCGAATGATTACTGATGGACAGACAGCCCAGAAAATTATGGATCAACATTATTTCTGTGACACCGTGGTCAACCGTATGGTGTCCAAGCTGTCGGACCAGAAACTGTACCGTCAGCTGCGTATCAAATACAACATGTTCAAGCAATATCAACTGGATGAGGATCTGTCCGTAGTTGATCTGGATGATGCTACGGCACTGAATGCAGAACAGGAACATCAGGCTGGGCTATATATTGAAGACCTGCGCCGTAATTTCCAGCCGAGTCATATTCTGCAGTCTATGGATCTGATTCTGTTTAATGCTGAAACAGATATGCCGATTTATGTAGAAAATAACAGTCCGTTACTGGCGAAAATGCGGCAGATGATTCTGGTGGATGATATTGCCAATATCCAGCTGATTAAAAACCGCTTATGGAATGGCGTGCATGCGATGATGGCGTGGTATGCCAGTCTGCGTGGACATCAGACTATTGGTGTTGCCATGTCTGATCATACAGTCAGAAAATTTATGCACCAAGCCTTAGCTCAGGTGAAGCATGGTCTCTGCTACCAGATTCCAAAACATGCCTCAGACCTGGAACGTCTGGCTCAAAGCTTTAGTGAATCCTGTGCCAATGCTTATCAGGATCCATGCGCGCGTGTAGGTCGTGAACCCCTAAGAAAACTTGAGTATAATGAGCGTGTTATGGGGTCATTGGCCACCTTGCTTAAATATAGCTTAGCTTATGATGTTATATTAAAAGGAGCGGTGCTCGGTTATGTCTATGCTCTCGAGCAGGGTGAATGCGGGCAGCAGGAACTTTTGATGCATTTGCAGATTCAGTTGAGACATATGGCATTGGAGCCACAGCTCTATGAGGCGCTATATGATGAAATGTCACAATTCATCAATCAGATTATTGCTGGAAAATTGTCCTTGCAGAAATTCATGCAACTGGATTTACAGCGGGCATTAAGCTAAATAAAACATTAAATAAAAAAGACCCGGAATTTCCCCGGGTCTTTTTTATGGGAATATACAAAGTATTAAACAGTGCTAGATTCTTGTTGATAAATACAGGATTGTGCAATCTGTAGCTGATCATCCACTGACAGATCAAGATTTTCCCATTTCTGCATCTGCTGCAGGAGCCAGATAAAATCATCGACTTTCGGTTGGGCGATTTCCCCAACAAAATTCCGGATAATATTCTTGATCTTGTAAAAGTCATAGACATGCCGCTGGGCGGAACATTCAAACTGAATAATCTGATAATCCACCAGCATGTTCCACACGTCTGATAAATCATTGCGCTGCTTTAAATCATTCTGCGCTTTTTGTACTGCCTTGACCACTGCCTCTACGGTAAATGGATGCTGTTCTGCCCATTCCTGGGTCATGGCCAAGACTTTATCGGCAACTTTTGGAATCACATTCTGGCTGGCGGCGACGATAAAGCTATAGCCTTCAAGTTTGGCCTGAATATTCCAGGGTTCTCCCACGCAAAAACCATCAAATACCTGTTCTGCGATTCCTTTTACCATGGAAGGCGGTGGAGACGTCATCAGCTGGATATTCTTGGCCAGTTGTGGATCAGTCAGCGCCAGCCATTCTTTTAAACAGTAATGGTGAATCGAATATTTATACACATAGGCCAGATTGATGGGATGATTCTGTTGTAAAGCCTGTACAAGTTTTTTTGAGGTACTTTCTTCATCATCCCCTGGCTGGATGCCGAGTTCATAACACAGATCTTGCCGTAGGCTAATAAAAGCCTGATTCACGCTCAGTACTAGAGGGGTTTGCAAAGCCACCTGTAACTGGTCTGTGCCCAAGGCAGCAGCGGGCAACATGGCGGACAGACAATGTGCAGCATCCAGAAAGCCATAGGCCAGACGGTCACGCAGACTTGACCAGGAGGCTTCACGGATTAAATTGATGGTTAATCCTTGCTCGGCAAAATAACCCTGTTTTTCGGCCCAGAGAATGGCAACACAATCAAGTAAAGGAATATAGCCAATATTGAGTTCAGTTTTTTCTAATGTGGACATATGCTTTTCCTTATTGGCCCAGTAACAGCTTCTGTGCATCCAGTAAGCGTCTGGCCATTTCACCAATGGTAATCCGGTGACTCATGGCATTTTTACGCAATAAAGCAAAAGCTTGTTCTTCCGTTAAGGCATGTAGCTGGATGAGCAGGGCTTTGGCTTTATCGATATCTTTACGGTCAATCAGCTTGTCCTGGGTTTCTTTTAAATCATTCAGCAGCTTTTTATGCTTGCGAAACTGTTCAATTGAAATTTCCAGAATGCTTTCTAATTTGGTGGGATCAATACCATCGACAATATAGGCCGTGATTCCGGCATCAATCGCACTTTTGATGGTGTCTTTGTTGGAGTTCTGGGTAAACAGCACGGTCGGAAGTTCATATTGGCTGACACAGCTTTCAATAATATCCCGATGCGGATGATCCATATTCAGCAGGATCACATCTGCATGAATACCCTTAACATGTACCATATTCAGGTCATTCAGGATTAAACAGGCCACCACCTGAAAATCATGTGAAAGTAAGGATTCTTGGATGAATTGGGCGCGCTCCAGATCATCATCAATAAGAGCAATTCGTAATTTGGACATGGAATATTTTCAAGTAAGGCCTAAGGAATATTCAAGCAGGAATAAAGCAAAAAACATGCCATTAAATTGGTGCATAAAATTCTATTTTTCTGTTCAATTTAGTGCACAGCTTTAGGGATTCCAGCTGATAGCTCATCAAAATGAAGCATTTAGGTACATCATCTGCCTGAAATAAGGCGTTTTCTTATTGGAAAAGTTGGCACGATTTCTGCATTTATTAAATCGTCAAAGATGACTTTCAATACTAACAACGGCCAACGATGTCCGTTCTGATCGTAATTGCACTTTCAAGGAGTGTGATTGGTATTTCGTTCAGCACAGGATAAATGACATGGTCAGTTGTTCAGCAATACAAAACGCACAAGCGTTTCAACCCTTCCTCCAGCATTACAAAGCGCTGGGTTGCGGTATTTACAACATATTCAATCAGCAGACATATCAATGCCTAGACGTGATATGCGGCTTTTTATCATCTTTAAAAAAACAATAGTTGGAGTGCAGATATGAAAATTCTCATGATTGGGCATGGCATGGTGGGGCATAAATTCATCGAATCTGTACTGGAACAGGCCGGTGATGACATTGAGCTGACCATTTTGGCAGAAGAGCCACATTTAGCTTATGACCGGGTACATTTGACCGAATATTTCAGCGGCAAGTCGGTCAAGGATCTGAGTCTGTGTCGTAGTGATTTTGCCGATGCTTATGGCATTGATTTGCGACTTAATACTAAAGCGGTTGAAATTGATCAGCTCCATAAAACCGTCACCACCAGCCAGGGTGATGTGCTGAGTTTTGACAAGTTGATTCTCGCTACCGGTTCTTATGCCTTTGTGCCACCAATCCCGGGCAATGACCGTCAGAATTGCTTTGTTTATCGTACCATTGAAGATCTGGATGCCATTCGTGCAGCCAGTCTGAATGCCAAAACTGGCGTAGTGATTGGCGGCGGCTTGCTAGGGCTGGAAGCAGCGAAAGCCCTGCGAGATCTGAATCTGGAAACTCATGTCGTAGAATTTGCTCCGCGTCTGATGGCGGTGCAGATTGATGATCTGGGCGGCCGGGTACTGCGCTCTAAAATTGAAGACCTTGGTGTCAAGGTACATACTCAAAAGGCCACGTCAAGTATTGAAGATGGTGACAGCACTCAGCATGTAATGAAGTTCGGAGATGGTTCGGTGCTTGAAACCGATATCATCCTGTTCTCGGCCGGCATTCGTCCGCGTGATGAACTGGCGCGCCAAAGTGGTTTACTGATTGGTGAGCGTGGCGGCATCATCATTAATGGGTGGTGTTTCAAAAAGTATGCTGAAAAAAAGCAGGTTGGATTTTGATAAAATAGAGAAATGCGAATAACTCTAGAAATCAAGTGTCCAGCCTGCCTAAGTGACAGTATAAAGAAAAATGGCACAAAAGTAGATGGTAAGCAAAATTACCAATGTAAAATATGCAGACGTCAATTTATTGGTGATCATGCTCTCAGTTATCAAGGCTGTCACTCAGGTATCAAAACCAAAATATTACACCTCATGGTGCGAGGCAGTGGTGTCAGGGATATAGCAGAAATTGAAAGAGTAAGTATCGGTAAAGTTCTACGGACACTTAGCCAATCAAAATATCAACTTCGAGCACAGCAAAGTCATTATGAAACCCTTGAAGTAGATGAGTTTTGGACTTTTGTTGGTCATAAGCAAAATAAACAATGGCTAATTTATGCCTATCATCGAGAAACAGGTGAAATTGTTGCTTATGTATGGGGTAACCGAGATTTAGCCACTGCAAAACGACTTAAATTAAAATTGAAGCAGTTAGGTGTAAGCTATACATGTATATCAAGTGACCATTGGGATAGCTTTGTTACGACCTTTAAAGAATGCAAACAGTTGATTGGTAAATTTTTCACTGTGGGTATAGAAGGCAATAATTGTCGATTACGGCATCGAATCAGGCGAGGCTTTAGGAGAAGCTGCAACTTCTCCAAAAAGCTTGAAAATCATTTCAAAGCCTTTGATTTAGTGTTCTTTTATATCAATAATGGATTCGTTTAATGCCAGCATACTTTTTGAAACACCACCCATTAATGATTATTGCCAGACCTCACATCCGGACATTTATGCCATTGGTGAATGTGCACTTTGGGACAATAAAATTTATGGTCTGGTTGCACCAGGCTATGACATGGCGCGGATCGCGGCAAAACATGTCCTAGGCCAAGAAAGTCATGCATTCGCTGGTGCAGACATGAGCACCAAACTCAAACTGATGGGGGTGGATGTCGCCTCTATTGGTGATGCACATGCTATGTCCCCAGGGGCCTTGAGCTATTTCTATGCTGATGAAGCGGCGCAGGTTTATAAAAAAATCGTGGTGTCAGCAGACAAGACCAAGCTGCTGGGCGCGGTGCTGGTGGGCTGTGCCAAAGAATATAGTGATCTCCTGCAAATGATGCTAAATGGTCTGGCTGTACCGGAGCAACCGGAAAGCCTGATCATGCCGGGCTTTGATCAGTCAACCTCCAAATCAGGTGGCAGTGGCATCGATTTATTGCCTGACAGTGCGACCATCTGTTCCTGTAATAACGTTTCCAAAGCTGATATCTGTTCAGCCATTGATGGCGGTGCGACTTCATTGGGTGCATTGAAAAAATGCACGCAGGCTGCAACAGCGTGCGGTGGCTGTGCGCCACTGGTAACGCAGGTTCTCAAATCTGAATTACAGCGTCAGGGTGTCACGGTGAACAATCACCTGTGTGAACACTTTGCCTATTCACGTCAGGAACTGTATCACCTGGTTCGTGTGCATGAGATCAAGACATTCTCTGACCTGATTCAGCAACATGGGCACGGCATGGGCTGTGATATCTGTAAACCGACTGTAGCCAATATTCTGGCATCCTGCTGGAATGATTTTGTTCTGAAACCAAGTCATGCCGGTTTGCAGGATAGTAACGACTACTACCTCGGCAATATCCAGAAAGATGGTTCCTATTCGATTGTGCCACGTGTGGCAGGCGGCGAGATTACCCCGGATGGTCTGATTACCATCGGTCAGATCGCCAAAGATTATGGTCTATATACCAAAATCACGGGCGGACAACGAATTGACATGTTTGGTGCGCAGGTACATCAACTGCCTGAAATCTGGGAAAAACTGATCAATGCCGGTTTCGAGTCCGGACATGCTTACGGCAAATCCTTACGTACGGTGAAATCTTGTGTGGGTAGTACCTGGTGCCGTTTTGGAGTCGATGATTCTGTCGGCTTGGCGATTTTCCTGGAAAATCGTTATAAAGGCCTGCGTTCACCCCATAAAACCAAAATGGCAGTATCCGGCTGTACCCGTGAATGTGCAGAAGCACAGAGCAAGGATGTCGGTGTCATTGCCACGGAAAAAGGCTGGAATCTATATGTATGCGGAAATGGCGGCATGAAACCGCGCCATGCTGAACTGCTCGCCTCGGATCTGGATACTCCCACACTCATCAAATATATCGACCGCTTCTTTATGTTCTATATCCAGACAGCAGACCGTCTGCAGCGCACCAGTGTGTGGCGTGACAATATGGAAGGTGGGCTGGACTATCTGAAAGATGTCATTGTGCATGATTCGCTCGGCATTGCCGCTGAACTGGAAAGCCGTATGCAGCATGTGATTGGCACTTATCAGGATGAATGGCGCACTGCGATTGAAGATCCTGAAGTGCGCAAACGCTTTAAGACTTTTATTAATGCCAAAGTAGCCGAGCAGAATGACCCGCATATTCAGTTTGCGCCTGTACGTGGCCAGATTCGTCCAAAGACAGAAGCTGAACGTGATTTAAACCGTATTCCAGTGGTTGAAGCCTAAATACCACAGTCAGGGAGAATGAAAATGACAATTTTAAAAGACATGAACGAACTGAACTGGTACGAAGTCTGCAATCTGGATGAGATCACTCCGAATACCGGTGTGGCAGCCCTGATTGAAGATCAGCAGATTGCAATTTTTCGCGTGGGTCAGGAACAGCGGGTTTATGCACTCAGCAATCAGGATCCGTTTAGTCTGGCCAATGTCATGGCACGTGGCATTCTGGGTGATCTGCAAGGTGAGCGTGTAGTCGCATCCCCAATTTACAAGCAGCATTTCAGTCTGGTGACCGGTCGTTGTCTGGAAGAACAAGAGCAGAAATTACTGGTATTTCCAACCCGAATTGAAAATGGCAAAGTTCTGGTGAGTCCGACTCCACAAAAAACTTATATTTCCAGTAATGGTCAAAACACAGAGCGCTTAAAACTGGTACTGATCGGGAATGGACTGGCGGGTATGCGTTGTCTGGAAGACTTGCTGGATATGGCGCCAGATCGTTATGACATTACCGTGATTGGGGAAGAGCCATGGGGCAATTACAACCGGATCATGTTGTCACCGGTATTGTCTGGTGAGAAAAGCTTTGCCGAAATTATGCTGCATTCAGCCGACTGGTATGCTGAAAAAGGCATTCGATTCATTGCTGGGGATGCAGCCATCGCTATCGACCGTTCGCGTAAACAGGTCCACACCCAAAAAGGCGAAGTCGTTGCTTATGATCGTCTGATTCTCGCCACTGGTTCCAAACCCTTCATGCCACCTATTCCGGGTGCTGAACTTGAAGGCGTGATTAGCTTCCGGGATATTCAGGATGTTAACCGCATGCTGGATTACTGCAAAACCAGGCAAAACGCCGTCGTGATTGGAGGTGGGTTGCTGGGTCTAGAAGCAGCTTATGGACTGAAGCAGCAGGGGATGAATGTGACTGTGCTGCACCTGATGGATCGTATTATGGATCGTCAGCTGGATATGAAAGCCAGTCAAATGCTGAAAAAATCAATTGAAGATAAAGGTATCCGGATCATCACCGAAGCCAACACCGAAGAGCTGCTCGGTATGGATGGTCACGTGACTCAACTGCGGCTAAAAGACGGGACAATGCTGGATGCCGATTTGGTGGTCTTTGCTGTCGGGATTCGACCCAATAAAACCCTGGCTGAACAGGCTGGCTTACGCTGCAATCGCGGAGTACTGGTGAATGACACTATGCAGACCTATGACCCGAGTATTTATGCGGTAGGTGAATGTATTGAGCATCGTGGCCAAACCTTTGGACTGGTTGAGCCATTATGGGGACAGGCCTTTATCTGTGCGACGCATCTGGCTGAACATGGCCGACTGACCTTTAAGGCACCGACTGTTCCGACCCAACTCAAGGTTAGCGGATGTGATGTCTTTTCGGCCGGAAATTTTGAACCTCAGGATGATTTTGAAGATATCGTGCTGAATGATGAGAAGCGTCAGATTTATAAACGGATCATCATTCAACAGGACAAGGTCATTGGTGCTGTGCTATTTGGCGATACCGAAGATGGGGCTTGGTATGCAGAACTGATTGCAGACCAGACACCAATTAGTAATATCCGCAGCAAACTGCTTTTTGGTCGGGATTTTGCATTAAAAAAGGCAGGGTAATCGGATAAACCTCCTCCAAACCCTCTTTGAAAAAGAGGGGAACCTCCCTCCTTTGCTAAAGGAGGGTTGGGGAGGATTAAAACTTTTGAGATATAGAAAATATTTAAATCAAACCTGTAAAAACTAGATATCAGAGATTTGGTGAAACACGTGAATTTGGATGATTAAGGAGCACAGCAGCAATGAATAGTATTCCGGTTATGGAACTACATAGCTCTACTGAATCCCAAATAAAAACCACTCAGACGACCTGTCCTTATTGTGGAGTAGGCTGTGGTGTCATCGCGCATGTAAGCCAAACCCCTATGGGTGAAAAGGTTCAGGTTGAAGGCGATGTTCAGCATCCTGCGAACTTGGGCAAGTTGTGTATTAAAGGCAGTCATCTTGCCGATACACTTGGCTTAAAAACCCGGCTTCTGCATCCGATGACAGGGCGAAAAGAGCAGCGGCAAATAAGCACTTGGGATCATGCTATTTCAAGTATTGCCAATAAATTTCAGCAATATATTGATCAGTATGGACGTGACAGCATCGCCTTTTACGTCTCCGGCCAGCTTTTGACTGAAGACTATTATGTGGTGAACAAGTTTGTAAAGGGCTATCTCGGTACTGCCAATATTGATACCAATTCAAGACTGTGCATGTCATCTGCTGTGGCAGCGCATAAACGGGCTTTTGGCGAAGATCTGGTACCGGCCAGCTATACAGATTTTGAGCAGACAGAAATGGTGGTTCTGGTCGGATCCAATACCGCCTGGTGCCATCCGGTGCTTTATCAGCGCATTATGAAAGCCAAAGAAGAGCGGGATTTATTTGTGGTAGTGATTGATCCACGCTTTACTGCAACCTGTGAAGCGGCAGATTTACACTTACCCATTTTACCAGGTCAGGATGTCGCGCTGTTTAATGGCTTGTTGCAATATCTTCAGCAAAATGGCCATGCTGATCTGGATTTTGTTACCCAACATACTCAAGGTCTGGAGCAAGCGCTTGCCAGCAGCTCGACAGAGTTATCGATTGAAAGCGTGGCAAAGCGTACTGGTATTGCTATTGAAAAATTAACCTTATTTTTTCAGAAATTTGCCCAGACCGAAAAAATTATGAGCCTGTTTTCCATGGGTGTAAACCAATCCTCTCAAGGCGTAGACAAAGCCAATAGCATTATCAACTGTCATTTATTGACAGGGAAAATAGGCAAACCCGGTTCGGCACCTTTTTCCATGACTGGACAACCGAATGCGATGGGCGGACGGGAAGTCGGTGGGCTGGCCAATATGCTGGCCAGTCATCTGGATTTAGACAATCTGCAGCATCAGCAACTGGTGCAAGATTTCTGGCAAAGCCCGGTCATCGCGCGGCAGCCCGGATTAAAAGCAGTAGATTTATTTCAAGCGGTGGAAAGCGGGAAAATCAAGGCCATCTGGATTATGGCCACCAATCCGATCGTGAGTTTGCCCGATGCAGATCAGGTTAAACGCGCCTTGGAACAGTGTGAATTTGTGGTGGTTTCCGATATTTGTCTCGACACCGATACTACGCAATATGCCGATGTACTGTTGCCGGCACTGGGTTGGGGCGAAAAAGATGGCACAGTCACCAATTCGGAGCGACGTATTTCCCGGCAAAAGGCTTTTTTGCCGGCTCCGGGTGAAGCCAAAGCAGACTGGTGGGCCATTTCCCGAGTGGCCAAGGTCTTGGATTTTAGCGGTTTTGACTTTAATAATAGCCATGACATTTTTCTGGAACATGCCCGTTTATCTGCTTATCAGAATAGTTCGCTTTCGCAACGTGAAGATACCCCTAATTTCCGCTATTTCAATCTGCAAGGTTTAACTCATCTCAGTTTTGCTGAATATCAGAATCTAACACCGATCCAGTGGCCGGTCTGGGATAAGCAAGAAGTTCATCAGGTTGGTCAACTATTTAGCCAAGGCCAGTTTAGCCATGCAGATGGCAAAGCCAGATTGGTGCCGACAGTTGCAGCCGATCCGGTACATGCTATTTCTGCTGAATATCCTCTGATCCTGAATACCGGACGGATTCGCGATCAATGGCACACCATGAGCCGTACCGGATTATCTGCCAGTTTATCCCAGCATCGTGCCGAGCCTTATTGTGAGCTGCATCCGCACGATGCGCTGAAATATGGCCTGAAAGATGCCGAGCTGGTCGAGGTGAAATCCGCTTGGGGAAGTTGTGTGCTCCGTGTGCAATTTTCACAAAATATGCGACGTGGCCAGATTTTTGCACCGATTCACTGGAACGACCAGTTTGCCTCAGATGCGCGGATTGGCAAAGTGGTGAATCCTGTAGTTGACCCGATTTCTGGTGAGCCAGAATTTAAACATACTCCGGTGATGATCCAGCCATTTTATACCCAGTGGCAGGGCGTGCTGTATGTACGGGAAGGCTTTGAGCAGCAGATCCAGACCATGATTGAAAATACAGTGTGGTGGAGCAAAATTCAAACCACGCAGGCCATCCGTTATGAGCTAGCAGACCGGCGCCGTTTTTCTGACATCACCGGGCAGATCAAGAGCCTGTTAGACTTTAATGATGAAAGCTTTGAATGGCTGAATCTCGAAGATCAAACTGCACATATCAGTCATAGTGTGGTGCTTCAGGATGGCCAGTTAATTGCCAGTTTTTATATCGCACCGGCGGCGCTATTGCCAGATCGTGACTGGGTGGCTGGCCTGTTTAGACGTGAACGTCTGAGTGCATTGCATCGTAAAGCATTGCTGGCAGGTCAGGCCATGTCGATGGGAAATAGTGAAGGGGCATTGGTCTGTAGTTGTTTTAAAGTTGGTAAGAACCGAATTATTCAAACCATTAAAGATAAAAATATCACGCATGAAAAACAGGTGACTGCATGTCTAAAAGCCGGAGGAAATTGTGGTTCATGCTTGCCAGAAATTAGAGGCCTGATTAAAGTCTGCCAGACGGAGTGCATAGAATGAAAAGAAAAGCAGTTAAAACGGTATCTTATCCGGAAACTGACGTGGTGATCCTGGCCGGCGGTTTAGCGCGGCGCATGAATGGCATCAATAAATTGCTGCACAAATTTGATGATGAAATCCAGCTCATTAAAATCCATCAGCAGTTGAAGTCCCGGGCAAGCAAAGTCTGGGTCAATAGCCATCGGGATCATTCCATTTATAAACGGATGATTCCTTCGATCGACTTTTATCAGGACGATGAATCCGGCTTTCAGGGACCATTGATGGGCATGAAGAGCGCATGGTCACATGTGCAATCTGATTATGTGTTGTTTGTGCCTTGTGACGTGACCTATATTCCCAAAAAGGTCATTTCACGTTTACATCAAGCCCTGCAACGACATCCTTTATCTGAAGTGGCGGTGGTTGAAATAAATGAAAAAGCATTGTTTCCATTCTGTCTGATGAAACGCAGCAGCTTACCCATTCTTATACAACATCTTGAAAATGATCAGCACAGTTTAAAAATCTGTTTTGCTGACATGCACATGCAGCGGGCAAGTTTTAAAAATCGTGCCCTGTTTTTCCACAGCATTAATTCATTTGATGAGCTACAGCAGCATCAACAGCTTAACTTTCTCTAGCGTTTAAAATGCTAAAAGCCGAATTATCATATTCTGGCTCACCAAAATATTGCTTTTTTTTATTTTTCGAGCAAACTTTCGGACTAAAAAAGAACAAATATTATCCATTAACATTCATTAAAAATAAATTTGTGCAAAGTTGGAACACTTATTGCTCATTCATTGTGAAGAAATAGCGCAGTAAATCAAGACTGTTAAATAACCGTGCAGATCTCATCATGGACCGCAGCAATGAATAGCATGACAGCTTTAGCACCTCGCAGTATCTTTCAGGATCAGTTTGGACGCCAGAAACGTAAGTTGCGGATCTCGGTGACTGACCGCTGTAATTTCAAATGCAGCTATTGCATGCCTGAACATCCGGAATGGATGAATAAAAAAGATTTGCTCAGTTTTGAAGCCCTGTATGCTTTTTGCGAGTTTATGGTGCGACACGGGATTGAGCAGATCCGGGTGACGGGTGGCGAACCGTTGATGCGCCAAGGCATCGTTCATTTTATTGCCCGCTTACAGACATTGAAAGCCTTTGGCCTGAAACGTATTTCCATGACCAGTAATGGCCATTATTTAAAAGATTATGCCCAAGTGCTTAAACAGGCGGGACTGGACGATATGAATATCAGTCTGGACAGTCTTGATCCAAAGCAGTTTCAGCAACTGACCCAAAAACAATTACAGCCTGTACTTCAGGGCATTGCTGCCGCGCAGCAGGCAGGGTTGTCCGTCAAGATCAATAGTGTGCTCATCAAAGGCATCAATGACAATCAGATTATTCCTTTGGTGAAATGGGCACAGCATCAGGCTATAGAACTGCGTTTTATTGAGTTTATGCCCCTCGATGGCGATCAGAAATGGAATCCGTCTGATGTCATCAGTGAGCAGGATATCCTGGATCAACTGAAAACTGAATTTGATGTCCAGGTATCTCAAGGACAAGGCGCCAATCCAGCCCGTGGCTATTTGGTCAATGGGCAGCCTTTGGGGATTATTTCCACCATTACCCATTCATTTTGCAGTGATTGTGACCGTCTGCGCCTCAATGCCCAAGGTGAATTTTATAACTGTTTATTTGCCAGACAAGGCCTGAACCTTAAGGCAGATATCGAACAACTGGCGCTGGATCATTTCGCCACACAGACATTTCAGCACAAGCTCCACGCTTATATCTGGCATAAAGAGGCCGGCTTCCATGCGATCCAGCAATCACCAATACAAAAGCCGATCCGAAAAATCAGCATGCACAGCATTGGAGGGTAAATATGTCACTCACTCAGCAAAAATTAATTCATATCAAAATAGAAGCCTTCGGTGCGATTGAACGACAAATTCCCGCAGATTTAAATTTGCAATGCGAGTCTGAAATTCATGTTTCTGAAGTCCTGAACCAGTTGCTATCCCTCTATCCCGATATACAGCCCATGCTGGAACGTTGTGCCTGTGCAATCGGTGAAGACATTATTTCCAGACAGAATGTTTTAAATCGTGACAGTACGCTGGTGCTGTTATCGCCGGTAGCAGGAGGCTGAGATGCAACTCAAGTCACTAAAACAATTTGCCCGAATCCAGCAGACTGCTTTTAGTCTGGAGGATTTTGATGGTATCCAGCATTTTCCGGAATGTGGTGGAATCGGCATCTTTGTCGGAACAGTACGTAACCATCATCAGGGGAAAGCTGTGCGTGCCCTGAAATATACCGCCTATGCGCCTGTGGCTGAAAAAATGATTCGTGAAATTGAACAGCAGATCCAGATCAAATACCAGGTGTCTTATGTGCGGGTAGTGCACCGTATTGGTGAGCTGGAGGTTGGGGAAACAGCCATTATTGCTATGGCTTATGCGGCCCATCGTCGTGAGGCCTTCGCTGCCTGTGAGGAAGCTGTGGAACGGGTGAAGCATGAGGTTCCGGTCTGGAAAGAAGAGTTTTATCTGGATGGTAGCAGCCAGTATGTGGAAGGCTGTTGTATTCGAAAAGATCATGGACCTGAAACTAATCACTCTCATCATGCAGAAGAAGCGCATTGTCACCATCACCATGTAGCAGAACACGCTTGCCAATCACCATCTAATTAAATGCGTCCAATGAGGATGCATAAGATGAATCACTTTAAAACAGATTTTAAAAATTAGCCTGGGATGAATCATGAAAAATGTAGGGATGAAAGCAGAAAGTTACCGTACAGCAATTGCCACTGGAATCCTGCATGCACCGCCACATTGCATTGAGCTGCTACGTAATGGCAATACTGAAAAAGGTGATGCCCTGAAAACAGCACGCATTGCCGGCATTCTAGGTGCCAAACGGACCGATGAGCTGATTCCATTGTGCCATCCATTACCGATTTATCGTGCCGATGT
This sequence comes from Acinetobacter sp. CIP A162, assembly GCF_000367905.1. Taxonomy (GTDB): domain Bacteria; phylum Pseudomonadota; class Gammaproteobacteria; order Pseudomonadales; family Moraxellaceae; genus Acinetobacter; species Acinetobacter lwoffii. The sequence goes on along the minus strand of NZ_KB849159.1, from coordinate 1,052,103 downwards.
GGAATATGAACTGTGTGATGCACATGTCGAAATTATTGCTACTGTTGAAACCATTGGACCAACTGGTGTGGAAATGGAAGCTTTGACAGCGGTCAGTCTGGCAGGTCTGACCTTGTATGACATGCTGAAGCCGCATTGTGAACCGGAAGATTTGTCGCTGGATCAATGCAGGTTGCAGCAGAAAAAAGGCGGAAAATCACATTTTACCCGCGTACTTAAAGAGAGTCTGTCCGCTTCGGTTATTGTGCTGTCCGATACGGTTGCAGCAGGCAAAAAGCCGGACACTGCCGGACAAAACGTAATGGAAATTTTAAAAGAAGCCAATTTTGATTCTATTAGTTATCAGGTTATTCCCGATAGCCCAGAACAGCTCTTGACCCTGATTGAACAGCAGAAAAATCAGTATCCGCTGATTCTAACTGTGGGCGGTACTGGCTTAGGTCCTAAAGACCTGACCGTCGAAACCCTACAACCTTTGCTGCAACGGGAAATTCCCGGTTTAATGGAAGCTTCACGTAGTTTTGGGCAAAAACGTACCCCTTATGCTGCATTAAGTCGTGGCGTGGCTGGCTATATTGAGAACAGTCTGGTGATGACCCTGCCGGGAAGTCGTCAGGGTGCGAAAGAATCTCTGATCGCGGTACTTCCGGCTTTGGTGCACTTGTTTGATGTGCAAAAAAATATCCCACATGCGGGGGGCTATCAATGAATCAGGCACTATCACATTCAGCCTGCGGTGCTGAACCGGGACTGATTTCTGTTGATCAGGCACTACAGATGATACTTGAGCAGACGAATGTCTTGGCAACTGAAAGCCTGCCGCTTGCTCGGGCTCTGAATCGCTATCTGGCAGAGGCGATTGATTCGGCCATACCATTGCCGCTGTTTTCACAAAGTGCTGTAGATGGCTATGCGCTTTGTAGTACAGAAAATGTTAGTGCTCACAGCACTTTTGAACTCATTGGAGAGATTCGGGCAGGGCAAAGTACTGAAATTGAACTGCGGCCAGGTCAGGCGGTCCGGATTTTTACCGGTGCCAGGATTCCAGCAGGAACTACAACGGTCGCCCGTCAGGAAATTGTCAAATGCCATGCCAATCAAATCATTATTACAACAGACCTAAAGCCTCATACGGATATACGTGATGCAGGCGAGGAAATCGCACAAGGGCAGCGTCTGGCAGATGCAGGTCAAAAACTGCATGTAGGTGCAATTGCAGCTTTGAGCATGGCAGGCGTAAAGCAGGTTTCAGTCTATCGTTATCCTAAAATTGCTGTTGTGATTACTGGAGATGAAGTCGCTTCCAGCATTGAAGACCTGAATTCCGGAAAAATCTTTGACGCCAATGCTCCACTGATTCAGGCCTGGTTTCAATCACAGGGTCAAAACGTAGATATTCTGCATGTTTCAGATAATGAGTATGAGCTGCAAACGTTAATACATCGTCTTAAAAACCAATACGACTTCATATTGACCACAGGCGGGGTTTCGGTGGGTGATTATGATTTCATTCGTCCTGTTGCCCTGGAGCAGGGTTTTGAGCAGATTTTCTGGAAAGTGAAGCAGAAGCCCGGAAAACCGATGTTATTTGCCAAGTATCGTCGAGATGATCAAGGTTACTGTTATCTCTTGGGTTTGCCGGGAAATCCGGCTGCTGTGTATGTCGGGATGCAAATCTATACGGCAACTTTACTGAATGCCTTACAAGGGCAAAAGCAGTCACCTGCATGGCTTAGTGCGGTAATGACACATGATTTGAAAGCGGATGCACGTGAACGTTTTTTAAGAATGGCTGCAGAATTTGATCAGGGTACTTTAAAGCTCAAAAGCCTGGCGAAACAGCAGTCGCATATGTTGAGTAATCTGATGCAGGCCAATTGTCTGGTACGTATTCCGGCAGCAACAGAAATCCAAGCCGGGCATGTGGTACAAGGTTTACTGATTTGAAATGCCTGTCGCAATTCTCAATATTCGAATCACATAGAATGAGAAAGATGGATTTATTCAAAGTTCTACTCACTGGCGTGCTGTTGACTAGCCCCATGCTGTATGCCGAAACAGTTAAAATATATGCCGCAGCCAGCCTGACCAATGCGATTACTGATATTTCCAGACTATATGAGCAACAGCATCGGGACATCCAGATCGTTCCGGTTTTTGCTGCGTCTTCGGTATTGGCGAAACAAATTGCGGCGGGAGCGAGCAGTGATCTATTTTTCTCTGCAGACCTAGACTGGATGAATGATCTGATCAAGAAACAAAAAATTCAGATCGGTCAGATTCGACCTATGCTTTTGAATGAACTCGTATTGATTAGTTCTATTCAGCAAAAAAATCATTTTAAAATGTCAGCTGACTTTAATTTTGCTAAAGCCTTTCAGGGTTATTTATGTACCGGACAAATGGAATCGGTGCCTGCTGGAAAATATGCCAAACAAAGCTTAACCGGGCTGGGCTGGTTGAATCAGCTTCGAGGCAGAATTGTCGGTACGGATAGCGTCCGTTCAACTCTCGCATTTGTAGAACGTGGCGAATGTCAGGTCGGTATTGTGTATAGAACTGATGCCTTGATGAGTAAAAAAGTTAAAATTTCGGGGGTGTTTCCAGCCAGTACACATCGTCCGATTGTGTATCCAATCGCTTTAACCCGGCAGGGCCAGAAAAATCAGGCAGCAGTCCAATTTTCTGAATTTATCCAGACGAGTCCAAGGGCCAGGCAGATTTTCCAGAAATATGGTTTTAAGCTTAAGGTAGGCTAACTGCTCATGCTTACACCAGAAGAACTGAGTGCCTTAGCGCTTTCAGCCAAAGTAGCGGGCTTTGCCACAGCGGTGTGTCTGCCATTTGCTATCGCCGTAGCATGGTTACTGGCGCGTTATGAATTCAGGGCCAAATTTCTTGTAGAGGCGATATTGCAGATGCCCATGGTGCTACCGCCGGTGGTACTGGGGTATCTTCTGCTCCTGCTGTTTGGTCATCAGGGGATGTTAGGGCAATATCTGCATGCATGGGGAATTCAGCTGATATTTAACTGGAAAGGTGCGGTACTGGCAGCAATCATTGTGGCATTTCCTTTAATGGTACAACCGATTCGTTTGTCTTTTCAAATGATCAACCGGCAATTAGAACAGGTGGCAGGATCTCTAGGCGCTGCACCATGGCGGGTATTCTGTAGCATTAGCCTGCCTCTGGCTTTGCCTGGAATTTTAATCGGTAGCATTTTATGTTTCAGCCGCAGTCTGGGAGAATTTGGTGCCACCATTACCTTTGTTGGCAATATTCCAGAAGAAACCCGCACGATTCCCATCGCCATTTATAGCCTGTTACAACAGCCTGATGGAGAAAGTATGGCTATGCGTTTGGTCATTTTATCTCTGATTCTGGCTTTTTCAGCCTTGATTGCAAATTACTGGATTATGCAGAAGTATCAACGTAAATTGGAGGGCTAAGATGCTGAAGTGTGATTTTCAGTTTAATTACGCAAATTTCCAGCTACAGGCCAGTCTGGATATGCAGACGCAGTTGATTGGTATCGTCGGAGCATCAGGAAGTGGAAAAAGCACCTTTTTAAAAAATATTGCAGGGCTATTAAGACCTTCACAAGGCTTTATTCATTTCCAGCAAAAAATATTATTTGATCATCAGCAGAAACTGAATATTCCTGTTCATCAAAGAAAAATTGCCCTGATTTTTCAGCAAGCCTTGCTGTTTCCGCATCTGAATGTCATGCAGAATTTAAAATATGCAGAACAGCTAAATATAAAAAATAAAGGTCAGCAGAAATTTATGTTTGAAGACATTGTGGAGCTACTCGAATTAAAGGCTCTGCTTCGGCATCGGGCGCATCAGCTTTCTGGTGGACAGGCACAGCGCGTTTCTATCGGTCGTGCACTTTTATCTTCTCCCGACCTATTACTTTTGGATGAGCCTTTAAATGGACTGGATCAAAAGCTGAAAAACCAGATTTTACCTTTTCTGAAAATTGTGATTCATCAAACAGATTTACCCATGATTTATGTGACTCATCATGTAGATGAAGTGGCGTATTTACAGGCACAACTGCTGCATTTTGAAAAGGGAAAAATTATTTGATCCAGCCCTGCACCGATTTAAACCAGCAATGACTCCGGGCAGGTCATCCTATCGCTGTTTTGCTCATAATTTCTCAGAAGATATCTATTTTTCTCTCTATTTTTAAGAAAGAAAAGTCTAAATTTGAAAGTGAAATAAAAATTATTTTATATAAAAGAATAGTTTATTTTATGTTAAAAATAATCTGGCATGACCTATGCATATATCTGATTAAAGTCAAAGAAGACTCAACATTTGTATGACGGCCAATGACGTCCGTTCTGATCGTTACTGATATGCCTTGTGCATCACAGTGACTTAAATACGTTCAGTTCTGGTAAGGAAATGGCTATGTCTTCAAATACAAGTCTCAATAAAGCAACAAAAATAAGTCTATTTAACTTCAGTAGTTCAGCGATGCGGGCCTTCCATATGAGTTGGCTCGCTTTTTTTGTCTGTTTCTTTGCGTGGTTTGCCTGTGCACCCTTAATGCCTGTCATTGCCGGTGAATTCAGCCTGACCAAAGAGCAGATCGCCAATATCAATATTGCCGCAGTCGCTATTACAATTCTGGTGCGTCTGATCGTGGGGCCGTTGTGTGATAAATACGGTCCGCGTAAAACCTATACCGCCTTACTGATTATTGGCAGTATTCCGGTGTTTGGTGTGGCGTCGGCCAACAGTTATGAATCTTTCTTGTTTTTCCGTTTATTGATTGGCGCCATCGGTGCCAGCTTCGTGATTACTCAATATCATACCAGTATCATGTTTGCGCCAAATGTGGTGGGAACGGCAAATGCAACTACAGCAGGTTGGGGGAATGCCGGTGGCGGTGCGACTCAAGCCCTGATGCCGTTAATGCTGGCTGCTTTGGTGATGTTCGGTGTAGAACAGGCAATGGGTTGGAGAATTGCGCTTCTGGTTCCAGGTATTCTGATGATCATTGTCGGGATACTGTACTGGAAATTCACACAAGACTGTCCACAAGGTAATTTTAAAGAACTCCGTGCTCAAGGTATTTCTGTCGGTAGCGATAAAAAAGGCGGCCTTGCCATCTTAATGCATGCCGCACGTAACTACCGTGTGTGGATTCTGTTTGGCGCTTATGCAGCCTGTTTTGGTATTGAAATTTTTATCCATAACATTATTGCTTTGTACTTTGTCGACAACTTCCAGTTTGGCTTAAAAGAGGCAGGCATGGCTGCCGGAATTTTTGGTTTACTGGCATTGTTTGCCCGTGCCTTGGGTGGCATTGTTTCGGATAAAGTCGCGATTCAAAAAGGTCTGGATGGTCGAACCAAAGTTCTGTTTGCCTTGATCATGCTGGAAGGTCTGTTTCTTATTCTGTTTTCGCAAATGAATAGCGCGACCTTGGCTATTATGGCGATGACTATATTTGCCTTGTTTACTCATATGGCATGTGGTGCAACCTATGCACTGGTGCCTTTTATCGACCGTGATGCCTTGGGTGGTGTGGCCGGTATTATTGGAGCAGGTGGCAATGTCGGCGCGGTAGCTGCAGGTTTCCTGTTAAAAGGCATGCTGGATATTCAAACCACCCTGATGGTACTGGGTGGCTTGGTGGTGATTGCTGCAAGTTGTGTGTTGATGATCCGCTTCTCTGTCGAGCATAAAGAAAAAGAACAGCGTTTATATGAACAGGCCGTGACTGAACGTCATCTGGCAGAAGCACAGCAATAACACTACATTCCTGATTTAAAATGAATCAACAAAAAGGATATTGCTATCCTTTTTGTTGTTTTTGCTAACTCAATAATAAAATAATGAACCCAATATTCAGAATAGAAAAGTATTATTTAAAAAGAACAGGACGGTTGAATTCATCTAATAAAAATAAAAAGCATTTATAGTTTATATGTTTAATTTGAGATGAAAAAAATTATATGTCTTTTAATAATCATTCTAAATAAATTTAATAAGTGCAGATAAAATAAAAGCCATTTTAATAATGGCTTTTATGCTTATAGTGGGGGATTAATAAGTTTTATAAGGTAAAAACTTTCCGGATAATACGACATTCACCCGATCTCCGTTTGGATTATTCTCACGTTGAATATCCATATTGAAATCAATTGCACTCATAATTCCATCACCAAATTCTTCATGGATCAGTTCTTTAATGGTCATACCATAAACGCTGACAACCTCATACCAGCGATAAATCAGCGGATCTGTCGGCACACTGGTTGGCAGAGAACCTTTATAGGGTACGATTTGCAGCCAGGCAATGGCTTCATCAGTCAATCCAAATATTTCACCAATTTTTTCCGCCTGTTCCTTATTAAAAGCCATCTGACCCAAACATGCGGCTGTCACCCATTCTTTAGAAAGGCCTATTGTTTCAGCGACATCTGCCCATGTAATAGACTTTAAAACTTTCGCTGAAATAATCATGTCTGTCACTTGTTGACGATGGCTAATCATAATCTTCTCCAATAGCTATATTTAAAAAATGACCGTTATAGATAATGCAGAGATTGTGCCAATATAATTATTAGGATTAAATTTTAAAATAATTTATATGATTTTCATTAGACATTTAAAATATATGGCATGCTATTTGCTTTAATCTATATTAAATATGGCAACGGCGCCATAACACAATTGATCTGTTTGAATAATGCAAGGCAAAGACGCCTAGGGTTGAAATAGACCTTAGGCGTTTTTTATTTGCAAACAGGCAAGTAATTTATATAAAGGGGATAAAAATATGGCTTATCTTGCTCCTGCAGAGTTTGCAAAAAAAGTGGTCGATGCCGGTGAGGCAAAACTTCATATGGCAACGCGTGATGTTTTAATTCGTGCGTTTATGGCAGGTGCAATTCTGGCACTGGCAGCAGTATTTGCCGTGACGATTGCGGTACAAACAGGGGTGCCACTGATCGGTGCGCTGCTATTTCCAGTCGGTTTCTGCATGTTATATCTATTAGGCTATGACCTGCTGACCGGGGTATTTGTATTGACTCCATTAGCCTGGTTAGACAAACGTCCTGGGGTAACGTGGTCACGTATTTTAAAAAACTGGGGACTGGTTTTTTTAGGTAACTTTGCCGGATGTTTAACCGTGGCAGTGTTGATGGCCGCAGTCTATACCATGGGTTTCGCCGCTGAACCGAATGCGGTCGGGGTGAAAATCGCCCATATTGGGGAAGACCGGACTTTGGGCTATGCCGAATATGGCTTTGCTGGCTGGATGACAATTTTTATCCGCGGCATGCTGTGTAACTGGATGGTATCACTCGGGGTAATTGGTGCCATGATGTCGACCACGGTCAGTGGCAAATTCATCGCGATGTGGATGCCAATCATGCTGTTTTTCGCCATGGGCTTTGAACATTCAGTGGTGAATATGTTCCTGTTCCCATTTGCCATGATGATGGGCGGTGATTTCTCGATTACAGACTATTTCTTGTGGAATGAATTACCGGTGGCACTGGGGAATCTGGTGGGTGGTCTGGCACTGACAGGTCTGGCGCTCTATACCACGCATGTACGTACTGGCGATAAAAAAGAATTCTAATCTGAGCATGATGATTTATGCCTTGAGATTAAAGGGATCAATTCGATCCCTTTTTGAGTATTTAAAATGAATAAAAAATTAAAGATCAGCATTGGGCAATATTCTTCCGCTGGAATCAAAGCACAGAATCAGGACTTTCATGGGGTCTATATTCCGGAAGGCCATGCGCTTAGCAGTAAGGGCATTGCCTGTGCAATTGCAGACGGAATCAGCAGCAGCAATGTCAGTCATATTGCAGCAGAAACTGCTGTCAGCAGTTTTCTATCGGATTATTATTCGACTTCAGATGCATGGAGTACCCAAACTTCAGCGGCACGGGTCATTCGTGCGACCAACTCCTGGCTCTATGCACAAACCCAGCAAAGCCGCGGGCGTTTTGATAAAGACCAGGGTTATGTCTGCACCTTTAGTGCACTGATTTTGAAACAAAATAGGGCACATATCTTTCATGCTGGCGACAGCCGGATTTATCGCATTCAGGCACAAGTCATTGAACAGTTGACGGCTGATCACCGTATTTGCCTGTCATCAACAGAACATTATTTAAGTCGTGCACTGGGTGCCGACCATCGTATCGACGTCGATTATCAGCAGCTTGAATTATGTGAAGATGATTTCTTTATCTTGATGACAGATGGAGTCTATGAGTTTATTGATATGCAGCTCATATCGGAGATGCTGCAACAGCAACAACATCTGGATATCATTGCCAAGTCTATAGTCGAGCTAGCCTTTAAACGGGGCAGTGATGACAATCTCACCATTCAAATCATTAAAGTGGATCAACTACCAGAGGAAAAATACTTCCAGATTAAAAGTCATGTTTTATTTCCACAACAGCTAAGTCATGGTGATCTGTTTGAAGGTTATCGGATTGATAAAATCCTGCACCAAAATCATCGCAGCAGCCTCTATTTGGCGCATGATGAAGCGACACAAAATCAGTTGGTCATTAAAACCTTGTCTGTCGATGTGCAGGATGATCTCAAAGCCGTAGAACAATTTCAGCTGGAAGACTGGGTATCGAAACGCTTAAAACATGAAAATCTGCTGCAATGCTATCCACATAAGGGCAGCAAGAAATTTTTATTTCAAAGTTATGAATACTTGCAAGGGGAAAGCCTAAGTCGCTGGCTGCATCGTCAAAAAACTGCTTTAACTTTACAGCAGTTGCTTCCCACCATTGAACAGGTGGCCAAGGCACTGAATGCCATGCACCGTCTTGAAATGCTGCACCAGGATGTACGACCAGAAAATGTCATGCTGCTCGAACCAGCCGATACCTTGAAAGTGAAACTGATTGATTATGGATCGACTGCGGTCAGAGGTCTGGTTGAACTGAATCCCAAACACGCAGATGTTCCTTTGGGAACCTTGGCCTTTATGGCACCTGAGTATTTTATTGGACGCTCACCCTCAGTAAAATCAGATCAGTTCTCGCTGGCGGTGATGAGTTATTATTTATTAACCCGACAGTTGCCTTATGGGACGGACCTCGCGCGCTGCAAGACCGAAAAGGCCTTAAAGCAGGTTCGATATCATCCTCTCTATGAGTATCGACCGGATCTGCCACATGGCTTGGACGCAATCTTTAAAAAAGCGCTTTCCATTCGCCCGGAGCAGCGCTATGAAGCACTTTCAGCCTTTATATATGATCTGAAACACCCAGATATCAAATTTAAAAAATCAGTTTCACGCCCTATGCTTGAAAAGCATCCAGTCACTTTCTGGAAATCCTGCACAGCGATTCTTTTTTTGTTATTGCTCTGGGTGTTTGCACTATATTTTAGCCAATGAAAATAATCCAAATAAGCTGTTGAACGATTTTTTTTGACTGAAGTAAAAAATCAGATGTGATTTGAGCTGAGATGTAGTCAAAATATCTATTTATTCTTATTGCAGATTTTTCTATTTTTACGATGATTGACTCTGTGTTTTCGAAGATTATCCCTATAAAATAGAAAGTGCAGTTAAAATCTAAGTAAGCATAAAAACATTGGAATAATAATTGCTTATTTTTAATACCATTAGAATAAAAAGGCAGATGAGACATGAAAATTCAATTTTTTAAGCTGATTTTAATCTTGAGCAGCAGCATGGTGATGAGCCAAACCAGTCTCGCCGGAGATGGTGGCTTGCGTTTTGCTGAGAAAAATCAGGAAATAGCGGCACAAATTCAGGCCAAGAAAAAAACGGCAGAAATACAAGCGCAGTCCCTACAAGCAAAAGCCTCTACAGAAACGAAATAGTAAAATAGCACTCATCCAAGAAGGTGAGCTGTTCAGATTAGATCAGATGTATAAGATGTGGTGATGCGAAAAACTAGTCCCTAACTTTTTAATACTGAAAAAAAACTCCCCATCTATTTTAAGAATGGGGAGTTTTTTATTTTGCATCTCAGGGAAAATTACTGAATTTGTTCCTCATCCTGTCTTTCCTGACGCAGCTGATCACGTTGTCTCTGTGGATCATGAAGGCCTAATTGACCTCGCTGGATCTCACGATCCTGTTTTTCTTGAGGATCAAGTTGTTCTTCAGTGAGTTCTTCATCATTTCGATCGATTGGATTCGACATAGTCTTTCATCCTCTAAAATACTTTCTAATTTTTATTGTATGAGTGCAGCAAAATTATTCTGTGACTTTTATACCGGAGTTAGTTTTCTATCTTGTTGCTGCTGTAAGTTTAATCAATATTTTATGGGTTATTTTAATGATGGTTAAGTTAACCAAGAAAATTAAATTAATGAAATTAAGGGAATAGTAATTTAAACCTAATAGTTGAATATATCTCATTATTCTGGTTTTGAAATGAGAAAAACTAAATAAAATAAGAAAAATGGGTTATGCTTAAGACAGATTAAGTGTCATCCGTCTTTTAAATTTCCGGTATTTTTCATGATAGAACTTCGCCATTTAAGAACTTTAACTGCTCTGCGGGAGCATGGTTCTCTGGTTGCAGCAGCAAGTGATTTATGTTTAACCCCGTCAGCCTTGTCACATCAGCTACGTGAACTCGACCAATGGTTTGGCATCGAAGTGGTCAATCGGCGTAGTCGCCCTGTGAGCTTTTCAAATGTTGGGGAGCGGTTGCTAAAACTGGCAGATGAAATATTACCGCAAGTTCAAATTGCACAGAGTGATATCAGCCGAATTGTGCATGGTCAGACCGGACGAATTGTTTTTTCCTCTGAATGTCATAGCTGTTTTGACTGGTTGATGCCGCTACTCAATCAATACCGGATGCAATATCCGGATGTAGACCTGGACTTTGCCTCAGGTTTTGAGTCGAATCCGCATGAATTATTACAAACCGGAGAGTTTGATCTTTTAATTACGGCTGATCCGATTGCGCTTAAAGGCATTGAATATTTTCCGATATTTGAATACGAATCACGCTTGGTTTTATCCAATACCCATCCACTGGTACGTGCGAAAGAGATTACTGTTCAGGAACTTGCTGAAGAAACGCTGGTGACTTATCCGGTGGATAAACACCGTTTAGACATTATGTCGCGCTTGTTTATTCCCGCTAATATTCTACCAAAAGCCATTCGCACCACCGACTTGACTCAAATGCTGATTCAGTTAGTGGCAAGTGGTCGCGGGATTGGTGCATTACCTGATTGGGTGGTAAATGAATATGAGCAGAAAGGCTGGGTGACATCACGCCGTTTAGACTGTGTAGCGCCTGAAGGCTTACGTCGAACTTTATACGCCGGCTATCGCACAGAAGAAAAACAGAAAGATTATTTTGAAGGCTTCTTGAAACAGCTGGATCGGTTTTCCAAGAAAAGACAGGTCTATTACAGCTAATTTGCGAATAGTTAAATATATTTAGTCCGTTATTTTTAAAAATCCTGCATCGTCAGGATTTTTAAAAATTGATTGTTTTTCTCTCAAGGATTTCAATTTTTCTATAAGGTGATGAGGTTAATCTTGTCTACTTTAAATCAGAAAATATACAACTTCGGCCAACTTTCGAAATTAAAGAACTAGTTTGGTCGATTATAAATTTTTCTACTTATCACATTTTGCCAAGTGGAAATACATCTGTGCAGAATTAAATTACATATTATTAAATATCAGTTACTTAAAAATTAAGTTCTTGGAACTTGTGAGGATGTGGTTTTGATCTTGCAAGTTGATTTTTAATAAAAAGATTAAATAAAATGAAAAAACATACGCTGATCAGTCAATTTTTTGGCAGAAAATAACTCCTGAAAATAACAATGTTGATCTATGCTACAGCATAATTTTTAAACTGATTTCCTCTCATAAAACGGAATCACTTATACAGGACTGTATAAAATCGCCATGCACATGACAAAAATTCCTCTCAAGAAAAGCCCGCTGAGCCTCATGATTCTGTCGATTGTCTCAGGTCATCTTTATGCTGAAACTGCCGTAGAACCGGACAATGTTCAACAGCTGAATACTATTGTGATCAGCGCTGAGCAAAATGCCAATCCGCAGCAGCAATATCAGAAAGAGCTGGCTCAGGTTTCAGGAGGAACGAATTTCATTGGTGAGCAGCAATTAGAACAGCAGCGACTTGCAACCACAGCCGATGTGTTCCGTTTACAGCCAGGAATTTATGCCCAGTCTGCAGGGAATGAAGGTGCAAAAATATCGATCCGTGGCTCAGGAATCAACCGGACTTCAGGTGCACACGCATCCGGTACGCACGTCCTGATTGACGATATTCCATTTACCGGGCCGGGCGGTACAGCGTATGAACTGCTAGAACCCTGGTGGATTGATCATGTCGGGGTTTATCGCGGAGCCAATGGCTTTAAGCAAGGCGGACTGGCCTTAGGTGGAACAATCAACTATAGAACCAAGACCGGCGCAGATCAGGATGGCTCTGAAATCAAATATGAAATGGGCAGCCATGGTTATCAAAAATATCAGTTTAGTACCGGCCGAAAGCTGGATCAGATGGATTATTATCTGGCGCTGACGAGTACCCAGTTTGATGGAATTCAGGATCATGCTGAAGGCGATGGTAAGGGTCTAGCTTTTAATTTGGGCTATCAGATCAGTCCGGATATCGAAACCCGTTTTTATGCTCGTTACCGTGAGAGCAAGCATTTAACTCCAGGACGGATTACACAAGAACAGCTCAAAAATGATCCTGAAGCAGCGAATAGCTTTAATTTAGCGGTAGATGCCAAACGGATTCAGCCGGGCAGTACTTGGCTGGCCAATACCACGACCTGGAATTTACAGGATGATGCAAAACTGACTGGCAGTCTGGCTTATCATCACTATCCGCTGGATTTACGTGAAAGCAGTTATCGTACCAATGTCGATTATGAAGATATTACAGCGCGCTTCCAGTATGAAAAACCTTACCAGTTTCTAGGTCTGGAGCATCAGGGGCGTATTGCCTTGCGCAGCACGACTCATCGTCCGGACAGTGGTGTAACGGAAACCATCCGACGTGATACGACTATTGATGGAACTTTGTATCCGGCAGATACCGTTACCCGCCGTTATACCTATCGCGGTTCAGACAACGTCCTGCAATTTGATCAGGAAACCACATTAAATGATCAGTTCAAATTAGATTTGGGACTGGCAGCGGTGTATACCCATCGGGAAAGTGAAGTAACTTATCCTGTGGCGAGTCCTGAAGTCAGCCGTTATGAATGGAATTTTGCACCACGACTTGGTTTGACCTATCAGCCGAATGAGTCTGTGCAATGGTTTGCCAATTTAAGCCGCAGCATTGAGCCAGCACATCCTTGGGCGATGGCTTGGTCTTCACCGTATTATTTTGACAGTGGTGTCGCTTCTGGCCGGGTGCGCGCGCCAATCTATTTGGACACGCAAACCGCTAATAGCTTTGAACTGGGTGGACGTGGACAATCAGTCTTTGGAGACTGGGCACTGAGCTACTATTATTCCAAAGTGAAAAATGAACTGTTAACCTCTGAAATGATTAAAACCTATGAAGATGGATCGAATCGACCTTCAGAGCCCATTGCTGTTGAATCAAATGCCACGCCAACGATTCATCAAGGGGTGGAGCTAAGTCTGGATACGCCATTGCATGAATCCGAATATGGCGAACTGCGTCTGCAACAGGCTTATACCCTTAGCGATTTTCAGTACAAAAATGATCCATTGTTTGGCAAGAACCAGTTACCGGGAATCCCTAAACATCTTTATCAGGCTCAACTGAGTTATGCCTTGAATAATGGCCTCTATATTGGTCTGAATACTGAATATGTATCCAAAATGGCGCATGATTATGCCAATAGCCGATTTAGTGACGACTATCAGATCTGGGGTATTGACCTGGGTTATGCGCCAGAGCATCAATCATGGAAAACCTGGATCAACTTTAAAAATATCACCGATGAAAAATATGCTGCGGTCGTGATTCCTGGTTTAAATGATCAAGGTGCTGATGTAACGCGATCTTCGCCAGGTGAAGGTTTTTCTACTTATGCCGGTGTGTCATTTAAATTTTAATTATTTAAAATCAAAAAAAGAGCGGTAAAAACCGCTCTTTTTATTTATTGATAGAAAGGATTTATCAGGTTTCCAAAATTCCGGTAACGCCTGTCACAATCATATCAATGGCAATCGTACCAATCAGAAGCGCTGCAACACGACCGACAATATCGACATACAGGTCAATGTAGTTGGAATATTTATGCTGTAAATGATCATGCAGGTATTTCATCAGAATTAGCAAGCTACAGGTCAGAAACAGGGTAAAGAAGATCACCAGAATGGTTTGCATTAAACTGAGCTGAATCCCGGTAATCACGGAAGCCGAAATGGTGCCGGGACCGATCATAAACGGCATGGCAATCGTACCCGCCAGATGACTGGGCGCTCCACGCATCACACCAATCGTATCAGCACCTTCAAAGACATAACGATAGCCAATCACCAGAAAAATAATACCGCCAAAAATCTGGAAGGACTCAAACCGTACATGCAAGACTTCATTAAAGAAGGCTTCACCGGTTTTTGCAAAAATGATGAACACAATAAAGCTGATCAGACTGCCCTGAATCAATGCCATGTTGAATACTTTTGCGTCGGAATTACGGATAATTCCGAGCATATAAATACTCATCAGAAAAGGGTTGAGCAGGGAGAAAAACAGGGCAAATGCATTCAAACTTTCTGACATCATTCAGTCCTTCCGTAGTTGAGATATCCTAGATTTCACGGTCCGGGAACAGCGGACGTTTACCTGGGCTGATCCGGTTAATATGCAGATACATCATATGGCGTTCATATTTATCCAGGATGTCATTGATCACCTGTTCCTTACTGTAACCGACCAGATCGTTTCCCTGAGAGCCTTCAAACAGATAACTTTCCAGACGATAGTAATAACGTTTGGTTCGTTTACCACGTGAACTGAAATTTGGCGTGTCATAGCGTACCGGCCATATTTCGTAGACAAAGTTTTCTTCTTCATCGAGCTGAATGGTCAGATCCAGATGATACAGTTCAGGTTCTTCCTCAAGCGATTTTTCCTGAATATTTACTTGAATACCTTTGTCAATTAACTCGGTTGCAACGGCCTCAATGGCTGGTTTGCAAACATTGTCCAGCATGGTCCGCGTCTGGGACAGGCTTGGATGCAGCATGACCCGGCTCAGACGCTTCTTCCAGTTCAAAATATCCACATTACCGACCACAGGTGCCGCATTCAGGCTGGTGCTTGCCTGACGAAAATCCTCCAGACGCAAGGACTTATACAGTCCCGCCATCACAAAGAAAATGACGAAACTAAAAGGCAGACCCATAATAATTGTGGTGTTCTGTAATGCTGTTACGCCATTCGCCATGAGCATTGCCAAAGTCAGCAAACCGATGGCAATGGCCCAGAACACACTGAGCCAGCGCGGTGAATCATGCTCAATATTAGTGAATTTGGTCGTGAAATTTCCCAATACCAATGCCCCTGAATCCGCTGAGGTCACATAGAACAGCAAGCCGGTAATAGTGGCGACACCTGCAGTAAAGGTAAAGCCTGGATACTGCGCCAGCAGATCATAAAAACCATGTGCCGGATTTTCTAAAACTGTCGTAGCAAGTTGAGTATTACCATCAAAAATCACGCTGTATAAAGCACTGTTACCGAAAATAGACAACCAGGTCAGGGTAAATAACAGAGGAATAACCAAAGTCCCGGTGACAAATTCACGAATGGTACGACCACGGGAAATACGGGCCAGGAACAGACCGACAAAAGGTGACCAGGCGATCCACCATGCCCAGAAGAACAGGGTCCAGCTATTCATCCACTCTTTCGGTTGTTCAAAAGGAAAACTGGTTAAAGAAAGCTTCGGGAACTGGCTGATATAGTCACCAAAATTCTGAATCAAGGCGGCTAATAAAAACTCGGTATTGCCTACAAACAGAATGAATAGCAGCAGCCCAATTGATACATAGATATTAATTTCAGACAGGATCCGGATGCCTTTATTGACACCGGCAGTGACTGAAATAATAGTAATAATCACGGCAACGGCGATGAGTGCAGTTTGAATCCAGATATTTTCTGGTAAATCAAACAATACATGCAGGCCGTAATTTAATTGCACAACGCCAATCCCGCAGGTGGTGGCAATCCCGAAAATCGTGCCGAGTACTGCAGCCGTATCCACAGTATGGCCAATTGGACCATTAATTTTTTTTCCAAAAATAGGATAGAGTGCTGATCGGATGGTGAGCGGTAAATTATAGCGATAGCTGAAATAACCTAGCGCGACCCCAATCAGTGCATACATACTCCAGCCGGTTAAACCGTAGTGAAACAGGGTCCATACCATGGACTGGCGCGCAGCTTCGAAGGTTTCACCTTCGCCTACAGGCGGATTTATATAATGCGAAAGCGGTTCCGCCACTGAGAAAAACATCAGGTCAATCCCGATTCCGGCAGAAAATAGCATCGCCGACCAACTCAACAGGCTAAATTCTGGCTTGGAATGTTTGGGGCCTAATTTAATCTCGCCATAACGGGAACAGGCGATAAAGACGATAAAAACCAGATACAGCGTTGCCGCTAGCAGGTAATACCAGCTAAAGGTACGACTGACCCAGTTTAAAATATTGATAATGACTTGATTGGCTTGTTCATTAAATAAAATGGTAATGATAGAAAACAGCAGAATAAGTGTCGCCGAAAAATAAAAAACTACTTTATTCAGACCATCTTGCATCTCTTCATTTTTCTTTTGCATAAATCCATGACCATCGTGTTGTTGCCGGATGATCTACAGTGCAGTGTGATTTAAAAGCAAAAGCCTGCGGTAAAGCTTCCTTGTTTTCGTGAATTACAAACTTTTGCAAATCCAAAACAAACTGCGCTGTACATCAAGGGTGAGCTGGCACTATAATTTTTATTAATTGAACGTTCAATTAAAAAAGCGTTTATGAATTGTTACATCATTCAGCTATTTGCTTTAGCAGAGTGACTTTCTATTGTTATATCCGTTATTCAGGTTAGTCTTATGCCAAAAGTTGGTATGCAACCGATCCGTCGCCAGCAACTGATCGATGCCACCTTAGCTGCAGTGAATGAGCTAGGTTTTGCAGAAGCTTCAATTAGTCAGATTGCTCAGAGGGCAGGTGTCTCAACCGGCATCATAAGTCATTATTTTCAAGGTAAAAATGGCTTGATTGAAGCCACAATGCGTTACTTATTGCAGCAATTGGGTAAATCTGTTGCACAGATAAAGATACAGGTTGATGACTTACCGGAGCAGCGCTTGTTAGCGATCGTACGTGGTAATTTTGCTGCTCCACAAACGGATAAGGCGGCCATGAAAGTCTGGTTGGCGTTCTGGGCTAGCAGTTTGCACCAACCTGAATTATACCGTTTACAGCAGATCAATCATTACCGTTTACATTCCAATCTTAAATACGAATTCATGAAAAAGTTAAATAAAGACCAGGCAGAGAAAGCCGCTCAAGGTCTGGCAGCATTGATTGACGGATTCTGGTTAAGAGGTGCTTTGGTAAATGGCGAAATTGACCCAGAACTGCCGATTGAACTGTGTAGTGAATATATCCGGCAACAACTCAAATAATCCACCTGCGAGGAAATTCCATTGACAACATTCAAACTGCAACGTCCTTATATTCATGGACAATATGTCCATGCAACGTCCAATAGCACGTTTCAAACGATTAATCCTGCAACTGGCGAAGTTCTGGCAGACGTGCAGGTATGTACACAAGATGATATCGATCGCGCTGTTGAATCGGCACAGCAAGGCCAAAAAGTCTGGGCAGAAATGACGGCGATCCAACGTTCCCGTATTTTGAACAAGGCTGTCGCTATTCTTCGCGAACGTAATGACGAGCTGGCGCGTTTAGAAAGTCTCGACAGTGGTAAAGCATTTAGTGAAACATCCACCGTCGATATTGCGACAGGTGCAGATGTACTTGAATACTATGCAGGTATTTTGCCAGCATTAGAAGGTCAGCAAATCCCACTCAGAAGCAGTTCATTTGTCTATACCCGACGTGAACCTTTGGGTGTGGTCGCCGGGATTGGTGCATGGAATTACCCGATTCAGATCGCATTATGGAAATCTGCACCTGCACTGGCAGCAGGCAATGCCATGATCTTTAAAGCCAGTGAAATCACGCCATTAACTGCATTAAAACTGGCAGAAATTTATACAGAAGCCGGTGTGCCACATGGTGTATTTAATGTGGTGACCGGTAGTGGTGACATTGGTGGCTATCTGACTTCACATCCGGACATAGCCAAAGTTTCATTTACCGGTGGTGTCGCAACCGGCAAAAAAGTCATGGCCCAAGCTGCAAATTCTAGCCTGAAAGAAGTCACGATGGAGCTGGGCGGTAAGTCTCCGCTGATTATCTGTGAAGATGCCGATCTGGATTTGGCGGCCGATATTGCCATGATGGCCAATTTCTATAGTTCCGGTCAGGTGTGTACCAACGGTACTCGCGTATTTGTGCCTTTGGCATTGAAAGCAGAATTTGAAGAAAAGATTTTGCAGCGTGTTGAACATATCCGTATGGGTGATCCACTTGATCCTGAAACCAATTTCGGTCCGGTTTCCAGCTTTGAGCATATGGAAAAAGTGCTGGGCTATATCGAAAAAGGCAAGATAGAAGGGGCACGCCTATTATGTGGCGGCGGCCGTGCTAAGGATGAACAGTTTGTCCAAGGAGCTTATGTCCTGCCAACCGTATTTACCGACTGCCGTGATGACATGACCATTGTACGTGAAGAAATTTTTGGTCCAGTCATGAGTATTCTGAGTTATGACTCAGAAGAAGAGGCGATTCGTCGTGCCAATGACACCGAGTATGGTTTGGCAGCTGGTGTCGTGACACCAAATCTGGCACGTGCGCACCGTATTATTCATCAAATTGAAGCCGGTATTTGCTGGATTAATACCTGGGGCGAATCTCCTGCAGAAATGCCAGTTGGTGGTTATAAACATTCGGGTGTCGGTCGCGAAAACGGTATTGTCACGCTACAGCAATATACCCAGACCAAGTCAGTTCAGGTCGAACTCAGTCCTTTCCAGTCTGTATTTAGCGCATAAGGGAGGATTGGATGAATTACGACTATATTATTATCGGTGCAGGTTCGGCAGGGAATGTACTCGCAGCGCGTTTAACTGAAGATCCGGATGTGAAAGTCCTATTGCTGGAAGCAGGTGGGCCGGATTACCGTCTAGACTTCAGAACACAAATGCCTGCTGCATTGGCTTATCCATTACAGGGACGACGCTATAACTGGGCCTATCTGACCGATCCCGAACCTCATATGAATAATCGTCGTATGGAGTGCGGGCGCGGAAAAGGTCTGGGCGGTTCTTCATTAATTAACGGCATGTGTTACATTCGCGGTAATGCTATGGATCTTGAACAGTGGGCCAGCCTGAAGGGGCTAGAACACTGGAGCTATGCTGAATGTCTGCCGTATTATAAAAAAGCTGAAACGCGCGATATTGGCGGCAATGATTATCATGGTGATTCTGGACCGGTTTCGGTGGCAACACCTAAAAATGGCAATAATGAACTGTTCCATGCCATGGTCGAGGCAGGTGTACAGGCCGGTTATCCACGTACTGATGACCTGAATGGCTATCAGCAGGAAGGTTTTGGGCCGATGGACCGTACTGTAACGCCGCAAGGCCGTCGTTCCAGTACAGCACGTGGTTATCTCGATATAGCCAAAGGCCGGGATAATCTCACCATTATTACCCACGCCATGACCAACCGTATTCTATTTAATCGTAATCAGGCGATTGGTGTGGAATATTTTGAAGGACAAAATACCTTACAGCCGATTCAGGTCTTTGCAGACCGTGAAGTATTGCTATGTGCAGGTGCAATTGCCTCGCCGCAAATCCTGCAACGCTCCGGTGTAGGTCCGGCCGAACTGTTAAAAAGTCTGGATATTCCGGTGGTTCAGGACCTGCCGGGTGTGGGTGAAAACCTGCAAGACCATCTGGAAATGTACTTACAATATAAGTGCAAAAAACCGGTCAGCTTATATCCGGCACTCAAGTGGTATAACCAGCCGATGATTGGCGCTGAATGGTTATTTTTAGGTAAAGGTATTGGAGCCAGCAACCAGTTTGAAGCGGGTGGCTTTATCCGTTCTTCGGATGAGTTTGAATGGCCAAACATCCAGTATCACTTCCTGCCAGTGGCGATTAACTATAATGGGACCAATGCTATTCATGAACACGGCTTCCAGGCTCATGTCGGTTCCATGCGTTCACCATCTCGTGGTCGGGTTCGCCTGAAATCCAAAGATCCGTTTGAACATCCAAGTATTCTGTTCAACTATATGAGTACTGAACAGGACTGGCGCGAATTCCGTGATGCCATCCGTATTACCCGTGAAATTATGCATCAGCCCGCCCTGGATCCCTATCGTGGTGAAGAAATCAGTCCGGGCAAAAATCTGCAAACTGATGCAGAAATTGATGAATTTGTTCGTAATCATGCAGAAACAGCGTATCATCCGTCCTGTAGCTGTAAAATGGGTGAGGATGACATGGCGGTTGTCGATGGTTATGGACACGTACATGGAATGCAGGGGTTGCGTGTGATTGACGCCTCGATTATGCCTTTGATCATTACCGGTAACCTCAATGCAACTACGATTATGATCGCTGAAAAACTGGCAGACCATATTCGTGGCAAACCTGCTCTTGCGCCTTCATCGGCACCTTTTTACAAGGCGCCTCGCGCTTAAATCATGGTTTTATTCCTGTCATCTGGCAAAGCAGGAGTAAAACGAATTTCAATTTTTTCCCCAAAACGGAGATAAAACCTCGACTGCTGTCGTTTTATCTCCGGCTTTGCTTAATACAATTTATATTTTATGAAAATATTCAATCAAACAGTGCTGTTTGGCTGTGCTGCTGTTTCAAGTTTTTACTGTTATGCCGATGATGCGGAAGTAAAACAAATAGAAGCAAGCGGAAACTTGAGTGTGGTCTCCAAATACGTCTCCCGCGGTTTGACCAATGCACCTGAAAATGATGACGTTGCTGTACAGGCTGCATTGAATCTGGCTTATGGCAATTTTTATGTCGGATATTGGGGATCTACGCTTGGATACTCTTATGCAGAAGTGCAGGGGCGTCAGGGACATCGTTCAGATAAATTCGAGCATGATTTTCTGGTGGGTTATACCTATAGCAGCGAAAATTATGATTGGGATTTATGGAATGCGACCTATTATTATCCGGGCGGTGAGAACACCACTGGAAATGAGCTAGGTTTAAATGTAAGCCGTGCATTGAATGATCAGACCAGTATCGGCGCCAGCGTATCGACTTATCTGTATGATGTGGCTTATGCCAATCAGGGCGATACTTTTTACACGCTTAACCTGAGCCACCAGTTAAATGATCGCCTCAATGCCAGCGTTACGGCAGCGGGGAGCTATTTTAACGATGAAGGCAAATACGAAGGCGGTGAACTGGGCGATACTGAAAAGCAGTTTGCCTTTCGTTATGCTTCTGCCGGACTCAGTTATGCGCTTTTACCGCAGTTGAGTGTGTCAGGTGAATATATCTTTGGCGGTTATGACCGCTATGATGACAAGCAGCGTAATCTTGCAGTATTTGCACTGAGTTATGATTTCTAAAGTTATCTCAGACTAGGCAGGTGAAAATCTGCCTTATCTGCAACTTTGATTAATAGTATAAGCCATGACTTGAAGTTGATTCATGCTCCGGCAGCTCAGGAAAGACTGAGGATCTGGTTTAATCTGCCAGAATTTCAGACAAATATTATCAATTTCATAAAATAATTCTATAATAGCGCCCATTCTCGGCAGCGTTATCCAGACACTTCGTCAAATGGTATAACCTGACCATTTTCTATTTTTCATTCAAGTTCTCCTCCGTGAACCGGCTTGTATATTCAGATTCAGCATCTTATCTGTCCGTGACGGCACATAAGAATATTTAGGTATCCACATGGAAATTAAGGTCAATTATCTCGATAATCTTCGCCAGGAAGCCAAGTTCGATGACTTCACGGTGATTGCCGATCAGCCGATCCGCTATAAAGGCGATGGTTCGGCACCCGGCCCATTCGATTATTTTCTGGCGTCATCAGCACTTTGTGCGGCTTATTTTGTCAAAGTCTATTGCGCAGCACGTGACATTCCGACTGATAATATCCGCCTTTCGCAAAACAATATTGTTGATCCTGAAAACCGCTATAAACAGATTTTTAAAATTCAGGTGGAACTGCCGGCTGATATTTCTGAAAAAGACCGCCAAGGGATTTTACGTTCGATTGATCGTTGTACTGTCAAGAAAGTAATTCAAACCGGTCCTGAATTTGTCATTGAAGAAGTGGAAAGCATTGATGCGGATGCTCAAGCTTTATTGATGCCAAGTCTGGCTTCTGATCATACGACTTTCATTCCAGGTAAAGACCTGCCGCTGGAAGAAACCATTGCCAATATGTCTGCCATTCTGGCAGGCCTCGGCATGAAGATTGAAATTGCGTCTTGGCGTAATATCGTGCCGAATGTCTGGTCATTGCATATTCGTGATGCGCAGTCGCCAATGTGCTTTACCAACGGTAAAGGTTCGACCAAAGAAAGTGCGCTGGCATCTGCCTTGGGCGAATTTATTGAGCGTCTGAACTGTAACTTCTTCTATAACGACCAGTTCTGGGGTGAGGATATTGCCAATGCCGAATTTGTGCATTATCCAGATGAAAAATGGTTCCAGCCAGGTCCAAATGGCGAACTACCTGCAGAAGTTTTAGATGAACATACCCGTGAAATTTATGATCCTGAAGATGAATTATTGGGTATCCATCTTTACGACACCAACTCTGGTAATAAAGCACGTGGCATCTGTTCATTGCCATTTGTACGTCAGTCTGATGGTGAAACCGTTTATTTCCCGTCGAATCTGATCGAAAACCTTTACTTAAGTAACGGGATGAGTGCCGGCAATACCTTGGCTGAAGCGCAAGTACAATGTCTGTCTGAAATTTTCGAGCGTGCTGTTAAACGCGAAATTCTGGAAGGTGAACTGGCACTACCGGATGTGCCTGAACATGTTCTGGCAAAATATCCAAAAATTGTTGAAGGCATTAAAGGCCTAGAAGAACAGGGCTTCCCGGTTCTGGTCAAAGATGCATCTTTAGGCGGTCAGTTCCCGGTCATGTGTGTCACCCTGATGAACCCGCGTACTGGCGGTGTATTTGCCTCATTCGGTGCCCATCCTAACTTTGAAGTGGCATTAGAACGCAGTCTGACTGAGTTATTGCAAGGCCGTAGTTTTGAAGGTCTGAATGATCTGCCAAAACCAACCTTTAGCAGTAATGCCGCGACTGAACCAAATAACTTCGTCGAGCATTTCATCGACTCGAGCGGTGTAGTGTCTTGGCGTTTCTTCAGCGCGAAATCAGATTATGATTTTGTCGAGTGGGATTTCACTAATAACGGTCAAAATTCGAATGCGGACGAAGCTCAGGAATTATTCACGATTCTGGAAGACATGGGCCATGAAGTTTATATGGCGGTGTATCAGCATCTAGGTGCAACAGCTTGCCGTATTCTGGTACCGGGCTATTCGGAAATTTATCTGGTAGAAGATCTGGTTTGGGACAATACCAACAAGGCTTTGTTATATCGTGAAGATATCCTGAATCTGCACCGTCTGGATGATGAACAATTGGAAGCATTGGTTGAGCGTCTGGAAGAAGCAGATGAGGATGACTATACCGAAATCAAAACCTTGATCGGTATCGAGTTCGATGAAAATACTGAATGGGGCCAACTCACTATTCTTGAACTGAAACTACTGATTTATGTGGCTTTGCAGCAATTTGAAGAAGCCAAAGATCTGGTTGAGCAGTTCCTGCAGTTCAATACCAATACCGTTGAACGTGGCCTGTTCTACCAGTGCATGAATGTCGTTCTGGAAGTCATTCTGGATGATGAAATGGAACTGGAAGATTATGAACACAACTTCCGTCGTATGTTTGGTGATGCCCGTATGGATGCCGTTTTAGGTTCAATTGAAGGAACAGTCCGTTTCTATGGTTTGACCGAAACCAACATGCAGCTAGAAGGGCTGGATCGTCATTTGCGCCTGATTGACAGTTACAAGAAACTGCATGCGGCGCGTGCAAAGTTTGTGGCTCAGCAATAATCCATAGATGAATGACTAAAAGTTTTCGTCATTTGTTTTAAATATTAAAGATGGCTTACTCGGTTTCGAGTAGGCCATTTTTATCTCTGACCCTATATGCAATCTTTTCTATTTTTCTATTTGAAAATTTATTAATCCCAGCTCCCTCGGGAACTGGGATTACCTAAAAAATTAAAGTGAAGTGTTAATATTAACTGCTTCAAGATTGGGTATGTGAATGTGAGAAATAGATGTATTTTTCTCATTCACAGGAATTACCTTACATATTCGGGTAATTCGGACCACCACCACCTTCCGGTGTTACCCAGGTGATGTTCTGGGACGGTTCCTTGATGTCACAGGTCTTGCAGTGCACACAGTTGGCTGCATTGATCTGGAAACGTTTCGAACCGTCATTATTTTCCATGATTTCATAGACACCCGCCGGGCAGTAACGCTGCGCAGGTTCATCCCATGTCGGCAGGTTGACTTCCACCGGAATCGAAGCATCGGTCAGTTTCAAGTGCGCTGGCTGGTTCTCTTCATGGACCGTATTCGAGACAAACACTGAAGACAGACGGTC
The DNA here is from genome assembly GCF_000367905.1 of Acinetobacter sp. CIP A162. Classification (GTDB taxonomy): domain Bacteria; phylum Pseudomonadota; class Gammaproteobacteria; order Pseudomonadales; family Moraxellaceae; genus Acinetobacter; species Acinetobacter lwoffii. The sequence goes on along the minus strand of NZ_KB849159.1, from coordinate 1,027,261 downwards.
AAAGGTCAGCTTGCCATCCGGTTTTGGATAGGTCGGCTTGAAGCTTTCAGCTGCCTGGGTTTTTAGCGCAGCATGGTCCTGAACCAGATCATGTAAAGTGAATGGAACTTTAAACACGTTCTGGTCGATAAAGTTAAAGGCACCACCGATCCATTGACCGAACTTGTGCATCGCAGGACCGAAGTTACGCGAGTTATAGAGCTCTTCTTTCAGCCAGCTGTTGTTAAACTTATCGGTATACGCGGTGAGTTCTTTGACAAAGAAATCTTCACCCTCTACAACACGTGCAATCGCCAGATCACCGCCTTGTTGTACACCGGCCGCAATTGCTTCAAACACCGCTTCACCGCAGAGCATGCCGGACTTCATTGCAGTATGTGAGCCTTTGATCTTGGCAAAGTTCAGGAAGCCGGCATCATCACCAATCAATGAGCCGCCCGGGAAGGTGAATTTTGGTAGCGAGTTAAAACCACCTTTGGTCACGGCACGGGCACCATAGGAAATACGCTTGCCACCTTCGAGATATTGCTTAATTAATGGATGGGTTTTCCAGCGCTGCATTTCCATGAACGGATACATGTGGGGGTTGGTATAGGACAGATCCACGATCATGCCCAGGGTCACCTGGTTGTTTTCCGCGTGGTAGAGCCACCAGCCGCCTGAAGAACCGGTTTCAGAAAGTGGCCAACCGGCACCATGCATCACCAGACCCGGTTTGTGCTTGGCAGGATCGATTTCCCACAACTCTTTAATGCCGATACCGTAGTGTTGCGGATCAGCATCCTTGTCCAGGTTGAACTTCTGGATTAAACGCTTACCTAAGTGACCGCGGCAACCTTCAGCAAATAACGTGTATTTGGCATGCAGTTCATAACCCGGGGTAAAGTTATGCGTCGGTTCGCCATCTTTACCAATGCCCATGTCACCGGTTTGGATGCCTTTGACTGTGCCATCGGCATGATACAGAATTTCTGATGCCGCAAAGCCCGGGAAGATCGATACTTCGAGTTCTTCGGCTTTCTGGCCTAACCAGCGCACCACGTTGCCGAGCGAGATGACATAGTTGCCATCGTTATGCATGGTTTTAGGCACCATCCAGTGCGGTGCTTCCTGTGATTTTTCATCTGACAGCAGGAAGAAGGTTTTATCTTCAGTCACCGGGACATTCAGCGGGGCACCTTGTTCTTTCCAGTCCGGGAACAACTCGTTCATGGCACGCGGTTCAAGTACCGCACCAGACAGAATATGTGCACCGACTTCGGAGCCTTTTTCTACGACACAAACGGACAAATCGTTTAAGTTGTTTTCAATTGCAAGCTGACGGATTTTGATCGCAGCAGAAAGACCCGCAGGGCCTGCGCCTACGATGATGACGTCAAACTCCATCGATTCTCTTGTTATATCTTCCATAATATAAAATCCAATTTCGCTATACGATATTTATAGCATTATCTAAATCGGTTATGAAGCTTATTTTTGATCTTTTTATTTGAAATAGGACTTTATCTATTTTTTAAATCTTATCTATTTCACCGTATTAAAAAGGTTTGCTGTAAATTATAGATAAAGGAAGAAGATGTGTAGATTGGGTATTCAATAAGAAGAGCGACTGAATGTCGCTCTGATGATTAATTTTTTTATATATTATTGAGATTCATAGCAATATTGTTCACCATGTGAATCAGACGCGGCCCAATTTCATTTTCCAGTTTTTCCTGATTTAACAGATAACTTGGAGCACCACAGTTAAACGTTAATATCCCGTGTTTAGGGTGAACCAATGGAACTGCCACGGAATTCACATCCTTAGCCCAGTCACCTAAAGACAGACAGTAGCCATAATCCTGATAATCACGGATTGCACGTTCCAGATTACGCTTGATGGTTGGCCACTGATCTTCGTTTCTTTTCTTGATGGCATCAAATAAATATTCGCGTTCCTTCACATCCATCGCTGCCAGACAGGCCCGTCCCATGGCACTGCTATGAATCGGTAAAGTCGAACCGACAGGGCGGCGCATGGTTAGCGTCGATTCTGTATGTACCACTTCCAGATAAATCATGCTCAAACGGTCACGGGTAGCCATTGCCACAGGGGCTTGGGAATAACGGGACATTTCTTCCATAAACGGATAAGCCTGAGTCCGCGCAGAAATATTACTCAAAGCTGCATAACCCAAAGCCAATACGCCAACATCCAACAGATATTTCGTGGTATTCGGTAGTTGTTTTAAATAACCTAAAGAAACCAGGGTGCTGGTAATACGGGCCACAGTTGGCTTGGGTAAGTTGGTTAATTGTGCAATTTCCTGATTGCCAAGCAATTGATTGGTCGCTGAAAAGCAACGTAAGATTTCCAATCCACGCGCAATAGACGCAATAAATTGAGGATTATTTTCTCTATGAATATGTGAAATCGGATCTAAACGGATTTCATCAAAGTTGGGAATTTCACCAGTTTTATTTTTTGTCATGGTCAGGGCAATTAAAGTTAAATTAATGAATATGATAGCAACATAATTTCACGATACAAAATAAAACACTTCTACAAAAGATAAAATATAGGAAAAAGTGCCGAAATTATTTGTGGTCGAAAAGAATCCTGTTACCCAACTTTGAAGACAATATAAAATCATCTAGTTTTTTAGGTTTAACACGTAGCCAATACATTTAAAAAGTTTCGATTTCTCCGAAAGAGTCAGTGATCGATAAATATTACAGCAAGAAAAAAGGTTTAATTATCTATTCAAAAAAACTGATAAATAGAATAATCACTCATCAAAATATTTCGTATCGTGAAATTAAATATTAAACACAAATCAACTGGAATACCAGAAAAATTTCATTTTTTAGTTAAAATATAAAATTTTTAATAATTTCACTTGCTCAAAATGATTTTATATGATTATTTATTTCGTAATACGAAACAAAAATAAGGGTAAAGGAATTTACCTAAATTATATCCATGGAGATTCATATGATTCGTGATCCGGAAATGCTAGACCAACTTCTGTCAACGATTCGCGATTTTGTAAAAAATGAACTGGTGCCTCTTGAGCATGAAGTAGAAGAGAACAATGCCATTCCTGAACATATTGTGGAACAGATGAAAGAGCTGGGCTTGTTTGGCCTGACGATTCCTGAAGAATATGGTGGTTTAGGCATTACCATGGAAGAAGAAATTCTGGTCGCGATGGAATTGGGCCATACATCGGCTGCCTTTCGCTCTTTAATTGGTACTAACAACGGCATTGGCTCAAGCGGCATCATTATCGACGGTACAGAAGAGCAAAAACAGAAATATTTACCGCGTTATGCAACGGGCGAAATTATTGGTTCATTCTGTTTGACCGAACCGGATTCCGGCTCAGACGCTGCTGCTTTAAAAACCAGTGCAGTCAAAGACGGCGATTATTATATTTTAAACGGAACTAAACGCTTCATCACCAATGCACCACGTGCCACGACATTTACCGTGATGGCACGTACCAATCAAGAGATTAAAGGTGCGAGCGGTATTTCAGCATTTCTAGTTGAAGCAGGTACACCTGGTTTAAGCCTAGGTAAAATTGACAAGAAAATGGGCCAACATGGTTCCTATACCTGTGATGTAATTTTTGATAACTGTAAAGTGCATAAAGATCAGCTGATTGGCGGTGTAGAAGGGATCGGCTTTAAAACAGCAATGCGCGTTCTGGATAAGGGCCGTCTGCACATTGCTGGTTATAGCGTCGGCATGGCTGAGCGTATGTTGGAAGACGCACTCAACTATGCAGTGGAGCGCAAACAGTTTGGCCAGCCCATTGCGAATTTCCAGCTAATCCAAGGTATGTTGGCAGACTCCAAAGCCGAGATTTATGCAGCCAAATGTATGGTGCTGGATGCTGCGCGTCTACGTGATGCTGGCCAAAATGTTACGACTGAAGCCTCTTGTGCCAAAATGTTTGCAACTGAAATGTGTGGTCGAGTTGCTGATCGCTGTTTGCAGATTCATGGTGGAGCGGGTTATATCAGTGAATATTCAATTGAACGTTTCTACCGTGATGTGCGTCTGTTCCGTTTATATGAAGGAACCACACAAATCCAGCAAATTATTATTGCGCGTGAAATGATTAAACAAGCAACCGCCTAATCTCATAATTTTAAAATAAGGAAATATTAAAATGACGACAAAAATTAGATTTGATTGGCAAGACCCGTTTTTAATAGAACAGCAACTGACATCAGAAGAGCGCATGATTCGCGATGCAGCGGCAGCGTACTGTCAAGACAAACTGATGCCGCGTGTACTGGAACAGTTCCGTCATGAAAAAACCGATCCGGCTATTTTCCGTGAAATGGGAGAACTGGGTTTACTCGGTCCAACCATTCCGGAACAGTACGGCGGTGCAGGTTTAAATTATGTCAGTTATGGTCTGATTGCTCGTGAAGTTGAACGTGTCGATTCAGGTTACCGTTCAATGGCCAGCGTACAAAGCTCTCTGGTGATGGTACCCATTAATGAATTTGGTTCTGAAGAGCAAAAGCAGAAGTATTTACCAAAATTAGCAACCGGTGAATATATTGGTTGCTTCGGCTTGACCGAGCCGGATCATGGTTCGGATCCGGGCAGCATGATTAGCCGTGCTAAAAAAGTCGAGGGTGGTTACCGTTTAACTGGCGCAAAAATGTGGATTACCAATAGTCCGATTGCCGATGTATTTGTAGTTTGGGCCAAAGAAGTTTCTGCCGAAGGTAATATCGGTGACATTCGTGGCTTTATTTTAGAAAAAGGCTGGGAAGGGCTTTCTGCTCCAACGATTCACGGCAAGGTGGGTCTACGTGCCTCAATCACCGGTGAAATTGTAATGGATAACGTCTTTGTTCCAGAAGAAAATGCATTTCCGGAAGTTCGCGGTTTAAAAGGACCTTTTACCTGCTTGAATAGTGCACGTTACGGGATTGCCTGGGGTGCCATGGGAGCTGCAGAGTTCTGCTGGCATACCGCACATCAATACACCATGGACCGTAAACAGTTTGGTCGACCACTCGCTGCGAATCAGCTGATCCAGAAGAAACTGGCAGATATGCAAACTGAAATTGCACTCGGTTTGCAGGTGGCTTTACGTTTTGGCCGCATGAAGGATGAAGGCATTGCTTCAGTTGAAGGTACATCACTGATCAAGCGCAACAACTGCGGCAAGGCACTGGATATTGCCCGTTTGGCCCGTGACATGATGGGTGGAAATGGCATTAGCGATGAATTCGGTGTAGCCCGTCATCTGGTTAATCTGGAAGTGGTAAATACCTATGAAGGTACCCATGATGTACATGCCCTGATTTTAGGTCGTGCACAAACCGGAATTGCAGCCTTTTGCAACTAAACCTGACATCAACTTCTAGCCAGCATTGCTGGCTAGATTGTTTTACGGGTTTAAGAATTGTGCTTAATCACATCATTCAATGTATTGCTACGTGATTTCTGCAGAGAAAATTTATCAAGAACTTTGAAAATCATTTTATACCACCTTGCTAAAGCGTGGTAATGATCAGCGAATATTCTATATTTCACCTAAATAATTAAGTGAAATATGCGTTTTAAAAAGGCACAGGAGTGCCGAAAAGTAGAAAGAGCATTATGGATACGATCAGTTCACAACAACACCCAGTGGAAGGTGGAAACGAACCCAAGCAAAGAGTCTGGATTCTGGCCTTTATTTTCTCATTTTTAGCATTATTGGTTGATGGTGCTGATATTGCGTTATTAGCCTACAGTCTGACCAGTCTGAAACAAGAGTTTTCATTAAGTAATATGCAGGCCGGTGCCTTAGGGAGCTGGACGCTTGCAGGCATGGCTATCGGCGGTTTTTTTGGTGGCTGGGCTTGTGACCGTTTTGGCCGGGTTCGTGTGATCGTCATTGCCATTGCATTATTTTCTTCATTAACCTTCTGGTTAGGATTCGTAGAAAGTTATGATCAGTTCAAATGGCTGCGCTTTACGTCTGCGATTGGACTAGGTGCTCTATATATTGCCTGTAACACACTCATGGCAGAGTATGTACCCACCAAATATCGCTCTACAGTATTGGCAACGCTTATGACTGGCTGGACTTTAGGCTCGGTGGTCGCAACTGTTCTGGCTGGATGGCTATTGCCTGAATTTGGCTGGCGATACCTCTATTATATTGCCATTATTCCAATTGTACTGGCCTTCGCGATGTACTTCTTGGTGCCTGAGCCGAAAGCCTGGTTAGATGCGCGTAAAGCACGCCTGGATGCAAAAGCCAGTGGTATTCTGCAGGAAAAACCAAAAAATACTTTTAAAATGATTTTTGAAGATGCACTTAGCCGTCGCATGTTTATCCTCTGGTCCTTCAGTACCGCATTTTTACAGTTTGGATATTATGGAGTCAGCAACTGGCTACCGGCGTATTTAGAGACTGATCTGGGAATCAAGTTTAAAGAAATGACCATGTATATGATCGGGACTTTCCTGATCATGATGTGTACCAAAGTTATTGCTGGTTTTATCGCTGACCGGATTGGCCGTCGTGCGGTATTTGCTTTCGGCACTATGGGTACTGCAATTTTTATCCCTGTGATTGTCTTTGGTAATACGCCGGATAATATCCTCTGGCTGATGTTATTTTTCGGTTTTCTCTATGGTATTCCATACGGTATTAATGCGACTTACATGACAGAAAGCTTCTCCACCAAAGTGCGTGGAACAGCAGTGGGTGGGGCATATAACGTAGGCCGACTGGGTGCGGTGTTTGCACCTCTTACCATTGGCTATTTTGCTCAAGGAGGCTCAATTGGTACCGGCTTACTGATTATGGGCATTGCCTATTTTCTTTGCGGCCTGATACCCGCTTTCTTTATTAAAGACCGCTTATTTGATCCACAAAAGGCAGATTAATCTGCACTCGTAATATAGATAGAACATGCTAGGAAGCAATATGATGAATAAAATCACGCAGGATATCGAGACGGTACTTAAGCAAATTCCTGATGGTGCACACATTATGACCAGTGGTTTTGGCCTGGCAGGTCAACCGGTAGAATTAATCGAAGCATTAATTGACTTGGGTCCTAGAGACTTAACCATTATTAACAACAATGCTGCTTCCGGAGATCGTGGTCTAACCAATCTGCTATTGTCCGGACTGGTCAAAAAAATGATCTGTTCATTCCCGCGGGCCAATAACTCAACAGTATTTGAAGATTTGTATAAAGCAGGAAAAGTTGAGCTAGAACTGGTACCACAGGGTAATCTGGCCTGCCGTATTCAGGCAGCCGGTGCTGGCTTAGGGGCTGTTTTTACTCCAACCGGTTTTGGTACCAAAATAGCTGAGGGTAAAGAAACCCGTAATATCAATGGAAAAGATTATGTGCTGGAATATCCGATACATGCTGATTATGCCTTGGTTTATGCCAATCAGGCAGATCAGTGGGGCAACTTGACCTACCGTAAGGCAGCACGGAATTTTGGTCCGATCATGGCCAAAGCAGCAAAAACCACCATTGCACAAGTCCATCAAGTTGTGGAACTGGGAGAACTTGATCCAGAGATCATTGTAACGCCAGGAATTTTTGTACAGCATGTGGTCAAGGTTGGAGATATTAAATAATGAATATTCAAAAACGTAGTCGTGAACAGATTGTAGCTAAAGTTGCACAAGACATTCCAACCGGCTCTTTTGTAAATTTGGGTATTGGTTTACCGACACGCGTAGCAGGTTATTTAAAACCTGAACAAGGAGTAATTCTACACTCGGAAAATGGCGTTTTAGGTTTTGCTGCATTGAGTGATCCTGAACAGGCAGATGATGATCTGATTAACGCCGGCAAAGAACTCGTAAGCATGTTGCAAGGTGGCAGTTTTATGAATTCTGCCGACTCTTTCGATATCATGCGAGGCGGGCATCTGGATATCTGTATCATGGGGGCTTTCCAGGTGGCTATTAATGGTGATTTGGCGAACTGGCATACCGGTAATGCTGATGCTGTACCTGCTGTAGGCGGTGCGATGGATCTGGCGGTGGGTGCTCGCTGTGTTTATGTTTGCATGGAACATGTGACTAAAAACGGTGAAGCAAAAATTGTTGAAGAACTGACTTATCCTCTAACAGGTAAACATTGTGTCAACCGTATTTATACCGATCTCTGTGTGATTGAATTAAAAGACAACCAGGCTCAGGTTATTGAAATAGTGGATGGTTTAAGTTTTGAAGAATTGCAACGGCAGACTGGCTGTAAATTAGTGGACAGTCGTCAACAAGCAGCCTAAAAATAAGTCCGCAATATTCTGATTGAGTAAAAGTATAGTTTTAGATCACAGCTTCGGCTGTGATTTTTAAATTTTAGAATTATTATCAAATACACGTAATATTGACCATATTTCCGCATTTTAAAGATATAAATACAAACTTTTGCTAATGATTATTTGAATAATAAGTCTAAAATGTTAACAAGCTAAGGAAGGTGATAGTCTGAATGAATAATAATTGTGATGATCAAGAAATTTTTCATATTTTTAATTTGATTGGTCGCCATACTGAACTTAAACCTATCCTCGATGTCATTAGCCAGTGGCTTGAATCGCGTATTCCAGATGCGCTTGTCACCATTATGCTCTATAAGGATGACACACAAACTTTAAATATCATAAGTGGTAAACAACACTTCTCAAAAGAGTACTGTAATGCTATTCAAGATTTGAAAATTGGGCCAAATCAAGGATCGTGTGGCGTAGCTGCCTTTTTACGTCAGTTGGTCATTAGTCCGAATTTAATGAAAGACCCAAACTGGCAGCCTTATCGTGCTTTGGTAAATGCAGAAAAATTGTCTAGTTGCTGGTCTATGCCGATTATTAATGCTTCAGATATTCTGTACGGAACGTTTGCTACCTATTATCGAACACCAAAAATACCGACTGAGCATCATATTCAGCTTTTACAACAAGCGGCAAAATTAGTTGCTCTGGCAATTGAGCTTGATCAGGAACGCCAAAAAAGACATGAGCTTAATGAAAAATACAGCTCATTTTATACCTATCATCCAGATATTATTTTTGAACTTGACCTACAGGGACATGTGCTTAATACCAATATTGCTTGCGAAGAAATTACAGGTTTTTCTAAAGCGCAAATTCATGGTCAGCACTATTGTGCCTTCATACCGCCCGAATTCCATGAACTTGCTAACGTTTCATTTTCAGAAGCGGCGCAAGGTAAATCTCAACATTATGAACTTCCAATTTATAATGTTGCAGGCGATATCTTATGGCTGGATCTGACCAATTTACCGATTATTCAAAATCAGAAAGTCACCGGTATTATTGGCATTGCCCGAGATATTACTGTATCGCGTGAAAACAAGGAGTCTCTACGATTATTAAAACGGGGGGTAGAGGCCAGTCCGAATAGTCTTTTTATTACCGATGTCTCTGAAGAAAGGCTAATGGTGTATGTAAATCCGGCTTTTCTAAAGCTCACCGGTTATACAGCAGCAGAAGTATTAGGACAAAGCTGTTTTTTCTTACAGGGTCCAGATACTGATCCGGATCAGATTGCATTACTCAAGCAAGCGGTCAAAGAACAAAAAGAAATTCAGGTGACTATAAAAAGTTACTGTAAAGATGGTAGCTGGTTCTGGAATCGTTTAACTATAGGTCCTATTTTTGACCAGACAGGAACCTGCACCCATTTTTTGGGGATTCAGGAAGATATTACCCAGCAACGTATTCACGAAGAATATATTCAGCATCAGCATACCCATGACCATTTAACCGGTTTACCGAACCAGTATGCATTCAAACAGATTCTGGAAAATATTTTTGAAGCACAGCACGAGAGCTCACAACCTTTAGTCTTGCTGTATATAGATCTGGATGATTTTAAAAATATCAATGACAGCTTAGGTCATCTGGTGGGTGACCAGATTCTCAAAATTGTAGGCGAGCGGCTGCAAAAATTTGTTCAAGGCAATAATGTGCTATGCCGCTTCGCTGAAGATGAATTTATTTTGCTGCTCTCAGGGACAGATGAGCATACTGAAGTCGAGGCGATCGCCGGAGAAATTCTTGATCTTCTTTCCATGCTGTTTATTGTTGATCAGTACAAAATACATTTAAGTGCCAGTATTGGTATTGTGGCAGATGACAGTTCGATCCATCATTCTTCTGAATTGATCTACCAGTCTGTTTTGGCGATGCAGGAAGCCAAAAGACAAGGTCGTAATATGTGGCAGTGGTATGAAAAAACCAGAATGCAGCCTGTCGCAGAAATAGACTATACCAATCTGCGTCTGGAACTCATGGAAGCGATCAATCAGGAAAATTTTGACCTGTTCTATCAGCCGCTGGTTCATCCTGAAACTGGACTGGTAACAGGTGTAGAAGCTTTAATCCGTTGGTGCCATCCACAGCAGGGTTATATTTCCCCAGCGATTTTTATTCCACTTGCAGAAAGAACTGGGCAAATTATTAGTGTAGGTCAATGGGTATTGGAAAAGGCCTGTTTAGATATTGCCGAGTGGAACAAGACACACAATAGCCAGATCACGGTATCGGTGAATATTTCTCCTTTGCAATTCCGTAGAGCAGGCTTTTTGCAGGTGCTTGAACATGCACTTGAACTCAGTCAATTACCGCCGGAATTACTTAAAATTGAAATCACGGAAGGTGTCATCATTAATGGTGCAGATCGAACCATAGAAATTTTGAAAGCAGTGCGTGCTTTAGGTGTACAGGTCGCCATTGATGACTTTGGCACAGGTTATTCGAGTCTCAGTTATCTGCGTCGCTTGCCGATTAATCAAATCAAGTTAGACCGTAGTTTTATTGAAGAGCTGCCCCTCGATGGTCAGGATGCTGCAATTGTGCAATCGATTATTCATCTAGCCCATCAGCTGGATCTGGAAGTTGTCGCGGAAGGGGTCGAAACCGTAAGTCAAGCCAGTTTACTCTATCAACAGGGTTGTGATCTGCTACAAGGCTTCTTTTATGCAAAACCTGCACCTTTAACTGAATTGAAGCCTGTTTATCTCGCAATGGAAAATAGTAAATTGAATTAACTCTAAAAGTTAAGATATCAATATTTTCAACCGCTCTTCAGATAGAAAGGAAACGTTAAACAGGCTTAAAGAATTTTTCTATTTTATCAGCGTATCATCTCTATAATTTATGCTCGGTACAGAAAGCGGGATAAAAAAATAAGCTTTTAACCCCAAAGGTTTTTAACAGTATCTAAGGCTCAGGCTGAATATTGGCTAAATTTCTTTCTTGGTTTAAATCATAATAGTTAATCAAAAAGATCAACACGGCAAAAATAAAACCTAAAATGACGCAGGCAGACCAGCCATAGCTTTTCCATAAATGCAGCGATAAAAATGCACCCAGACCGGCACCTGAAAAATAACAGGTCATATAGATGGCATTAATCCGCGAGCGAGCCTGCATTGAAATTCGATAGACCAGATTCTGGTTCAAGACATGCAAACAGGAAATTCCAAAATAAGCCAGAATTAAGCCCAAGATATAAATCCATAAATAATTCTGGGCAAAGAATAAAGGAATCCAGGCCAGAATCAGTCCGCACGTAGCCAGATGCGCAATCCATTTTTCCCGATGCCTGCCAATCATTTTACCGGTCCACTGAGAGGACCAGATGCCGACCACCCCCACAATGCCCATGAGGCCAATCTGGAAATCATTAAAATGATAAGGTGCTTCAGCCAGAATAAAAGTCATGGTAGTAAAGATAATACTCAGCATGCCAAAACCCAAACCTCCGATCATACTACGCCGGATCAGCATGGGTTCTGTGCGTGCAAAGGTAAATAGTGAGCGATAAATTTGCAATATATTCATCTGCAACTGGCTCTTAGCGCTTGGTAACTGGAACCACATGGCCAGACTCAGCAGAAGAATTGCACAACCACTAAACAAGTACACCGCATGCCAGGACCATAAAGTAGAAATCAGTCCGGCCACGGTACGGGCAAACAGAATACCCACCAGAACACCACTCATGAGTAGGCCAACGACTTCGGCACTTTTATCACGCTGCGACAGGCTGGCGGCAAAAGGAATCAGAATCTGGGTGGTGATCGAACAAAAAGAGGCGAGCAGGGTAAAGCCATACAACATATGCAGATTGGTACTGGCTGAAAGCCCAATAAGCGCCAATCCGGTACAGAACATCAAACTGCAGATATACAACCGTTTTTCGAACAAGTCACCCAAAGGGACAAACAAAAATAATCCGGTGGCATAGCCAATCTGGGTCAGTACTACAGTCCAGCCAGACTGAGCCACACTGATCTGCAGATCCTCTGCAATAGAATAAATCAAGGGCTGGTTAAAATAGTTACAACCTGCGCAGAGTGCGCAGGTCATTGCCATCATGAACATGAAACGGCGTGAAATTTGCCCTTGGGCTGACATCCTTGTCTCCTGAGGCTTTAAAAACTATAGTTGGCAGAGAGGTTGATACGCGAAATATCTGCTTCCTTATTGTCAAAGGTTTCACGCTTGCCATGATGATATTCTGCACCCAAATTAATCTTTGGAACAGGAGAATAGATCACGTTAGCCACATAGTCGGTTAAGCGCTTATTGGTTTCCGGATTGGCTTTGGCATAATCGCTAGAATCATCAAAATCAACCACGCTGGCATTAATACTACTACGTAGTTTCGGCGTAAATTTATGCGTGAAGCCAATATTTATACTATTGAACTCATTCAATAAAAGTTCATTATTGATTGGATCGACTGAATAATCGCCACCCCAGGCAGCACCATCGGTTGTTGAACCTTGAGTCAAGAAAGCTGCAATACGCTGATCACCGACCATATGGAAATAGTTCCCCTGAATTGAGTTTTGATCATCTAAACGGTAACGTCCACCAACGCCCACACCCCAGCCAACTTTTTCAATATCACCTGTATCTGTTTGCGCTTGCTTTTGATTGACAAAGCCTTGAGCTAATAAATGAAGAGGGCCTGATTGATGAACATATTTAGTGCTTAAGGCAGGTAAGGCAGAAGAACGATCGCCACCGGCCATGTACTCCAGACCGACATTCCAGGTATTTTCCGGATCAAGTTTGAAAGCATAGCTCACCTGAGGTGTACGTAAGACTGATCCACCCAGGAACAAGCTGTAGTCGACAGCTTCAGTGCTAATCTCTGGTGTTGACATCAATGACCAGGCCTGACCAAACGTCCAGTTATAGTATTTTAAGTGTGCATGACGGATACGTAATCCACCATCGCCTTTACCATTGTTGGTCCAGAAGTCGGCTTCTAAACGAGCAGAAACATTCGGATTGCCTCCTAGATCTTTGGCCAGGAAACCAATCCGGCTGGCAGCCGCAGTAAAATCGGAACGTACAGAATCCGGTTCAGTAAAAGGTACTTTATTAATCTGGTTAATGGTACGGCCACGGGCTTCAGTAGTACTTTTGAAATCGACTGCACCATCAAAGCGGATCAAGCCATAAACATCGACATTATCTACCATTGAACTCAGCGTTTTAGAGTCTTGCGCTTTGGCTTGTTCCTGCTGGTTCTTTAATGCAAGTTGCGCGGCTTTTTGTTGTTCTAGTTCTGCCTGGATTTGCTTTAACTGTGACTCAAGAAATTGCATACGGTCTTCAGAAGCTTCTGCTGAAAATGCCTGTGCTGAAGCAATACCACATAATGTCGCTAAAACTAATTTTTTCATTTCTTAATCCCTAAAGAAATTTTTAATCCTGAATGAAAGGAGACCTTTCTATACTGACGTGTTGTAAATATTTGAAGTGAGGAAGGCAGCGATTTGACCTGCCTTCCGAAGTAGGGTTTATTCTGCTTTTTGCGGATCGTATAAACGGTCTTTAATAAACAGGGCAGGAATCAAACCGCATAGGAAATATGCTGCACCCATTACCAACAGACCTGTACCGATCGAACCATGCATCGCCAGATAACCAATCGTAATTGGCGCAAAGATTGCACCGATACGACCAATATTGAATGCACCGCCCACCGCTGTACCACGAACACCAGTCGGGAAACTTTCGGTTAGATAGGTTGCATTGATGGCATATGGAATACCGTACAGGAAGCCGAAGATTAGCATCAGTACGCCAATGTTATCGGCATTATGCATATACACCACGACAGGGATAAATAGCGCTGTTCCCATGGTGCCGAAAGCAAACACAATACGGCGACCAATTTTATCAGCAACATAACCTGCAATGATTTTGGCAAAAATCATGGTGATGAATGTACCCACCATATACAGTGCCATTTCTTTAAACTTAATGCCTAATTCAGCTTCAAGATAACTTGGCAACCAGTTACTTACACCGAAGTAACCAAATAACAGGAAACCGGAGCTGAAAGACCACAAGATGAACATCTTGCCATGAGTTTTATCTTTAAGAATGGTGATGTATGGATTACCTTTTTTGGTATCGTTATCCACAATCTGACCAGTTCTTTTCATTTCACGGACACGTTTCCATGATTCTGGCTCTGGCACCATAAAGTGCATCAGGATACCCAAAGCTAATGGAGCAATTGTGATCCAGTACAGCATACGCCAGCCGAACTCAGGAATAATCCAGCCTGAAATCATGGTAATCACCAATGAACCTAAAGTGAAACCAGTCATCAATGTTGCCAGTACAGTAGTACGGTATTTGGTCGGTACGTATTCTGACATCAGAGTATTACAGGCAATATATAAACAGCCTAAACCCAAGCAAGAAAGAGTACGTAAAATTGCAAATTCAGTATAAGACTGAGCAAAACCTGAGTAGGCTGACAAGATCGAGAAGGCGATGGTGGCCAGTACAATGACGCGGACACGTCCAAATTTGTCGCATGCCCATCCACCAATAAAGCCTCCGATCCCCATACCTAAAAGAGAATAACTTCCCAAGGCACCCGCCTGTACAGAAGTCAGGCCCCATTCAGCTTTCAGACTGGTCAGACTAAAAGCCAGAATCCCGATATCTGCACCGTCACAGAGCAAAATCAGAAAAGCAAAGATAAAAGCCGTCATCCAAAGACGTTTTGGTGCCTGTTTAATGGTATCCGTGGAGGAGACATCGGTTTTATTGTCTCCTGTTACGATGGTATCGCTTGTCATTCTTATATCCTCTATATATTAAAAGTAGCATTTCCTCTGCTACCGCTAAATCCATTTTTCTTCCTCACGGAAACATAGTTTTCCTGATTTAACAGACTTGCTCCTGAACGCTACAGCCGCTGTATTTATTATCAGGCTACATTCGATTTTTCACTTTATTACGCTAAATCAAAATCATCTCATTGCTGGAAAATTTGATTTCGTAAATTAATTTTAAGTTCTGCCCTATGGTGATTATTCATTTAAATGGATAATCAGATTGCATTTAAAATATTTAATTCCGTATTGCGAAATCAATTAATCACAAAATAACCATCTGAACAAGAGTTTTTACTCTATTTTTAGTAAAAAATAACTTTTTTGAATTCTGGAGTTAAAAATCCTTGATTTATAGCTTGAGAAACCTTAGTTTTATATAAAATAAAATTTCGCTATACAAAATAAATGGAGATTTTAATGGAACAGGTCGTTCAAGTAGAACAAGTTTCAGCACATGTAGCGATGGTTAAAATTCATCGACCAGAAGCGAAAAATGCCCTGAATACAGAAGTTCGCCAGAAACTTGCGGCGGCATTTTTGCAACTGAATGACGATGAAAATGTACGTGCCATTATTCTTACCGGTGGTGAAACAGATTTCGCAGCAGGTGCCGATCTTAAAGAACTGGCCAATGCAGAAACCATTCAAATGATGCAGCGCCGGACTGAACGTTACTGGCAGGCGATTGCACAGTGTTCAAAACCGGTGATTGCAGCTGTAAACGGTTATGCACTTGGTGGTGGCTGTGAACTGGCGATGCATGCAGATATTATTATTGCCGGGAAAAGCGCCCAGTTTGGTCAGCCTGAAGTGAAAGTGGGTGTCATGCCGGGTGCCGGTGGTACCCAGCGATTATTCCGTGCCGTGGGTAAATTCCATGCGATGCGTATCATCATGACGGGTTGTCTGATACCAGCGCCGGAAGCTTATCAGATTGGCCTAGTGTCTCAAGTAACGGAAGACAGCGAAACCCTTGCAACAGCAATCAAGATGGCTGAAGGTCTGGCAAAAATGCCGCCAATTGCGCTTGAACAAATCAAGGAAGTGGCTTTACTGGCTGAAGATGTGCCATTAAATGCCGGATTAATGCTGGAACGTAAATCTTTCCAGATGCTGTTTTCTTCAGAAGATCAAAAAGAAGGTATGCAAGCCTTTATTGAAAAACGTAAACCAAATTATCAGGGACGATAAGCATGAGTATTCGGATTCAGAAAATCGGCATTATTGGTGTAGGCACGATGGGTGCAGGTATTGCCCAGATCGCGATTCAGTCTGGTCATGATGTGGTACTGTTTGATGCCAAAGAAGGGGCAGCCGAACAGGCACAGGACAAACTGGCCAAAACATTAAATACCTTGGCAGATAAAGGAAAATTCAGCCATGAAAAAGCCGCTGAAGATATTTCTCATCTGTCGACTGCGCAGCAGCTAGAAGACTTGAAAGATTGTGACTTGATTGTTGAAGCGATTATTGAAAATCTGGAAATCAAGCAAAAACTGATGCAGCAACTGGAAGGAATGATAAAACCAGAAGCGATTCTGGCATCCAATACCTCTTCATTGTCGATCAGTGCAATCGCTGCCAACTGTGAGCAGCCAGAACGTGTTGCCGGTTATCACTTCTTTAATCCGGTCCCACTCATGAAAGTGGTCGAAGTGATTGAAGGCTTTAACACCCGTGCTGACATTATTGAAGCATTAACCCAGCTCTCGACTAAAATGGGCCATCGTCCGGTCAAAGCTAAAGATACGCCAGGGTTTATCATTAACCATGCCGGCCGTGCTTTTGGTAGCGAAGCCTATGCAATTCTGAATGAAAATGTCACACCATTTTATGATATTGACAGGATCTACCGTGACGGAATCGGTTTCAAGATGGGGCCGTTTGAATTAGGTGATCTGACCGGTATGGATGTCTCGCACCCGGTGAGTGAATCGATTTATCATCAGTATTATGAAGAAGCACGTTACCGTCCAAGCGTGATTACCCGTCAGCGTTTTATTGCCAAGCAGTTAGGTCGTAAAACCGGTAAAGGTTTTTATGATTACACTTCGGGTAGCAAAGTAGGTGATGTGGCTCCAACCTTGGTTGAAAAGCTGGATCAATATCCATCGGTTTGGTTAGGTACAGAATATAGCGAAGACCGTCAGGCGCTTGAGCAATATCTGCAGCAGTTCAATATTCAGATCGAGCAAACAGAAGCACCTTCAGCAAATGCTTTAATTCTGATTGCCACTTATGGCGAAGATGCAACTTCAGCAGCAGTCCGCTATCAGGTGTCTCCGCAGCAAGTAGTCTGTATTGATCTGCTTTACGGTCTGAATAAACACCGTACTTTAATGCCAACGTTTGTGACCAAAGCTGAACTGATAAAAGCAGCCCAATCGATTTTCAATCTGGATGGTGTGACCGCCAGTGTAATTCAGGAAAGCGTCGGCTTTGTGGCTCAACGTGCTTTGGCAATGATTGTGAATCTCGGCTGTGATATTGCCCAGCAAGGCGTTGCAACGGTGGAAGATATCAATATCGCGGTGAAATTAGGCCTTGGCTATCCATATGGCCCAATTGAGTGGGGGGATGTGCTGGGAGCTGAAAAAATCCTGAAAATTCTGGATCGCATGACTGCGATTACCCGTGACCAGCGTTACCGTCCAAGTCCTTGGTTGCGTCGCCGTGTTCAGCTTGGTCTACCACTTGTTCATACAACACATTAATTAAAAAGTTAAAGGAATAACACTCATGTTAAATGCATATATTTATGATGGTTTACGTTCACCAATCGGTCGTCATGCAGGAAGTCTGGCAAGCGTACGTCCAGATGATCTGGCAGCGACCGTAATTAAAAACCTGCTGGAAAAAACCGGTATTCCGGCAGCAGATGTAGAAGATGTAATCTTTGGGAGTACCAATCAGGCCGGTGAAGACAGCCGTAATGTGGCACGTTTTGCAGCATTGTTAGCGGGTATGCCGGTAACAGTTCCGGGGCAGACGGTAAACCGCTTATGTGCATCAGGTCTCGGTGCTGTGATTGATTCGGCACGTGCCATCACTGCAGGCGAAGGCGAGTTGTACATTGCTGGTGGCGTAGAAAGTATGACCCGCGCGCCTTTTGTGATGGGCAAAGCAGAAAGTGCTTATTCACGTGATGCCAAAATTTATGACACCACGATTGGTACCCGTTTCCCGAACCGTAAATTTACGGATCAGTTTGGCGCGCACAGTATGCCTGAAACAGGTGATAACGTGGCTGAAGAATTCGGTATTAGCCGTGAACAGGCTGACACCTTTGCCGCTGCATCACAGGCAAAATATCAGGCAGCGAAAGAGGCAGGTTTCTTTGAAGGTGAAATTACCCCGATTGAAGTTTCTCAAGGACGCAAATTGCCGCCTAAACAAATTACTGAGGATGAGCATCCACGTGCATCTTCAACATTTGAAGCTTTATCCAAGTTAAAACCGCTATTTGAAGGTGGTGTAGTAACAGCGGGTAATGCATCAGGAATCAATGACGGCGCTGCAGCACTGATTATCGGCAGTGAAAAAGTTCAGGAACAGTATGGCTTAAAACCTTTGGCTCGTATCCTGTCTTCTGCAGCCGCTGGCATTGAGCCACGCATCATGGGTGCAGGCCCAATTGAAGCGATTAAAAAGGCAGTACAACGTGCTGGTTTGACGCTAGACGATATGGATATCATCGAGATTAATGAAGCCTTTGCCAGTCAGGTATTATCTTGCCTGAAAGGTCTGGATGTCGCTTTGGATGATCCGCGTGTTAATCCAAATGGTGGTGCGATTGCCATTGGTCATCCACTGGGCTGTTCGGGTGCGCGTTTGGCTTTAACCGTTGCACGTCAGTTACAGCGTACCGGTAAAAAATATGCCGTGATTAGTCTGTGTATCGGTCTGGGTCAAGGCTTGGCGATGGTGATTGAAAACCCTGAAGCTGCATAACAGCTTAAGTAATCGCCTTAATGCCATGTATATATGATATGCATGGCATTTTTTATTGGGATTTTTTTAAAAATAAAAAAATCCCTGCACATACAGGGATTGATTACATCAGTGTAATGATTACTTACGACCAGTGACTAATAATGTTGCCGACCCAAAGGCATAAACTTTACCTTCTTTATCGATAATTCTGCCTTCTGAGGTCAGTACATTGCGTCCTATCCGGATAACTTCACCAATAGCTGTATAGGTTTCGCCACTTTTCATCGCTTTCAGCATTTTTACATTCAGGTCAATGGTCGAGAAACTAATACCTGCATCTACTGTCGTATGCACGGCAGCGCCAGTGGCACTATCTAGAACCGTCGCACAAAAGCCGCCATGAATTCCACCCTGTAAATTGTAATGGCGCTGATCAGGACGCACCTCATATTCCACATAGTTTTCGCGCACCAAGGTCAGACGCATGGGAATAATTTCACTCATGGCTGAGCTGGGTATTTCCCCATTTTTAATTGCGGTAAGATATTCAAGTCCGTTTAATTGTGATGTGGGCATATCCACTCCTTGTAACGATTTATTTCGCTTTATGAAATAACATTCTGTTTTTCTGGAATTATGATATAACAGATAATGATCGAAATGCTATATTTTTCCAGGATGGAACGATGACAATAAAAAATCTCGTCACAGATGCCGAGTGGCAGGCACGTTGTGAACTCGCAGCGCTTTATCGCATTATCGCGCATTACCGGATGACGGACCTGATTGATACTCACATCAGTTTAAGAGTCCCTGATCAGCCTGACTGTTTTCTGATTAATCAGTATGGTATCGCTTTTGAAAAAATGTGTGCCTCAACGCTGGTCAAGATTAATCATGAAGGGCAAGTGGTAGAAAGCTATGAACAGGACAAGCCGGTGAATATGGCTGGCTTCGTCATCCACTCCGCAATTCATGAAGCACATGCTCATCTGAACTGTGTCATTCATACGCATACCGCAGATGGCATAGCAGTTTCTGCACAGAAACACGGACTTCTTCCCATTTCCCAGCATGCGCTGAAATTTTATCAGCAGGTGGCCTATCACGAATATGAAGGCGTGGCACTGTCAACAGATGAGCAGGAGCGCCTGATTCAGGACCTGGGCGGCCATCGCGCCATGATTTTACGCAATCACGGACTTTTAACGGCTGGCGAAACGATTGCACGGGCTTTTCATGAAATCTATTTTCTGGAACGTGCCTGTCAGGCGCAGGTGAAGGCCTTAAGTGGCGGTGCCGAACTGTATTATCCAGCAGAAGAAGTCCGAATTAAAACTGCCAAGCAGTTCGCAAGTCCTTTAGTTGAACCGATTTTACAGCGTGCCTGGCAGGCCGCTTTGTCTTTGATTGAGCATCAATATACGGAGTATGCATCATGATTGTGATATCCAGTACTGTGCCGAATATTGAAGCAATTCTGGTGAAGTCTTTTCAGAAATATGCACCTGCTGGCAGTTTCTGTACAGTGGACAGCCCGGAAGCTGAACAGGCGACCACTGTTGCTGCCTGGTTTCCAGATCTGGAAAAAGTGCAGCAGCTACCACAGCTTGGTCTGATTCATTCGATTGCTGCAGGGGTCGAACATTTAAATTTAAACGAGATTAGATCTGACCAGTCAGTCTGCCGGGTACTGGATCCACATCATCAAAAAGGCATGTTTGATTATCTGCTCTGGGGCGTGCTGTATTTCCAGCGTTATTTTGACCGCATGATCCAGCAGCAAAAGCAGCAGCTATGGAAACAGTATCGTCAAAGTTATAGCCATCATATCCAGATTGGGATTATGGGCCTTGGCCATATGGGTGGTTATGTGGCAAAACGTTTTGCCGACATGGGCTATCAGGTGTCTGGGTGGTCCAATTCCCCAAAAGAGATTGCTCAGGTGAAAAGCTATGTAGGATCAGAACAGCTTTACGAGTTTTTGGCTCAAAGCCAGATCCTGATTAATCTGCTACCACTCACGGAAGAAAATACCGGCATTCTTTCTGCTGAATTATTTCAGCAGTTGCCTGAACAGGCGGCATTAATTCATGTCGGAAGGGGGCAGCATTTAATTGAGCAGGATCTACTCAATGCACTGGATTCCGGCCAGTTACGTGGTGCAATTATCGACGTATTTGAACAGGAGCCATTAGCTGCTGAACATCCATTCTGGCAGCATGAAAAGATCGTAGTTACGCCACATGTCGCCTCACATGCACCCATGTCTGTGGTAGTGGAACAGATTCTGGAAAATGACCGACGCTTAAATCTCGGGCTGGATTTGTGCCATCAGGTAGATGTCAATAAAGGCTATTAATTGTAGGGATACAGGCAAAAAAATAAGGAAATTGATGATGTGGGAAACGATTCAAACTCAGGTTCAGCAAGGCGTCGCAACCTTAAGCTTTAACCGTCCGGATTCACTCAACAGTTTTAACCGGCAAATGCATGAGGAAGTGCAGCAGGTGCTGAAAAACTGGAATACAGATCCGGATATTCGAGTGATTGTGATTCGCGGCAAAGGCCGGGCGTTTTCAGCGGGACAGGATTTAAAAGAACGTGCTGGACAGCTCGGCAATGTGCCTTTGCCACCGCAAGGCTCGCTGGCCAAATACTATAATCCCTTGATTAATCTGATCCGCCAGAGTCCCAAACCGGTAATCGCAGCAGTGAATGGTGTGGCTGCTGGTGCAGGTGCCAATATCGCGCTGGCCTGTGATCTGGTCATTGCCAAGGAAAGTGCCCGATTTATTCAGGCTTTTTCTAAAATTGGCTTGATTCCTGATGCCGGTGGCACCTGGATGTTGCCACGTTTAATCGGTTATGCACGTGCCATGGCATTCACTTTTCTGGGGGAACCTGTACATGCCAAAGAGGCTGCTGAAATGGGCATGATCTGGAAAATGCTTCCAGATACAGAATTTGATGCTTATATCGACGACATTGCACAGCAATTAGCTCAACAGCCGACTTATGCGCTGGCTTTAACCAAACAGGCCTTGCAACGCAGTGCTGAAAATAACATGGACCAGCAACTGGAGCTGGAACAAAACCTGCAATATCTGGCTCTGAGCAGTCAGGACTATAAAGAAGGTGTCCAGGCTTTTGTCGAAAAACGCCCTGCACAATTTACCGGATGCTAAGGAGAGCATTTATGAAAATTCAGACCCGTATTACCGAGCTTTTAGGCATTCGCTATCCAATTATCCAGGGTGGCATGATGTGGGTCGGTACCGCAGAAATGGCCAGTGCCGTATCTAATGCAGGTGGCTTGGGAACATTAACGGCATTGACTCAACCGACGCCTGAAGCCTTGGTCAAGGAAATTGCACGCTGCCGAGAAATGACCGATCAGCCTTTTGCGGTCAATCTGACTTTATTGCCCGCTGTGAATCCGCCGCCATATGCAGAATACCGACAGGCGATCATTGAAAGCGGTATCAAAATCGTAGAAACAGCAGGCAACAAGCCACATGAACATATTGAGGCGTTTAAGCAACACGGCATTATTGTCATTCATAAATGTACTTCCGTCCGTCATGCGCTTTCAGCACAAAGAATCGGTGCGGATATCATTTCGATTGATGGTTTTGAATGTGCGGGCCATCCGGGTGAAGACGATATTCCTGGCCTGATTTTAATTCCTGCCGCTGCGGATCAGCTTACTGTGCCGATTGTGGCCAGTGGCGGTTTTGCTGATGGCCGTGGTCTGGTCGCAGCTTTGGCTTTAGGTGCTGAAGGCATCAATATGGGTACACGCTTTTGTGCCACTAAGGAAGCGCCGATCCATTCAAACATCAAACAGTTCTATGTCGATAATGATGAAAGGGCGACACATCTGCTGTATCGACAGTTCAGGAATACTACCCGTGTTGCCAAAAATGCGGTATCTGATCTTGTGGTGAAAATGAGTGAAGATCCAAACCTGCAATTTGAACAGATTCGTCCCTATGTCAGCGGTTTAAAAGGCAAGCTCGCTTTAGAAAATGGCGATATTGATGCTGGTGTACTGACTGCAGGTCAAGTGATGGGATTGATTCATGACATTCCGACTTGTCAGGCGCTGATCGAAAATATCATGCAGGAGGCAGAGCAGATTGTTCAGCAACGTTTAGCTCAATTTTTTCCACGTTAATCAACTTTAGTGAAGTCGCTGAATAGAAAAGCCATTCCACTATGAATGGCTTTTTTCATCCTGTATATTTTTTATTTTTAAATGAGAAATTTCATCGAATGACTAGATTTTATTCTTTAAATTATATTATAGTGGATTTAAAACATAATTTCGTATTATGAAATTAATTGTCATAAATATACAAATTAGAACTCATACAAGGGAATTACGATGAGAAATTATATTGCGCCATTAAAAGACATGAAGTTTGTCCTGAAAGACCTGTTAAACGTTGAACAGAAATATCAGGGCTATGCAAAATTCGCTGACAAGGTTTCTATGGATATTATGGAGCAATATCTGGAAGTCGCTGCGGACTTTTGCCAAAACGAACTTCTACCGATTAATGCGACAGGCGACCAGCAGGGTTGCCGTTTGCAGGATGGCGTCGTAACCACCCCGGATGGGTTTAAAGCAGCTTATGACAAATATGTAGAACTCGGCTTTACCTCATTAACTGGTGACGAAGCATATGGCGGTCAGGGCTTCCCGACCTTATACCGTATTGCCATTTCTGAAATTATTACCGCAACGAACTGGTCTTGGGGCATGTACCCAGGCCTGTCCCATGGTGCCATGCGTACTTTAGAGCACCACGGTAGCGATGAACAGAAACAGAAGTTTCTGGTACCTTTAATTGCAGGCCGCTGGACTGGAACCATGTGCTTGACTGAATCTCATGCCGGTTCTGACCTAGGTTTAATCCGTACCAAAGCAGTGCCAAATGAAGACGGCAGCTATAGCATCAGTGGCGAGAAAATCTTTATCTCAGCCGGTGAACATGATCTGGCTGAAAATATCGTGCATATCGTATTGGCACGTTTGCCAGATGCACCTGCGGGAACCAAAGGTATTTCGCTGTTTATTGTGCCGAAATACAATCTGGATGAAGCTGGTAATGTGGCTTCCCGTAATGGCGTGGTATGTAGCGCTCTTGAACACAAGATGGGCATTCACGGTAACGCGACCTGTGTGCTGAATTTTGATAATGCCAAAGGTTTCCTGATTGGGCCTGAAAATCGCGGCCTAAACTGCATGTTTACCTTTATGAACTCGGCACGTATCGGTACAGCCATTCAAGGCTTGGCAGCAGCAGAGTCTTCTTACCAGGGGGCATTGGCTTATGCCAAAGACCGTCTGGCGATGCGTTCACTTGAAGGTGCGAAAGCGCCAGACCAGCCTGCAGATCCGATTATCGTGCATCCGGCTGTACGTAACATGCTGCTGACTCAAAAGGTGTTTGCAGAAGGTTCACGTGCACTTGCATATTATCTGGCGACCTATGCCGATATCGCTGAAGCCACTGACAGCCCGGAAGAAAAGAAAGCAGCTGAAGACCGTCTGGCATTATTAACGCCAATTGCCAAAGCATTAATGACTGAAACCGGCATAGAAGCAGCTAAACATGGTATGCAGATTTTCGGTGGTCACGGTTATATTGCTGAACATGGCATGGAACAGATTGCCCGTGATGCACGTATTGCCAGCCTCTATGAAGGAACTACTGAAATTCAGTCCATTGACTTGCTGGCGCGTAAAGTGCTGGGCTCAAAATTGGGTCTGTTGACCGCATTAACCGAGGAAATTCAAGGCTTTGTAAAAGAACATCAACAACATGCCCAGTTTAGCCAGCAAGTTGCACAAGTCAGCCAGTTGACTGAACAATGGCTGGAATTAACCAGAACCATTCAGGAGCAGGCTCAGCAGTCTGCCAATGAAATTGGGGCAGCATCAGTTGACTACCTATATTTCTCTGGTTATGTCGTGTCCGCTTATCTGTGGCTGAAAATGGCAATTACTGCGCAGCAGAAAATTGAAGAAGGTAATACTGATCCGTTCTATGCAGCCAAGATCAAAACTGCACAATTCTTCTTTGCACGTATTTTGCCAAGAACTTCAACCCACTTTGCCAATATTCAGGCAGGTGGTGAAAGCCTGTTTTTACTTGAACCTGAAGAGTTCAAATTCGATTAAACCTTTTGACCCACGATACTCGTGTCGTGGGTCTTTTTTTAATAATTTTTGCATCCTAACCTCATTCAAATATTGAGAGTTATTCTTCGGTATTGAATAAACCATAAAATAACAAGATCAGGAGTCTATATGGATTTAGACATGATTACTCAACAGTGTCCTTATGCTGATCTGCAGCTTACTTTTCATGAAGTCGGACAGCGTTCTGCATTTCCCACCATTATTCTGATTCATGGCACCGGTGGAAATACCGACAAGCATTTCAGTTATATTTTTCCGATGCTGGGTATTCATCAACGGGTTTTATCCATTGATTTACATACCCCCGATAAAGCTGATCTAAAGGTGACCGATTTTAGCCAACAAGTTGAAGCACTGATTCAGCATGTGGTTGCAGAAGATGAAACCATTACAGTGGTCGGCTATTCACTCGGTGCAGTGATTGCTGCACAAGTAGCAGCCAGTTTAAAACAGCGCGTAGCGCGTTTGATCCTGTTAGCCGGTTGGGCCAAAACTAGCTCGGTGCAACAACTGCGTACCGTTATCTGGCAACAGTTATTTACTGAACAATCTGCGGCCTTGCCTCATTTTGTCAATTATTGCCTGTATAGCGATGATTATCTGTCTGCACGAAGCGAACAGCAGGTGCTGGATCTGGCACGCTTTGTTAAACCATCCCAAGATGCAGCCAAACAGCGTGAACTGAATTATCGCATTGATATTACATCAGCTTTATCTGACATCTGTGCAGAGACTCTAGTCGTTGCCTGTCGTGAAGACCGCATGGTGCCTGTAGCGCAAGCTAAACTGCTGTTTGCTTCAATTTCGAACAGTCGCTATATCGAAATTTCTTCAGGACATGCGCTCTATGTCGAAGCGCCAGCCGAAGTGGTGCAACTGGTAAACCAGTTTAGCCAGCATCCAGAACAATATCCGGTGAATCAAAAAATCCAGCCTTATATGCCTTAAAGGAGATAAATAATGCAAGCTAAAGGACAGCGCAGCAAGATTCTAATTGTAGGCAGCGGTTTTGGTGGTTTGGGAATGGCAATCCGCCTTAAACAGCAGGGCATCCACGATTTTAAAATCATTGAACGTGCAGCAGAAGTGGGCGGTACTTGGCGTGACAATACCTATCCCGGAGTCGCCTGTGATGTACCTTCCCATTTATATTCTTTCTCGTTTATTAAAAATCCCAACTGGTCGCGTGTCTTTCCACAAGGGGTAGAAATTCAGCGCTATTTAATTCAATGCTGTGATCAGGAAAATATCCGGCCCCATATTAATTTTCATACCCAACTGGAAAAGGCCAGCTGGAATGCACGAGAACGCATCTGGGAAATTCACACCTCTATAGGTCTGTATCAGGCTGAGATTTTAATTACCGCAACCGGGCATCTGGCAGATGAGCATCTCCCGAAAATTCCGGGGCTGGAAGAATTTGAAGGCCAAGTGATGCATTCCGCGCGCTGGAACCACGAGCTGAATCTGGAAAATCAACATGTCGTTGTGGTGGGTTCTGGTGCTTCTGCCATCCAGCTTGTGCCGGAAATTTCCAAAACAGCCAAAAGCCTGACCGTCTTACAACGTAGTGCGCCATATATTTTGCCCCGACCAGACCGACCTTATTCTGAATCAGAAAAACAGCTTTTCCGCAAAGATCCGGACAGTATGTCAGCACTTAGACACTCGTTGTTCTGGGGCAATGAATACAATTTTGTCCAGCGCCGTAATCTGAAAAGCCAGATTGAGCGGGTCAAGAAAAACTGCCTGCAATTCTTAAAACATCAGATTTCAGATACTGAATTACAGCTCAAACTTACGCCGAATTATGAACCTGGTTGTAAGCGCTTATTGCTTTCTAATGATTATTATCCGACTTTTCTAAAACCAAATATCACACTTGAAGACTCAGCATTGGCAGAAGTTACGAAAGACGGTGTATTAAGCCAGGCGGGAAATAAATTTTCTGCAGATATCATCGTATTTGCGACAGGATTTGAAGCGGCGCGTCCACCCTATGCCGCAAAGGTAGTCGGTAAACAGGGTTTAAGTCTGGAACAGCAATGGTCCAGAGGTATGCAGGGTTATCAGTCAACGACCGTACACAACTTTCCAAACCTGTTTATCCTGAATGGGCCAAATACAGGCAGTGGGCATAATTCAGCGCTTTATTTTCTGGAAACCCAGTTTGATCTGATTCTAGATGCCTTGCAATTCTTTGAACAACAAAAAATTCAGGTCTTTGAAGCAGATCAAGAAGCTGAAAATAGCTATATGCAGGAGCTACAGCAACTTTCCCAAGGTAGTGTCTGGTTATCGGAAAGCTGTAAAAGCTGGTATCTGGACCCGGTCAGTCGCAAGCTGACTTTGGTCTGGCCGGATTATGCTCATTCATTTAGGGATAAAAATCAGCATTTTATTCGTAGCGGTTATCACTACGAGTATGTTGAATCGAGACAGCAGAAAGTGGTTTAAAAATATTTGATTAGAATCAAAATTTTATAGTTTAAATAATACAAAATAAATGTAAATCCAGGACAGGAGTATAGTCATGAGCAGTCAGCCATGGATGGAAGAATATAAAAAGTGGAATATCAATCCGGAGTTTACCCGGCCAGATCCTGAGAAAACCCTGAGCACGACAATTGCTGAGAATTTGGTGAAATTTCAGGATAAAACCGCATTTATCTATCTGGATCGCAAATTCAGCTATCAAGATGTCGATATGTATAGTCAGAAACTGGCAAGCTATTTACAGAGTCTTGGACTGACTGCTGGCAGCCGTATTGCAGTGATGTTGCCAAATATTATTCAGTATCCAATTGCGACCTTCGCCATTATTCGTGCCGGTTATGTGCTGGTCAATGTCAATCCCATGTACACCCAGCGCGAGCTCTATCATCAGCTACAGGATTCAGGTGCTAAAGCCTTGATTATCCTGGGACAGACTTTGGAGCAATTAACAGCACTAGATGAATGTCCTCAACTCAAATATGTCATTTCGACGCATCCGCTGGATTTTATTCAAGAGCAGCCAAGTGCTGTTTATAGTCAGGCAGCACAATATCCGGATAAACAGTTTTCTGACTTTAGACAGGCAATAAATCAGGTAAAGATTATTGATTTTGAACCGCCTGTACAACATCAGGAAGATACGGTCATTCTGCAATACACGGGAGGTACCACAGGTGTTTCTAAAGGCGCAGAACTGAGCCATCGCAATATTCTATTTAATATCGCCCAGAACAGTACCGTGTTTATCAGCCATTTTGGTGACCGCTATGCCGCTGAAAATGAATATGTATTCTGTGCCTTGCCACTGTATCACATTTATGGATTTACCATCTGCCTGTTCAGTTATGGTTTAAGCCGTGGTTTTGCCAATGTCTTGATTCCAAATCCGAGAGATCTGGATGCTTTGGCGGATCAATACCAGAAATATCCACCGACCGTTTTTCCGGGTGTGAATACCATGTTTAATGCCTTGGCGCATCATTCACGTTTTCGTGAACTGGATCATTCAAGCCTGAAAACTACAACCGGCGGGGGAGCATCGATTTTAAAAAGTACAGCAGAGTTATGGCATGAGGTCACAGGCTGCCAGATTTATGAAGGTTATGGGCTTTCTGAAACCTCACCGACTGCAACTTTTAACCCGCCTTTAAGCCGGCGATTTAGTGGCACGATTGGCTTGCCATTGGCAGGGACTGAAATTCTGATTCTGAATGACGAAGGCAAACCTGTAGAGTTTAATCAAGCTGGAGAAATCGCCATACGTGGTCCACAGGTGATGAAAGGATACTGGCAGCAACCGGAAGCAACAGCACATGTATTTACCAAAGATGGATTTTTTCTGACAGGTGATATCGGTTGTATGGATGAGCAGGGCTATATCACCATTCTGGACCGCAAAAAAGACATGATTTTGGTGTCCGGTTTTAACGTCTATCCGAATGAGCTGGAAGGCGTACTGTCCAAACATCCTAAAATATTGGAATGTGCGGTGATTGGTATTGATGATGAAAAATCTGGACAGGTACCAAAGGCATTTATTGTGAAACAGGATGAAACTCTGAGCCAAGATGAAGTCATGATTTATCTGAAGCAGCAACTGACCAGTTATAAACTGCCCAAATATATTGAGTTTGTGTCTGGATTGCCCAAGTCCGCAGTTGGCAAAATTCTGCGTCGTGAACTGCCTCGTACTGTTCAGCCGAGTGCAAAAGCCTGCTAAGGAATGATCTAATCCATTATCTTTAAAATAAAAAAGGAATCTAAAGATTCCTTTTTTACTGCTTGCAGGCTTATCGCTGCTGGATGACTTTTTTGCTTTTCAGTTCTTCCATTTCAGCAGAACTTAAATATTGACTCAAAATGGCATCGGTATCTTCACCCAGACAAGGTGGGGCCTTTTTATATTCTACCGGTGTCTTGGAGAGTTTAATCGGTGAACCGATTGAGGTGTAATCTTCACGTAAGGTATGCGGCATCTGAATCACCATATCGCGTGCCAATACCTGTTCTTCTTGCAAAGTCTGTTTCAGGTCATTGATCATTCCTACTGGTACTTTAACCGCATGAATCAGATCCACCCAGGTTTTTGCCGGTCGAGTATAGAAATGAGCCTGTAGAACTGTGGTCAGTTCTTCACGATGTGTAATACGTCCAGAATTTTTCAGGAAGCGAGGATCTTCTGCCACCTTAGTCAAACCAACGGCCTGACACAAAGCTTGAAATTGCAGATCGTTGCCACAGGCAATAATAAATTCACCTTCCTGGGCTTTAAACACCTGATAGGGCACAATATTGGCATGTGCATTTCCGAAGCGACCGGGTACTTTGCCTGAGGTGAGATAATTCATGGCCAGAACAGAGAGGGAAGCAACCTGAGTATCTAACAGTGCCATATCAATATACTGACCTTCACCGGTTTTCTCACGGGACAACAAAGCCGCCTGAATGGCAATTGCGGCATACAAGCCGGTGGTCAAATCTGCAAAGGCCAGACCTGCTTTTTGCGGGCCACCACCGGGCAGATCGTCACGTTCGCCAGTGACACTCATCATGCCACCCATTCCCTGAACGATAAAATCATAACCCGGCTCTTGCGCACGCGGACCGTTCTGGCCAAAACCGGTAATGGAACAATATACCAGTCGCGGATTTAGCTGACTCAGACTTTCATAATCCAGCCCATATCGTTTCAACGAACCGGCTTTATAGTTTTCAATGACTACATCGCTTTGTTCAGCAAGTTTTTTGATAATACTTTGGCCTTCAGGTGTAGATAAATCGATTGCAACCGAGTGCTTGCCACGGTTGGCTGACAGGTAATAAGCTGATTCATGGGTATCTTGCTGCTGATTGTTTTTAAGCCAGGGTGGTCCCCAGATACGGGTATCATCCCCATGATCCGGTTTTTCAATCTTGATCACTTCTGCACCCAGATCAGCCAGAATCTGGCTACACCAGGGCCCAGCCAAAATCCGGCTTAAATCCAGTACACGAAATCCTGTTAAGGCACCCATTATTACGCTCCCTGTTCGATCTTATTCAAATGACATATCGTTCTTATCCCTCTTTTTAAAGCTATATGAAAATGAAAGAACAATCAACTTTATGATAATAAATTTCGTATAACAAAATAAAACATCTAAAATAATTGAATATTCATCTTATTTTCTTTAGCCTGATGCAAATATAAGCATGAACGAGGAACAAGAGGTAATTGATAAAAAGGAAAAAGGGATCTCCCAGACAGGATTAAAAAAGGAGTCAATCAGGTGAATTAAAAACGGATTAGCCTTAAAGCATATTCACTAGCGGAATAGCTTTAAATATAAAAAGATCATGAAAACCTAAGGATAGGGAAACAGAGATTTAAATATGACGGATTTAGCTAGAGAATTAGAAAAGATTAAACCTACGACCAAACGAACCCAGCAAATTGCTTTTATTTTCGCCTTTCTGGCTTTACTGGTAGATGGCGCGGACATGTTGCTGTTGTCTTTCAGTTTAAATAGCCTGAAAGCAGAGTTTGGTCTCAGTAATCTGCAGGCTGGTACACTAGGCAGTTTTACCTTGGCAGGTATGGCGATTGGTGGCTTTATAGGGGGCTGGGCCTGTGACCGTCTGGGCCGTGTACGTACCGTAGTCATTTCGATTCTGGTATTTTCCATATTGACCGCAGCCTTAGGCTTTGCACAGAACTTTGAACAATTTGCTGTTTTACGCTTCCTTTCTGCCTTTGGCATAGGCTCTTTATATATTGCAGCCAATACGCTCATGGCTGAATATGTTCCAACTGAATATCGCACCACGGTTTTAGGTACCTTACAGGCAGGATGGACCGTCGGTTATATTGTGGCCACGGTACTGGCAGGATGGATCATTCCGGAATATGGCTGGCGAACCCTGTTTTTTATTGCCATTATTCCCTCGGTTATGGCGATTTTTATCCAGAAACTGGTTCCTGAGCCAGAATCCTGGCAGCGTGCACGTTTGCAGCGTCTATATGCCCCAGCTGAAATCACAGCACAGCAGCCTGCCAAAAAAAGCACAGTCAAAGAGATTTTCGCGGATCCTGCGAATCGCAGAATGTTTATTTTGTGGATCTTTACGGCCGGTTTTCTGCAATTTGGCTACTATGGCGTAAACAACTGGATGCCGGCATATCTGGAATCTGAATTGCACATGAATTTTAAATCCATGGCCGGCTATATGATTGGTACTTATGTGGCGATGATTTTCGGAAAAATTCTGGCGGGCTTTGCTGCAGACCGTCTGGGTAGACGCGCTGTCTTTTCGTTTGGAGCAATTGGAACGGCGATTTTCCTGCCCGTGATTGTGCTGTTCAACACCCCCGATAATATTGCCTATCTGCTGATTTTCTTCGGCTTTCTCTATGGTATTCCGTATGCGATTAATGCCACATATATGACTGAAAGCTTTGCGACGTCAATCCGCGGTACAGCAGTCGGTGGTGCCTATAATGCAGGGCGTATTGGGGCCATGTTTGCGCCTGCGATTATTGGCGCAGCAGCCAGTGGTGGTTCAATTGGCTTGGGCTTCCTGATTATGGGCGGTGCCTATTTCTTGTGTGGTGCAGTGTCCGGGATCTTTATCAAAGATCGTCAATACGATCCACAAAAGGCATAATTTCAATTTATAAAAAAGAGCCTGAATTCAGGCTCTTTTTTATATTCTTCAATTAAAGCTATATTTCTATTTGTTTATTCCTGATCCGTTTCTTTATGCAGATGAATACTTTTTAAACCATCATTTACTTTATTGAGCAGATGAATTAGGGTAACCACATCATCAAAAGCCAGCTTATTTAAGGCCTGACCATAAAAATCAAAGAAATCAGCTTGCAAGTTGTCCCATGTTTCCAAGCTGGGATGTAGCCAAAGCAGTGGATCTAATTCATCAGCATCAGGTGAATTTCACCATGGCCTCGACCCCATTGCTGAATGACCTGTCCAATACCGTGGCGGAACAGCATGACAAGGTTGATTCACTAAAAATTTTCCTGTGTGCTGGTGCACCCATTCCGGGGCCATTGGTACAAAAAGCCCGGGAAATTCTGGGCGTTAAAGTCATATCCGCTTGGGGTATGACCGAATGTGGTGCAGTGACGCTGACCCGACCTGAAGATGAGGATGAACACTCTTTCAATACGGATGGCATCGCTTTACCTGGTGTTGAAATCAAGATCGTGAATAAAAAAGGTCAGACCAAAGCCGTGAATGAATCCGGGCGTTTGATGATCCGCACCTGTTCAAATTTTGGCGGTTATTTAAAACGTCCACATTTGAATGATACGGATGCCGAAGGCTGGTTTGATACTGGCGATATTGCCTATCAGGACGAGCATGGCTATATTCGGATTTGCGGACGTAAGAAGGATGTGATTATTCGTGGTGGAGAAAATATTCCGGTCGCGGAAATTGAATCACTACTTTATAAGCATCCGAATATCGCCACAGTAGCTTTAGTGGCTTATGCAGATGAGCGAATGGGCGAGCGTTCTTGTGCAATCATCAAGCTGAAAGATCAGACAAAGCCGTTAAGTTTTAATGAGCTGGTAGATTTCCTGAAAACTCATAATCTGGCTATGCAGTATCTTCCGGAACGCCTGGAAATCTGGGAGGATATTCCGATGACCCCATCGGGAAAAATCCAGAAGTTTAAACTCAGAGAATTACTGGCTCAGCATATTGCCTCAACGGCAGTTGAAGCGAACTAAATCTGGGAATAAATAGATAAATTAAACCCTGAATAATCTTGCATCATTCAGGGTTTTTCTTATTCAAAAAGAAGCGATCTAAAAGGTTAATACGAATTTTAGATTAACTTCTACTTTAATAATTTTAATAATTTTAATAATTTTAATAAAGCTTCAGCCGTTGCAGCAGAAGAGGCGGGGTTTTGTCCAGTAATGAGCAGACCATCTTGTTGCACGTATACCTGCCAGTCCTCAGTTTTGGAATATTTCCCACCTTTTTCTTTCAGCATGTCTTCCACTAGAAATGGGACAACATCGGTTAGGCCTACGCCGTCTTCTTCGGTATTAGTAAAACCGGTGACTGTCTTGCCTTCTACAATCGAATGACCTTCGGCATCTTTGACTTCACGAAGTACACCCGGTGCATGACAGACCAGCGCAACAGGTTTATCTGCCTGTAAAGTCTGCTCAATTAAAGAAATAGAATTCTGGTCTTTGGCTAGATCCCATAATGGACCGTGACCACCCGGATAGAACACGGCATCAAAATCCTGATTTAAGACTTCACTCAACTTATGTGTATTGGCAAGAGCCTGCATGGCCACTTCATCTGCTTCAAAGCGTTTGGTGGTTTCGGTTTGCGCATCCGGCTCATTACTTTTCGGATCTAGCGGTGGCTGACCACCTGCAGGAGATGCCAAAACTACCTCTGCGCCTGCATCAACAAAGGTGTAATAGGGTGCAGCCAGTTCTTCCAGCCAGAAGCCGGTTTTTTTGCCAGTATCACCCAGCTGGTCATGTGAAGTCAGTACCATCAAGATTTTCATATTATTTTCCTGTCTCTGGTTTAAACATCGTGAATAATCGACTGTTAATTTAACAAGCCACAGAGGTCAGCAGTGTTGTGATACGTTCATTTGCTGTATCGATACGTTGTTAATTCAGTTGATTTAACTTAAAGAGGGACTCTATATACAGCACAGTTGTATTTAATATTCATCTGCCCATTAACAGATCTTGCTGAAGATCAGCCTGCTTGCGCAGGAAATCCCAGACCAGTTTTATTTTTGGTTCATGTTGAAGATCGACTAGCGTCAGCATCCAGAAAGTATGGGTAAAACTGACCTGATCGCCCAAAACCTCTTTGAGTTCGCTTTTATCATTGACCAGGAATTTCGGTAAAATAGCCAGTCCAGCACCTGCACGCACGGCAATTTCCTGCGCCAGAATGCTGTTACTGCGAAAACAGGCACTGACCTGCAAGGGAAGACGCTCTAGCGAATATAGTGCAGTGCTATAGACCAGATCATCAATATAATCGACAAAACGGTGCTGCTGGAGGTCTTCCAGTTTTTTAATTTCCGGATTTTGCTGTAAATAATGCTGGCTGCCATACAGTTTTAGGCAGTAATTAGACAAACGAGTAATGATATACGGACCAGATTTGGGCCGGTCAATCGCGATCACAATATCGGCTTCTCGATGTGAAAGTTTGATCGCCTTCGGCACCGGAATCAGGTCAATGGTCAACAAAGGATAATGTTGGGAAAACTCTGCCAAAAGACGGGCTAAAAATGCCGTGCCAAAGCCTTCTGGCGCGCCAATCCGAACCCGACCTTGCAAAGGGTCGTGGCGCTTGTCAATCTGGATAAAGGACTGTTCCATCTGTTCGACACGTGGCACCAGTGCCAGACCTTCCGAGGTCAGTTCATAACCGGTGGCTTCGCGCTTAAACAATTGCGTACCTAAAGTACTTTCCAAAGCCTGAATCCGCCGCGCTACGGTGCTATGTTCAACCCCAATCAAGCGTGCTGCATTGGTGAGCGTTTTAGCACGTGCTAAAACCAGAAAAAAACGTAAATGATCCCAATCTACTTTCATTTTCTATTTAACATCCTGTTAAATTACTGTGCATATTTGCACAATCATCGTGCACCAATTTCTATTGGTGGTCAAAGTGTTCTTTGTTAGTCTGCTGAAACAGCGTAAAAATTATACGTTAAATAAAAGCCAGTAAAGGCAGATACAACGACAATAACAAACCAGCACGGAGCGACCATGAACGCCATTTCTCATCCACAGCAAAGTACCGGATTCACCACCGCAAAACTTCTCATTAATGGTGAATTTGTCGAATCAAAAACCAGCCATTGGCAAGATATTATCAATCCTGCCACTCAGGAAGTTCTGGGTAAGGTGCCATTTGCTACTGCTGAAGAAGTCAATGCTGCGATTGCGGCTGCGCAAAATGCCTTTGCCAGCTGGCGCCAGATCCCGATTCAGGCCCGTATGCGAATCATGCTGAAACTGCAGGATCTGATTCGTACCAATTTAAAAAGTATTGCCCAAGTCTTAACGGCGGAACAGGGCAAAACCCTAGCCGATGCCGAAGGTGATATCCAGCGCGGCCTAGAAGTGGTGGAGCATGCCTGTTCAGTGGGTTCATTACAAATGGGTGAGTATATTGAGGGTGTGGCACGCGGTGTCGATACCTATACCTTGCAGCAACCATTGGGTGTCTGTGCAGGAATTACCCCGTTTAACTTTCCGGCGATGATTCCACTATGGATGTTCCCGATGGCGATTGTCTGCGGCAACACCTTTGTCTTAAAGCCTTCGGAACAGGATCCACTATCAACCATGATGCTGGTTGAACTGGCGATTCAGGCAGGTGTGCCGGCAGGCGTACTGAATGTGGTCCATGGCGGCAAAGAAGTGGTCGATCTACTGTGTACTCATCGTGACATTAAAGCCATCTCTTTTGTCGGTTCAACCGCGGTCGGTACGCATGTCTATAACCTCGCAGGCCAGCATGGCAAACGTGTGCAGTCGATGATGGGCGCCAAAAACCATGTGGTGGTGATGCCGGATGCCAATAAAGAACAAACCCTAAATGCGTTGGTCGGTGCAGCTTTTGGTGCAGCAGGACAGCGTTGTATGGCACTTTCCGTGGCGGTGATGGTCGGTGAGACCAAGCACTGGGTCGATGAACTGGTCAATAAAACCAAAACCTTAAAGGTGAATGCCGGGCATGAACCGAATACCGATGTTGGACCGGTGATTTCAACCCGTGCCAAAGCGCGTGTCATTGATTTAATTAACAGTGGCGTTGAACAAGGCGCCGAACTGCTACTCGATGGCCGTGATGTACAGGTTCCGGGCTATGAAAAAGGCAATTTTGTCGGGCCAACGATTTTTAATCAGGTTACGACCGATATGCGCATTTATAAAGAAGAAGTGTTTGGCCCGGTACTGGCGATCATGCATGTCGATACTTTAGAGCAGGCCATTGAGCTGATTAATGCCAATCCCTTTGGTAATGGCGTGGGACTGTTCACCCAGAATGGCAATACGGCACGTACCTTCCAGAACCAGATTGATATCGGTCAGGTGGGCATCAACATTCCAATTCCTGTCCCTGTGCCTTTCTTCAGTTTTACCGGTTCACGCGGTTCAAAACTGGGTGATCTAGGTCCTTATGGCAAACAGGCGGTGCAGTTCTATACCCAGACCAAAACCATTACCAGCCGCTGGTTTGAAGATGACCAGGAAACCACTGGTGTCAATACCACAATCAGTCTGCGTTAAGGAGCATCAGAATGAAGATTGCATTTATTGGTTTAGGCAACATGGGCGGTTCCATGGCGCAAAACCTGCTCAAGTCGGGTCATCAAGTTTTTGGTTATGACTTAAGTGCAGTGGCTTTACAGCATTTTGCACAAGCGGGCGGTATCGTCTGCGACAGTCCACAAGCTGCCGCGAAGCAGGCGGAGATCGTGGTCAGCATGTTGCCCGCCGCCAAGCATGTGCGTGAAGTCTATTTAGGTGAACACGGTATTCTGGAGGTGCTTCAAGCAGGCAGCTTATGTATCGACAGCAGCACCATTGATCCACAAACCATTCAGGAGGTTGCTGCAGCAGCGCAAGCCAAGCAGATTCGCGTCTGTGATGCACCAGTATCCGGTGGTACTTTAGGTGCAAAAGATGGCACTTTAACCTTCATGGTCGGTGCAAATGATGCCACCTTTGAGGCCGTCAAACCGGTTCTTGGCTGTATGGGTAAAAATCTGGTGCATTGTGGTGCGGTGGGAACAGGACAGGTTGCAAAAATCTGTAATAACCTGATTCTGGGGATTTCCATGACTGCGGTGGCAGAAGGGATGGCACTCGGTGCCAAACTGGGCATTGATCCACAGGCCTTGGCTGGCGTGATTAACAGTTCCACCGGACGCTGCTGGAGTTCGGAAATTTATAATCCGTGGCCCGATATTTGTGTCAATGCGCCGTCATCGCGGGGTTATACCGACGGTTTTGCCGCACAACTGATGCTCAAAGATTTGGGCTTGGCCGTGGATGCTGCGCAACAGGTGGATCAGCCGGTGGTTCTGGGCAGCATGGTACAAAAACTCTATCAACAACTGTGTCAGGAAGGCGATGCCCATCTGGACTTTTCCAGCATCATGCATCAATACACTACGCCACCTGCTTAAAACTTAAAAGATTCAGATGGAGCAAGGATTCGCTTCAATAATTACACCTTGTCAGTAATAACGATAAATTCAGGCTGAGGTTTAACATGTTAAATTATCAAACAACAGTTCAAAACTTTGATTTAGATGCGGTTGCAAGTCAGTATCTCTCCGGTTCAATGCAGGCAGTAAATGCCTGTTATGAATGCTGTGACCGTCATGCCGATTCCGATGCCATTGCCTTATACTGGCATGGTAAAGATGGCAGAAAAGAACAATATAGTTTTGCCGAACTCAAAAAATATTCCAGCCAGTTTGCCAACTTTTTAAAGTCTCAAGGCATTGGTAAAGGCGACCGCGTTTCCGGATTATTACCACGTACTCCCGAGTTGATCATTACTATTTTGGCAACCTGGCGGATTGGTGCTGTCTATCAACCCTTATTTACGGCCTTTGGTCCCAAAGCCATCGAGCATCGTATTCAGCTGGCGCAAAGCAAGCTGGTGGTGACTGATCTGGCGAATCGGGACAAATTATCCGAGATCAGCAACTGTCCACCGATTGTGACGGTACATGCCGAAACTGAGGCAGAGCGCTATCCGCACGACCTCAGCTTCTGGACGGTATTAAACCGTCAGGCTGAAGCTTGTGAGCTGGAAATCCTGAATGTCGATGATCCATTTTTATTGATGTTTACCTCCGGTACTACTGGACCAGCGAAACCTCTTAAAGTCCCTTTAAAAGCGCTGATTGCTTTTGCAAGCTATATGCAAAATGCCATTGGTCTAACTCCTGAAGATGCTTTCTGGAATATTGCTGATCCCGGCTGGGCCTACGGTTTGTATTACGCGATTACTGGTCCTTTAATGCTTGGACACTCGACCTTGTTTTATGAAGGCGGTTTTAATGCAGAAAGTGTCTGCGAAATTGTTAAGGAATATGGCATTACCAATCTGGCCGGTGCACCGACTGCTTACCGCATGATGATGGCGGCCGATCCTGCTCAAATGGCAAAACTACGCGGTAAGTTACGTGTTGTCAGCAGTGCGGGAGAACCGTTAAATCCGGAAGTGATCCGCTGGTTTAAAGAGGTACTGGATGTGCCGATTTATGACCATTATGGCCAGACCGAAGTCGGGATGGTGGTGTGTAATCATCATGCCTTGGAACATCCGGTCCGTTCAGGTTCGGCAGGCTTTGCCAGCCCGGGTTACCGGATTGCCGTTGTCGATGAAAAGGAGCATGAATTAGCAGCTGACGTCCCGGGCATCCTGGCAGTGGATATCAGCCAGTCCCCAATGATGTGGTTCTCTGGCTATGAAGAAAGCCGTAAATCTCCATTTGTCGGACAGTATTACTTAACTGGGGATACCGCAGAAATTCATGCAGATGGCAGTATGAGCTTTGTTGGGCGTAGTGATGATGTCATTACAACGTCAGGTTATCGGGTCGGCCCGTTTGATGTGGAAAGTGCCTTGCTGGAACATGATGCCGTGATTGAAGCAGCAGTCATTGGCGTGCCTGATCCTGAGCGTACCGAAGTGATTAAAGCCTTTGTGATTCTGGCGAATAATTTTGCAGCTTCGGCCCATCTGGAAGAAGAGCTGGGTCAATTTGTGAAAAAGCGGTTATCTGCCCATGCCTATCCACGCCTGATTGAATTTGTGACTGAATTGCCGAAAACCCCAAGCGGTAAAATTCAACGCTTTTTACTGCGCAATCAGGAAATCAACAAGCAGCAATCCAAAACTGCATAAGCTCATAAAGCCAACAGATTGAATAAGAAGATTAAATAAAGAGATTGAAGGAAGCATCGATGCAATTAACGGAAGAACAACACCTGATTCAGGATATGGCCAAAAGCTTCGCCCAGGAACAGATTAAACCCTTTGCCGGCGAGTGGGATCAAAAAGGCATCTTTCCCAAAGATGCCTTGGCTCAAATGGGAGAGCTGGGTTTTCTGGGGATGCTGATTCCCGAGGAATGGGGCGGTTCGGGCACAGGCACGCTGGCTTATGTCTTGGCCTTAGAAGAAGTCGCTGCGGCTGATGGTGCAACATCCGCGATTATGAGCGTACATAACTCGGTGGGTTGTGTGCCGATTTTCAAGTTCGGCACGGAACAGCAAAAGCAGCAATTTCTAAAGCCTTTGGCCCAAGGTGAAATGATTGGTGCCTTTGCCTTAACCGAACCACATACCGGATCGGATGCTGCCGCGATTAAAACCCGGGCGGTCAAGGACGGCGATCATTACATCATCAATGGCGCCAAACAGTTTATTACTTCTGGCCACAATGCCGGGATGATTATTGTGTTTGCCGTGACTGATCCAGGCGCGGGCAAAAAAGGCATGAGTGCATTTTTAGTGCCGCGCGACACACCTGGCTATGAAGTGATTCGGGTGGAAGAAAAACTCGGCCTGCATGCTTCGGATACCTGTCAGATTGCCTTAACCGATGTCCGCATTCATGAAAGTTTAAGACTCGGTGCCGAAGGCGAAGGTTTAAAAATCGCCTTGGCCAATCTGGAAGGCGGGCGGATCGGTATTGCCGCACAGGCGGTTGGCTTGGCACGTGCCGCATT
The DNA here is from genome assembly GCF_000367905.1 of Acinetobacter sp. CIP A162. Lineage (GTDB taxonomy): Bacteria > Pseudomonadota > Gammaproteobacteria > Pseudomonadales > Moraxellaceae > Acinetobacter > Acinetobacter lwoffii. Next base: position 986,688 of record NZ_KB849159.1, on the reverse strand, counting down.
GGAAGAAGCCACTGTTTATGCGCACGACCGCGTGGCTTTTGGCAAACCTATTTTTGAACAGCAGGCGATTTCTTTCAGGTTGGCCAGTATGGCGACTGAAATTGAAGCGGCACGGCAACTGGTACATTTTGCAGCACGCAAAAAAGAAGCCGGTGAAGCCTGTTTAACCGAAGCCTCCATGGCCAAGCTATTTGCTTCAGAAATGGCAGAACGTGTCTGCTCCAAAGCGCTGCAGATTTTTGGCGGCTACGGTTATCTCAAAGATTTCCCGATTGAGCGGATTTATCGGGATGCGCGGATTTGTCAGATTTATGAAGGCACCAGCGATATTCAGCGCTTGGTGATTGCACGCAGCCTCTAATTTTAAAAGGATTTATCTCATGCAATGGCAAACGATTTTACTCGAACAGCGTAACGGGGTCGGCCTAATTACTTTAAACCGCCCACAAGCGTTAAATGCACTGAATAACCAGCTGATTGTTGAAGTCAATCAGGCACTGGATCAGCTGGAAAAAGATCCGGCAATTGGCTGTATTGTGATTACCGGTTCGGAAAAAGCCTTTGCCGCTGGTGCCGATATTAAAGAAATGGCAGATCTGAATTTTCCGCAAATTTATCTGGATGATTTTTTCAGTCTGGCCGATCGAATTGCGCAGCGTCGTAAACCTTTAATTGCCGCAGTGAGTGGTTATGCTTTGGGTGGTGGTTGCGAACTGGCTTTAATGTGCGACTTTATTTACTGCGCTGATAATGCAAAATTTGGTTTGCCCGAAGTTACCTTAGGCGTGTTGCCCGGCATTGGCGGGACCCAGCGTTTAACCTTGGCGATTGGTAAGGCCAAAGCCATGGAAATGTGCCTGACTGCACGGCAGATGGGGGCGCAGGAAGCGGAACAAAGTGGTTTGGTCGCTCGGGTTTTTGCCAAGGAAGAATTGCTGGAACAAACCCTGCAAGCTGCCGAGAAAATTGCTGAAAAGTCGCTTACTGCCGTGATGATGATTAAAGAATCAATTAATCGGGCCTTTGAAGTGAGCCTGGCTGAAGGCCTGCGCTTTGAACGCCGGGTTTTCCATTCGATTTTTGCCGGTTCCGATCAAAAAGAAGGCATGCAGGCCTTTGTAGAAAAACGCCCAGCCAAATTTACCCATCAATAAAACAAAAATAGGAAAATAAAATGAGTGATGAAAATAATTTAGCGATACGGGTCGCAGGAAGTCTGGGCATTATCAGCCTGGACCGCACCAGCCATTTAAATGCCTTAACCCTGCCAATGATCCAAGGCATTCAGGCGCAACTCGATCAGTGGCTGCATGAACCACAGGTACAAGCGGTTCTGATCAATTCCAACAGTCCCAAGGCGTTCTGTGCCGGAGGAGATATCCGCTATCTGTATGACAGCTATCAGGCCGGCAATACCCAATATCAGGATTTTTTTGCCACTGAATATAAGATGCTGAGCACCTTGCGTAATTTTCCAAAGGCCGTGATCGTGATGATGGATGGCTATGTACTGGGCGGAGGCTTTGGATTGGCTCAAGCCTGTCATATCAAAGTTACGAGTGAAAAATCACGTTTTGCCATGCCAGAAACTGCGATTGGTTTTTTCCCCGATGTCGGTGCAACACATTTTTTGTCCCGACTAGATGAAGTCGGTGTCTATATGGCTTTGACCGGGGAACAGATCAGCAACAGTGATGCGCTATATCTGGATCTGGTGGATTATCATGTGCCGAGTGAGCGTTTTGCTGAACTGGAAGCGGCATTGATTGCAGCGCCGGTATTAAACTCGCTTGAGATTCAAAAGATCATTAGTTCCTATATTACGCATCCGGTAGAAAGCGAGCTGCAAAAACGTGCAGATCTGATTAATCAGCATTTCGGCTATCCAAACCTCGAGGAGATTGAACAGAGCCTTGCTCATACAAGTAATTCAACTGATCAGGACTGGGCCAATAAAATGCTGGCAATTTTGCAGCAACGTCCGGTCATGGCCAAGCAAACCAGCTTGAAGTTACAGCAAGCTGGACAGAATTTGTCGCTAGAAAAATGCATGCAGTTAGAACGCGACTTGCAAGATGTCTGGTTAGAGCAGGGCGACTTTATTGAAGGCGTTCGTGCGCTGATTATTGATAAGGACAAAAATCCAAAATGGCGAACTGAGAATGCAAAATTTGAAAAGACCTTGCAAAAGATCTGGCCAGTTTGGACTCAGCAGCGTATCGAAAATATCACTTAAACTTGATGGTAAAAGACCCTCTATAAGTAAATTATAAAGGGTCTTTATAGGTGTCCTATAGCGTCATCAGTATGAATTCTGCTTAGTGGGACGTTTTCTTTTTCTTGCCACCGCCGTCTTGTTTATTGACCGTCGACCAGGCAATACGTTCGGCTTCTTCCTCAGAATGACCACGTTCTTTTTCGCTTTCTTCAATATGTTCAGCCTGCCGTTTCTGTTTATCGGTATAGGCTGATTTGTCACCTCTAGGCATCTTAATATCCTCATCAGGTTTGGCTGAAATTACTATAACAAGAGCTTATTTTTACGAGGGTAAGTATTTGTTGGAATCATTTTATAAAAACAAAATTTTTAAAAAATATGAAAATCTAAAGATTAAATAGATGAAGATAACGGTCAACTAGAACCGCTATCTTCTTTGTCCGATTAGCCGTTAATAATACTGCCGCCATTCACATGAATCACCTGACCTGAAATATAGCTAGCTTCTTCACTGGCCAGAAATAAATACGCCGGTGCTACTTCACTTGGCTGGCCCATGCGGCCCATTGGGGTACTTTTACCAAAATCTTTAAGCTGCTCTTCATCAAAGCTGCTCGGAATGAGTGGTGTCCAGATAGGACCTGGCGCGACTCCATTGACGCGAATGCCCGTTTTATTTTTTAATAAATTGGTGGAAAGGCTTCGGGTAAATGTAGTGATGGCCCCTTTGGTACTGGCATAGTCAATCAGCTGATCATGTCCGTGATAACTGGTAATACTTGTCGTATTGATAATGCTGTCACCTTCTTGCATATGTGGAATCACCGCCTGAGTCAGGTGGAACATCGACAGAATATTCACATTAAATGTTTTATGTAATTGCTCAGGCGAGATATCGCTAATACTTTCTTGCGGGTATTGAACCCCGGCATTATTGACCAGAATATTGATTGTTTTAAATTCCTGAAGGGTCTTTTCCACCATTTTCTTGATTTCATCTTGATCTTGTAAATCACATTGAATCAGCAGACAACAGCGGCCTTCATCTTCCACCATTTTTTTGGTGTCCCGTGCATCCTGATCTTCATCCAGATAGCAAATGGCGATATCTGCACCTTCGCGGGCAAATAAGACCGATACAGAACGGCCAATCCCGCTATCACCACCGGTAATCAAGGCAACTTTGCCTTTTAATTTTTCACTGCCTTTATAATGCGGTTTAATAATTTCCGGTGCAGGGTCCATTTTGGTTTGCACACCCGGTTGATGGTCTTGTGTTTCAGTTGAAGCTGGGGTTTCAGGATAATGATTCATATCTTTTCCAATTCCAATGATTGTGGCCATATAAGAAAAAATATATTAGAAGCTTTTGGGCAAAATGAGGCTGGACTCAACATTTCATAACAGAATGTATTCGAGATTTATCAATTATTCGTTGAAACGGATCAGGTTGAGCAACCAGAACAGAAAAAGCTGATGAAACAGCTTCTGGCTACACTTTGATAGCTGAGGTGGTCTTGAAAGGTGAAATTTGATTAGGAAAGGTGAGGTATCAACGGAGATTTAAAATCTAGACATACATAGGCCTTTTTTACTGGGCTTGTATATAAAATAAATGGAGAGTTTTTTAACTCTCCATTTATTTATTCATTCTGATGTGTTTAAAAAATTTCTATAGAAATAAATTAAAGATTATCACTTAAATTAATTCTGGCCTGTGCTGCCTTTTCCTTTTTGGCTGAGGCTTTACCCCAGTTAAACTTTTGTGCGCAAATGCCTAAGCCCACAATAAATAATGCAAGCACACTGGTATAAACCACTTCTTTAAAATAGGTTCCTTCAATAATCATGGTAATTAAAGCGCCGACAATAAAGATAATGACCAGATAAGTTAGCCATGGGAATAACCACATCTTGAATGGAATATTTTGTCCTTCAGCTTCCAGTTTTTTACGTAACTTAAGCTGAGAAATGGCAATAGCAAGATAGACATATAAAGATACGGTACCAGTCGCTAACATCAAGACATCATAAATATTCATACTTTCGGTGGCAGTCAGATAAATCGCCACGAAAGAAAACAGGCTTGAAAAGATGACACCTACCCATGGGCTGTTATTGCGGTTGGTTAAACCGAAACTCTTTGGTGCATCTCCACGTTTCGAGAGGGAATAGACCATGCGTGAACAGGTATAAAGTGCGGAGTTAAAGCAGCTACATACCGAGGTGAGAACGACAAAATTAACAATATGGCGTGCTTCCGGAATACCAAGTGCGGTAAGGGCCACGCTATACGTACCCCAGGTCGGATCTTTCAATAAAGGATTATTGTGTGGAATCAGGCAAACCGTAATTAGCATTGAACCGACATAGAATAAAATGATACGCCATACAATTGAATTAGCGGCCTTACGAATTTCCTTGGCGGGATCTTTGGTTTCAGCTGCTGCCACGGTAACAATTTCTGCTCCCATATAAGCAAACATTACACCCAGTAAGGCAGTGATCACCGATGAAAAGCCATTGGGCATAAAGCCTTGAGCGGTTAGATGAGTTGTACCACCGCCGAGCATAGAGGCATCGCCCCAAGGCCACAGGTGCATCACAGCCAAGCTGCCAAATACCAGGAACAGTACAATGGCAATGACTTTGATCAGGGCAAACCAGAACTCGAATTCACCAAAATTTTTTACGTCACGGAGGTTAATCCAGACCAGTGCTACAGTGACCAGAAGCATATAGCCCCAGATCGGGATAAATGGAAACCAGCTATTTAGGATTTTCCCGGCGACAAAGGCTTCCCAGCCCATGAGCAACGTCCAGAAAGACCAGTATAACCAGCCGATAGAAAATCCGGCCCAGCGCCCGATTCCACGATCCGCATAGGTTGAAAATGAACCACTGTCGGGATTCAGTACCGCCATTTCTCCCAGCATACGCATGATGAGTAAAACTAATAGTCCACCTAGAGTATAGGCAATGAGTGCAGCCGGTCCTGCAGAATAGATGACATTACCGGAGCCGACAAAGAGTGCTCCACCAATGACACCCGCAATTGAAATCATGGTGAGATGGCGTGATTTAAGTCCGTTTTTTAAGCCGTCTGATGATTCGGAATTGGAGAAATGTTGATGTTCTGCCATATAATTTCCCTTAATATCAATAGCGTAGCGGCAATAAAATTCCTTATTTGGCTTACGCTATCTTATCCTTTGAAACTGTAACCGAATTCATCAGTGCTTGACCAATATTAAGTTAATCTTAATAAAATGAATCCTTGTAGCCTTATAGACAGGATCACACTTTGATTAAAGTACGGTTACATGCTGTTCATGTATGCGGTTAATTTCTCTTTTTTGTTGTAAAGTGACGAGAGCCATTTTTGAGCAATTCAAAGGAGCCAATTGGCTTAAGAGATAAAAAATATAAGCAGGCAATATTTACAGAAAAATAAAGCCTACCTAAAATATCAGACTAAAAGCAGGTTTACGTTCCCTTTAAAAATAAATTAAAAGCTTTTTGATTTTAAAAATATAATTGTATTGATCCTTAAGTTTTTACTAAGTTAAAGTGCGGATCCCATGCTCGCGCAAGCACTTTAACAATATCCCGAAAGCCACCAGAATTTCCTGTTCACTCACACAGGCAAAGCCCAGTAATAATCCTTTCTGCCGGGTGGAATAATGTTTGGTATAGTATTGCGATAAGGCTCTGACCTTGATTCCCAGTTCAAGCGCTTTGGATGCAATCAAGACATCATCACTGCTGCTCGGCAATTTTAAAATCAGATGCAAACCGGCAGCGGTATTGTATTCATGCAGAAAATCTTCACCTAAATGTCGGCGAATCAGGTCAATTAAAAAAGCGTGGCGTTTGCCATACAATAAACGCATCCGTCGGATATGCGCTTCATAATGACCTTCGCGGATAAATTCAGCTAGTGTTTGCTGATCGATTAAGTGACCACCACGATAAAGTTCCGAGGCCACAATTCGCAATGAAGAAAAGAGCTGTTTTGGTACCACTAAATAGCCAATACGCAGGGCCGGATAAATCGTCTTACTGAACGTCCCCATATAAATCACCGGAGAATCCGGCTCTAAACCTTGTAAAGAAGGATAGGGCTGGCCCGAGAACCTGAACTCGCTGTCATAATCATCTTCAACAATCCAGCTATTGTGCTGGCGTGCCAGTGCAATTAACTGTTTGCGCCGTTCTAAACTTAAATGTGAGCCCAAAGGATACTGATGCGACGGCGTCACAAAAATCAGTTTAGGTGGTTTCTTGGGATGCAGATCGGGAATAATCCCTTCCTGATCCACCGGTAAGGAACGTAGATTGACGCCATTAATTCGTAAAATATTACGCGCGCCCCAATAGGCTGGATCTTCGATCCAGACCTCATCGCCTATGTCGCTTAAAGTACGCGAGACCAAATCAATCGCCTGATGGGTGCCTTCGGTAATAATGATCTGATCAGCATCGCACTGCACTGAACGGGCAATTTTCAGATATTCTGCCAGCTCCTGACGCAGTTCTAGGGAGCCACCGGCATTGCTGTAAATCAGGTTGTTAACTTGAGGTTCACGGCTCAAACGCGTTTGGATTTTGCTGAAAATATGATGCGGAAATTCGGTTACATCGGGTGCGCCCGGTACAAAGGCTCCCCATTGATAAGGCGAAGCCGCGGAATAGCCGAGCAAGTAAGAACCGCGTTGCGACAGATTATAATTTTGCTGTGCTTTTTTTTCTGCAACGGCAGGAGAATTCTGTTCTGCCTTCACCAAAAAGGATTCGGGTAATTTCTCTACTACCCAGGTACCTTGACCGGTACGGGCATCCACATAGCCCTGTGCCTGTAATTGTTCATAGGCATTTAACACCGTATTACGTGATACCTGAATCTCTTTAGCCAGATCACGTGATGCAGGCAAGCGGGTTTTGGGAGCCAATACGCTATCAATAATCGCGTTACGCAAGCAGCGGAACAGGCGCATCTGTAATGTTCCTGTGACATCTTGCTGCAATCGCTGCAGTAAATAATCTCCAAGCAAGCTACGCAATTGGCTCTCTCCTACAAATTTGAAATGGCTCTCGTGAGAGCGGTATTGCTAGGTGCAAAATAGTCTGATCAGGCAGTCATTGTAAAGTGTCTTGTATGCGTTTTGATCATGTACCTGCGGCTTGAATGCGAGCATACAGGCGGGCAGGCAATATACACAGATACCGATTAAAACTAAAGCGGAAAATCTAGACACTGATTTTGTTTGGAGCTCGCTGAACTAAGACCTGAATCAAGCAATGATTGCCATAACAGCCGAATAGAGATGTGTTGCAGCCGCCAGGACATACGACTGCATATAACAAAAGGATCATAGAATGAACATGATGATGAAAGGATTGACCTATACCGAGCAAGGTACAACGGCCTGGAACAATTATCTTAAGCAACTGGATAAAGTAGCGCCTTATCTGGGTGAGCTGAGTGAACGACTGGACATGCTGCGACGCCCAAAGCGCAGTTTGATTGTCGATGTTCCGGTCATCATGGATGATGGTACGGTTCAGCATTTTGAAGGCTATCGTGTTCAGCACAATTTAACTCGCGGTCCAGGCAAAGGCGGCGTGCGTTTTCATCCAGATGTCAATTTAGATGAGGTGATGGCTCTGTCGGCCTGGATGACGATCAAATGTGCTGCTCTAAATTTACCTTTTGGCGGTGCCAAAGGCGGTGTGCGAGTTGATCCGAGCCAGCTTTCCAAGCGCGAACTGGAACGCTTGACCCGACGTTATACGGCAGAAATCAATTTAATTATTGGACCGCAAAAAGATATTCCGGCGCCGGATGTTGGAACCAATCCGCAAATCATGGCCTGGATGATGGATACGTTTTCCATGAATGCGGGTTCTACGATTACTGGCGTAGTGACCGGAAAGCCGGTTCATTTAGGAGGTTCTTTGGGCCGCAGTAAAGCCACAGGTCGTGGTGTATTTATTAGCGGACGTGAAGTTGCCCAGCAAATCGGTCTGGATTTAAAAGATGCCCGGGTCTGTGTGCAGGGCTTTGGTAATGTCGGCAGTGAAGCTGCGCTGCTTTTCCAGGAAAATGGCAGCAAAGTAATCTGTGTTCAGGACCACTCCGCCACTCTGTATCATGAACAGGGAATTGATATTAAAAAGCTGCTTGAATACTCAAATACTCACCATAAAATTCAGGGATTTTCTGCCAGCGATGAAATTTCTACATCAGATTTCTGGACCATTCCTGCTGAAGTCTTTATTCCGGCTGCACTGGAAGGTGTGATTAATACTCAGGTCGCGCAAAATATTCAGGCCAAAATGATTCTGGAAGGTGCCAATGGTCCTACATTGACTGAGGCCGATGAAATTCTGAGTGAGCGTCATATTACGGTGGTGCCAGACGTGATCTGCAATGCGGGTGGCGTGACGGTCAGCTATTTTGAATGGGTTCAGGATTTGGCCAGCTATTTCTGGACTGAGGAAGAGATTAACCAGCGTATGGATGCCAGTATGAAAAATGCGGTACAGGATGTATGGCAAAAAGCAGTTCAGGCCGGATGTTCTTTGCGTACAGCCGCTTATATTCTGGCTTGTGAACGTATTTTAATGGCACGCCAGGAACGCGGCATCTATCCGGGTTAAGCGAAGTTTTTTGCAAGATGAATTAATCCATAAAAACGACTAGATTTAATCCATGATGACCCATCGTAAATTTTTGCAATGGGTTTTTAAATTGGCTTCTTTATTTAAAAAGGAGCCAATTTTCATTATAAATATAAATAATTGTTTATAAATAAAATAATTTTATATTTTGACTATTTTACTCGTTTTAAATAGATCAATTGGCTCCTTTGAATTACTCAATAATGGCTCTCGTCTCATACGCATAAAAGCGCAAAATGAACAACATCAGCCAGTCTTTGGCAAATTTCTATCCCAAGATCCGGATAGCAAAATTTACAACGTATGAATCAAGAATGAGGATACAAAATGGACAGTAAACACTCAGCACTGAATGCACGTAAACAGCAGGCGACACCACGTGGTGTTGGGGTCATGTGTCAATGGTACGCGGAAAAAGCAGAAAACTCGACCATCTGGGATGCAGAAGGCAATCAATATATCGACTTTGCGGGCGGAATCGCCGTACTGAATACTGGCCATCGTCACCCTAAAATTATTGCTGCGGTCACTGAACAATTAACCAAATTTACCCATACGGCTTATCAGGTTGTACCATACGAGAGTTACGTTGCTCTGGCAGAACGTATCAATGCACGCGCTCCCATCCAAGGTGCTGCAAAAACCTCATTCTTTTCGACTGGTGCTGAAGCTGTCGAAAATGCAGTTAAAATTGCCCGTGCCCATACTGGCCGTCATGGCATTGTGACTTTTGGTAATGGTTTTCATGGCCGTTCATTTATGACGATGGCCATGACCGGTAAAACTGCACCTTATAAACGCGACTTTGGGGTGATGCCTGGTGGTGTTTTCCATGCCCGTTACCCGGTGGAATCCAAAGGCATTAGCGTAGATGATGCAATGCAAAGCATCGAAGACATTTTCGCAGAAGATATTGCTGCGCATGACGTAGCAGCGATTGTGCTTGAGCCTGTACAAGGCGAAGGCGGATTTAATGTGGTGCCTGCAGAATTCCTGAAACGCTTGCGTGTCCTATGCGATCAAAACGGCATTTTACTGATTGCTGATGAAGTACAGTCTGGCTTTGCGCGTACAGGTAAACTGTTTGCGATGGATTATTATGAGACCAAGCCAGATCTGATTACGATGGCAAAGAGTCTAGGCGGCGGTTTCCCGATCTCAGGCGTGGTAGGTCGTGCTGAAGTCATGGATGCACCAAATCCAGGTGGATTGGGAGGCACTTATGCAGGTAACCCGGTTGCTGTTGCGGCTGCCCATGCGGTACTGGATATCATTGAAGAAGAAGGTCTTTGTGAAAGAGCGAATGATCTAGGCGCAGAACTGGTTGATGTTTTGCATGAACTGAAAATGTCCTCTAGCATGGTTAAAGATATTCGCGCACTGGGTTCAATGGTGGCGGTTGAGCTCGAAACTGCGGAACAGGCAAAAGCTGTACAAAACCATGCCATGCAAAATGGTCTGTTAATCCTGACCTGTGGTCGTTATGGTAATGTAATCCGTTTCCTATACCCGCTCACCATTCCAGCAGAACAGTTCCGTGCGGGATTGGCTATCTTGAAACAAGGGTTTGCACTGTCTGTCGCAGCCTAATGAAAGAGTAATGATCATGCTTCAAACGCAATATAGAGATTTATTACAGCATCCTGATATCAGCTTCGATCAGCCTGCCACGGGTGAATATATTGAAGTCAACGATGCAGCAACCCAAGCCACTTTGGCCTGGGTAAAATCCCATGACCGGGCGTCTGTAGAACAGCTGATTGCTCGTTCTCAGCAAGCCCAGAAAGCCTGGAAAGCCAAGACAGCACTTGAACGTGCGGATGTGCTTTGGGCCTGGTTCGATCTGATGCAGGAAAATAAAGAGTCCCTGGCTCAGATCCTGACTGCTGAACAGGGCAAGCCACTGGCTGAGGCACGGGGTGAAATCGGTTATGCTGCTTCCTTTATCCGCTGGTTTGCCGAGCAGGCACGCCGTATTGATGGTGACGTGTTGACTCCAACGCTTGCCCATCAACGGTTATTGGTCATTAAGCAGGCGATTGGGGTGACAGCGGCCATTACACCGTGGAATTTTCCGGCGGCGATGATTACCCGTAAAGCCGCGCCAGCTCTGGCTGCCGGCTGTTCCATGCTGGTTAAACCGGCTGAACAAACACCTTTAACTGCGTATGCACTGGAAGTTTTGGCCTTGCGCGCAGGTTTACCACAAGATGTATTGCTGCATGTCAGTGGTGATGCGGTTAAAGTAGGTCAGGTCTTATGTGAAAGCGAAACTGTGAAAAAGTTAAGCTTTACCGGTTCGACTCAAGTCGGCCGTATCCTGATGCAGCAATGTGCACCGACCATCAAAAAACTGTCCTTAGAACTTGGTGGTAATGCACCGGTTCTGGTCTTTGATGACGCCAATCTTGAACAGGCTGTACAGGGCATTATGGCCAGTAAATTCCGTAATAGTGGACAGACCTGTGTTTGTGCGAACCGGATTTATGTACAAGATGGCATTTATGATGCGCTGGTAGAAAAACTGGTGGCTGCCGTTGCCAAACTAAAAGTCGGTGATGGCCGTGATGAAGCCTCTACCCAAGGTCCATTAATTGATGAGGCTGCGATTGAAAAAGTGCAGTCACATATCGCTGATGCAGTGAGCAAAGGTGCACAGGTGAAAACCGGTGGACAGCGCTCAAATCTGGGCGGTACATTCTTCGAACCAACGCTTTTGACTGAAGTCACCCAGCAGATGCGTGTGGCAAAAGAGGAAACTTTTGGACCGTTGGCGCCATTATTCCGCTTCAAGACTGAAGAAGAAGCGATTCAGATGGCGAACGATACAGAATTCGGTCTGGCCACCTATGTATTTACCCAAAGTACAGCACGTCAGTGGCGTGTAGGCGAAGCCTTAGAATACGGTATGGTGGGAATTAATACCGGAGCTATCTCTAATGAGGTTGCGCCATTTGGTGGAGTCAAGCAATCGGGATTAGGCCGTGAAGGGTCTAAATTCGGTATGGATGAATACCTTGAAATGAAATATCTCTGTGTTGATATTTCTTCATAATGACGTTTCGCAAGTAAACATATTCATTAAAAACTGATGAGAAAATGTCAGCCCCCAGTGAATCCCGTGTTTAATTTAAATCGGGATTCCTGTGATGGAGCAAGGATTCAATAAACAGATTGGAGCAGGGCATATTTTCAGTTGTTAAGCTATTATTGTTCTCTATAATTTCCCTTAATATCAATTAAAGCATCAGATTTCTATCAGGATTTAACCCTAATTTCTAACTTTAAGCCAAAAGCATCCAGTAATTTTTGCATAGACTTGAGTGTTGGATTGCCTTCCGGTTGTTCCATTTTCTGTAGAGTCTGGGGAGCAATCTTAGTTATTTTAGCCATATCGTTGAGTGTAAGGTGCAACTCGGTACGAATGAAGCGAGCAACCTGATGAAAAGGCCAGTCAGGATTGTTACTGACGGTTTCAAGTACAGATAATCTCTTTTGCATCTGTTGAATCGGGGTCAGTGGCTTAAAGCGTTTATCCATGATTCAGCTCCTCCAATTGTTGGCAAATATTATTAATTCGATACTGGCTATTTTCCAGAATTTCAGGTGCCAGTTGCAGATGCTGCATGTGCTCGAGTAACCCCTGATAAAGTGGTAATTGTTCGATTAACACCGCTTTGATTTCTTTTGGATCAATCATCGTGCTTTCGGCGATCTGTTCAATGACTGAATGCCAAATTGGCATACCACCATGATCATCTCGCTCCCAACGCGTAGTTCGGGCAATACCATCCGGATGAAGCCACATCGGCGCAAAATCAAATAATGGGGTTAGTTGAATGATTCCATTATTGAAACGTTGAATCGCTGTATTACGGGTATGATTGTCCTTATTGCCTAAAGCGACATTGGCAAGATCACGCTTCAAATATTCAAAAATTTCCTGTTTTGGTTCAGTACAGCATTGCATCAGCAGGCTACAGATCTGGTTATGGGTCATTCTTACCCCGAAACCTGCTTTTCCTCCCAGAGAAGCAATACTTTCCTGAGCAATTCTTTCGACCTTCCTATCGATGACCTTACGGTCAAATCGGGGAATGAATAAAGTCTTGCCATGCAGTTCCAGTTCGTTATGAACACGAAGTCCCAGATACTGGGCAATTTTCATATATAAGGCTTCGTGCATCAAAATTTTATCTAAATTCTGATCACTGCCACGGCTGAATTTCACCAGCCAATGCTGCTTGACCTGATGATCTGTCAGCGTGTGATCCAGATAGAACAGGTCATCGTGACCTTGAGTTAACAGTAATTTTGGCCACTCGCCCTGAATACCAGAAGAACCGGCAATAAAAAGTCCATAAGAGGCTAAGGATTCAATAAATTTTTCTTGACGTTCTACGACTTGGTCCAGACTAAAGCCATGATTCTGCTGAACAGGGAATTGCCCCTGTAGCCATTCATAAGCCTCTTTCACCCGTAAGTTACCTATCGGATTGCCTGCACCTGCTTTTAAAAGCGCCCAGTCTGCTTGTTCCTGAGTATTTTCAGAAAAATTAAGCTGACGGAGTAATTCTTTACGACCATAACCTTGAGGTAACAAATCCATCAGGAAGGCCGGCCAGGTAGATTGCAATGTATTTTGCACATTTACTGGTAAATGATAGGCTAGCGCATGCCCATCGCTTAGGTCCATATAAGAAATAGCATATTCAAATAGATATGATGTGCGCGTGGCTGCTTGCCATCCAGTTTGTTGTTGACCGACAATCTCAACAATAGCGCAATCCAGCCATTCATCTTCCTGATAAATCTGCAGTGTGCAATATTGATCCATAATTTTATTAAAATAGTAAATTAAAGTGATTTTATTTATTATATACCTATTTTAATAAAAAACTAATTTTATCTTCTTAAAGTTCTTTATCGTTCTAAAAGGCCTTATCTTCACCAGAATACAAGGCTTATGAGGCTATATAACAAGATGTATCCTCATAGAAATCAATATATAACCCAATTAATTTTTAAATATCAGAGGAGCTCTAACCCTGGTTATTTATTATGAATCTTTCTTTTGAATAAAATTTTAAGCAGCAAATAAAGGACTAAATCCCCGTTTACGTAGTAATTTTCGGTACATACTCGAGCTTCGATCTGCCGGAAAATGCGCTTCTAAAGATAAGTCCAGAGGTAAATATTCAGGTTTCTGATTTTCTACAATCACACGATCTTCCTCGAAAATTTTCATATTAAAGGCATAGGCATCTTCAACCGGTAAATCTTTATCATAATTGCGGCAAATAGGTGCAAAAAGTCGTGTTGAACGCGCAGTCATGGGTGAAGCCGCATTCATGATGACCTGCTTGGCATGATTTGGAAAATGAATCGTAAGTGTTGCAGTAAAGGGTAGGCTCACTTCAAAATGACGTAACCATTTAAAATCTTCCTGGCCACGCTGCTCGATTCCGATCGGATAACGTCCCACACTGCTGATATAATCTGCATTAAAACCGACCTCCGTTTCTGTCGTACTGTAATCAGGAACTTCTACATCCTCCGGATCACCAAAAGTATCGGGATGCACCCAGGCAAAATGTGCCACATCAATAAAACCTTCGAGCTGTCTTCCTGCAAAACATTGAATGTCTATCTGAGGGCAGACCAGTTGCTGATACTCAGCATCATCCCAAAAAGGCATATGAGGAATATGAGGTTCTGCATCCTTTTCAGCGCTTAACGAACACCAGATCAGACCATATTTTTCTACCGCAGCATAAGTTTTTAGATGGAAGCGCTCCGATATTTTATGCTGAGGATGTGCAGGAATACGGTTACATTTACCTTCACTGCCAAAGCGTAAACCGTGATAACGACACACCACGCCTTGGCCGTCATTTTTTCCCAAGCTTAAAGGTACACCGCGATGCGGACATGCATCTTTCGCCACCACCAGTTCATCGTTCATTTTATAAATCACCAGCGGCATATCAAGCAGCATACTACTTGTTGGCTGATCTGTAATATCACGCGCAAGTGCAATCGGATACCAGTACTGAGCCAAAAGATGCCAGTCATGTTCCTCGAATGTCATATGGACGGGTAAGTCGGGACTAAACGTGGCGATATTTGTATTCATAATGGGTTCTGTGTCGTGACCTTTAGCTGGACTATAAAACAGCAAGGTGTTCTATGAAATTTCAATTAATAGGACATAGGATTGCGTAAATCAGAACACTGACCGGCGATTGAAAATAAATACGCATCTTTCCAGGTTTTTTATATTCAACCACGCAAATATTGAGATGGGATATTTCTAAGCTTAAATTTCGCTGAAAATATTTTTTTAAAAAGCGTGCTCTCAGTTTCAATGCTCTAGTTTGGCGCATAAATTGCTTATCACGCGTATAGAAAATTGATCATTTACTCAGAATCGACAAGGAATTGATGTGACGACTAGCTACTTACGCGGACAAGAACTTATTGACAGCATTCGCAGTGCACCTTATTCGCGTGACCTGATTGGCTATCATGGTGAACCACCAAAAGTGCAATGGCCAAACGGCGCGCGTGTCGCGGTACAGTTTGTACTGAATTATGAAGAAGGTGGTGAAAACCACATTGAACATGGTGATACAGGATCAGAACAGTTTTTATCTGAAATCATTGGTGCTGCCAGCTTTCCAGATAAACATATGTCGATGGATTCGATGTACGAATATGGTTCACGTGCAGGCTTCTGGCGCATTCATCAGGAGTTCCAGAAACGTGGTTTGCCGATGACCATCTTTGGAGTCGGCATGGCCTTAATACGTAATCCTTATGTGGTCGAGGCGATTAAATCAGCCCATTATGATGTCGTTTCACATGGGCAGCGCTGGCTACATTATCAGGACATGCCGCTTCAACTCGAACGCCAATATATGGATCAGGCGATCAGTGTTCTGGAAAGCCTGTTTGATGAGGCACCGATCGGCTGGTATACCGGTCGGGACAGTCCAAATACCCGTCAACTTCTGGCTGAATTTTCTCAAATCAAATATGACGCTGATTACTATGGGGATGACTTGCCATTTTGGAGCACCTTGACCAATCAGGCAGGGGAAACACGTCCGCATTTGATTATTCCTTATAGCCTGGATAGCAATGACATGAAATTCAGTTCACCGGGCGGTTTTAATAGTGGGGAACAGTTTTATCAATATCTCAAAGATGCTTTTGATGTGCTCTATGCCGAAGGTGAAACTGCGCCAAAAATGCTGTCGATTGGCATGCACTGCCGTATTTTAGGACGGCCGGGACGTTTTAAAGCACTACAAAAGTTCCTAGACTACATTCAAAATCATGACAAGGTCTGGATTTGCCGTTGTGGGGATATTGCCGAGCACTGGTATAACCATCATGTGCCATAATCATAAAATGTATTTGAAAAGATCAGCTTAAATGCTCTTTTTTGAGTCATGTATTTTATGAAAATAATGAAAAACTTAGCTTTGGCACTGTTATTGCAAAACCAGTCTTAAATAACCAAGCAATATAATCAGGCGATTGAATAGTGCAACTTGTTGAATTTAATCAAGCATCAGCAGAAGATGCGATGATCTTTTTAAAGCACTGTGTGCAAATACCCAGCTGGTCTAGCGAGCTTGCCGCAAAGCGTCCTTATGGATCGCTTGAGGAGGTTTTGAATGCAGCGAAACAACAAGCAGCGACCTGGAGTTGGGATGAGATTAAAACTGCACTGGATAATCATCCCCGTATAGGTGAAAAACAGGCACAGGCTGAATTAAGTGAAATAGAAAAAGACTTTTCCCATCGTGAACAATCCGGTATTACAGCAGATAAAGATACCCAGCTCGCTCTACTTAAAGGCAATCTTGCCTATGAGAAAAAATATGGGTTTATCTTTCTGATCAAAGCCGCTGGATTGAGCAGTGAAGACGTCCTTCAAGCCCTGAACTATCGTTTGCTAAATGACCCAGAGATTGAGAAACGTATTGTCCATCATCAACTGGCAGAAATTGCCTTGTCACGACTGGCTCAGGAGCTTCATGCATGATTAGCACGCATATTTTAGATACACATCTGGGAAAACCTGCGACAGACGTGGTCATTCGACTTTTTGCTGAAGACGGTCGCCTGATTAGGGAAGCAAAAACCAATGCAGACGGCCGCGTCAGTGATTTCGGCATGACCGAGTTTAAAGCGGGTGCCTATAGTCTTGAGTTCTTTACATCTGCCTATTTTGAAAATTCGGGTTTAGAAACTTTTTTTCCTAAAGCAGTTATTCATTTTTATGTGAAAGATGCGTCCCAGCATTTTCATATTCCTTTACTGATCAGCCCATTCGCGTACTCCACATATCGCGGAAGCTGATTTTATATTTAGACTTTGAGGGTGAGAAAAATGACAGAACAAAGTAAAACAATATCACCTGAACATGAATATTTAGGTGCGGGAAAAAGTGCAGCTTACGGTTTGCAACACGTACTGACTATGTATGGCGGAATTATTGCACCACCTTTAATCGTGGGAACGGCCGCCGGCCTAGAAGCTTATCAAATTGGATTATTGATTGCAGCGGCGCTATTTGTGGGTGGTTTAGCCACAATTTTGCAAACCGTTGGGGTGAAATATATCGGCGCGAAATTACCTTTGGTACAAGGGGTTTCTTTCGCTGGCGTTGCGACGATGGTCGCGATTGTGACCACAGGCGGTGGTTTGCAAGCAGTTTACGGTGCGGTCATTGTCGCCTCATTGATCGGTTTTTTCCTCGCGCCTTATTTCTCCAAAATTATCCGTTTCTTTCCACCAGTCGTGACAGGCTGCGTCATTACTATCATTGGTTTGTCTTTATTACCTGTAGCAGTCCGCTGGATGATGGGCGGCAATCCCAAGGCACCAGAATGGGGAAGTGTCGAAAATATTGGTCTGGCACTGATGACATTGGCTTTAGTCGTCTGCCTGAATTTGAGCCAACATGCTGCTATTCGTCGCTTGTCTATTCTTCTAGCAATTGTTTTAGGTTCAGTACTGGCCTATTTATTCGGTTTTGGTGATTTCTCTAAAGTTGCGACTGGGACATGGATTCAGGTACCTAGCTTCTTCGCCTTTGGACTACCGACTTTTGAGCTCACAGCCATTATTTCCATGCTCATCGTTACTCTCGTGATTATGACTGAAACCACAGCAGATATCATTGCAGTGGGTGAGATTGTAGGTACCAAAGTGGATGCGGATCGTATCTCGAATGGCTTGCGTGCCGATATGTTATCGAGTGCGATGGCGCCTGTTTTTGGGTCATTCATGCAAAGTGCTTTTGCGCAAAATGTCGGCTTGGTGGCGATTACCGGAATTAAAAGCCGCTTTGTGGTCGCAGCTGGGGGCATGATTTTAGTCGTGTTGGGTTTACTGCCAATTATGGGACGTTTGATTGCTGCCATTCCTGTACCGGTATTAGGTGGTGCAGGTCTGGTACTTTTTGGAACAGTCGCTGCAAGCGGGATTCGTACCTTGGCTAAAATTGATTATAACGAGCAAAAAAATCTTATCATTGTTGCGACGGCTATTGCAGCCGGCATGATTCCCATTATTGATCATTCCTTTTATGCCAACTTTCCAAAATGGGTGCAAACCTTGTTTCATTCGGGGATTAGCTCAACCTGCTTAATGGCCATTTTACTCAACCTGTTGTTCAATCATCTGAACCTATTTAAAAATAAAAGCACAGCGACTACAGAAATTGTGGCAAAGATTCCACATTAGAAAATTTAAACCAGGATGAAAACAGTCCAGAAAATGGGCTGTTTTTTTTATCAAAAATTAAAAATGTTGGCTTTGTTTTTGCTTAATTCAGAATGTGATTCTTTCATTCCACTGGGGACCCTTATTTATGAAATTCACTCAACTTACTGCTGCAACATTACTTGTATTGGGTGCGGCATCCGCACAGGCAAAACCGATCTGGCAAGACTTCAGTGTCACCGGACTTTATGGAGAAAACTATGAGGTGGTCGATGAGAAACAGGCGACTGCGACCTTTGAATATACGGCAAAAGTAAAATATGCAGATGTCTTCTTCTTCATTGACCGTATGCGCGGTGCAGATGACTTTAAATCAAGTTATTTTGAATTTTCACCACGTTTGAGCTTGGGTGAAGTGTCGGGTCAGAAGCTTGCCTTTGGTCCGGTTAAAGATGTACTGGTTTCAACGACCTGGGAAGGTGGAGAGGGTTTTGATAACTTCCTCTACGGCGTAGGTTTCGATCTGGAAATTCCCTATTTCCGCTATGCTAGCATTAACCTTTATCGCGTGAATAATGAGAATATTGATGATGATTACCAGTTGACACTGACCTACGGCGTGCCAATTAAACTGGGAACTGAAGAATTTCTGGTGGATGGCTTCTTGGACTGGTCTACAGAAGAAGATACTCATGACAGCGAGATGAACTGGACCACCCAATGGAAATGGAATGTCGGTAAACACATTTCTCCAGACAGCAATTTATATCTGGGGATTGAACATTCTATCTGGAACAACAAATTCGGTATCCCAAATGCCGATGAAAATAATGTCAGTGCTTTAGTGAAATATCACTTCTAGGCAAAGTGATGAAGAAATAAGTTAAAAGCCCTGATAAAAGGGCTTTTTTTAATGCGTTTAAAATACGATCTGGATGTTTTCAGGAAAAGGATGAACATCACAATTTGATCCGCTACCTATACGATCCACTACGACAAACTCGCTGGGTGCTTCAAGGGTCAATAATGGATGATGCCAGGTTCCGGCACGATAATTTATCCCTTGAGAACCATCACTGATAAATACCTGAATCTGACTAATATCGGGCTGTGTATAATCAAGTTCAGGCGCTACAACGATTAAAAATTGCTGGCCGTGCATCGGAATAAAAGCCTGTGATCCTAGAGGATGCCTTTCCAGCATTGAGATTTGAAAAGGAATTGCCGTAGCTTGCATATTTCTAAAAATACTCAGTCCGACCTTGGTGTCACTTTCTACTTCAGCCAGGGCATGATAACGCTCAGTCTGCTGCTCATTGATATGAAAATAATGATTACCCTGACAGGCAATGACTTCTCCAAAAGGCAGAAAACTTTCAGTGCTTAAAGGCTGTATTTTTATACTTTGCATAGACATATCATTGATCACTCAAGCCAATTTTCCCCAGAGACGAATCCGGCTGATGCCACCGTCCGGAATCATGTTGACACGAATATGGGAAATTTTTTCGTGTTGTAAAATTTCATTGATGTAATGATGAATATGATCCATTTGCATAGGTTGGGCTGCTAACAAAAAAGGCCAGAACATGCTTTGTGGAATGAGTTGCTCATCGGTTGCATCCTCAACATAGATGGCTTGAATAGAAACCTCTGCAGGGAAATTTCCCTTAAAATGGGCGGTATCAATTTCAATTTTCTCGATTCGGGCACTGGCGCCTAAAGCCAAAATGCACCAGTCAAATCCTGGAGCACGACGCCGTTTGGTTTCCCAGCCATCGCCCATGTTAATGCCACGTCCCGGATTAATCAGATTGCGTGGATGTCCAAAATGCGCATCGCTATAGGCAACGACACGGCCACCATGTTCTAGTGCCAAAACATCTAGCATTTGATCACTATCTTGCAGATTGATTTTTACCTGACCATAGACCTTAAAACGTGCAATCCCACCGTCAGGATAAATATTCAAACGGACATGGGTAAATATCTGCTTTGCTGAAATCTGAACAATATGATGCTGGCTGGGGCCCAAGACATTATTTTCTATAATGCTGATCCATTCTGCCTGATCAAGATTTCCATCTGGCGCATAACATGCTTGCACAGCAGCAGAGGCCGGATAATTACCGCTAAAAAAAGTCGTATCAATATCCAGTGCCTGTATTTGACCTGCAACAGCAAGTTTAATGATGGCCCAATCATAGCCCGTGTGGCGCTTGCGACGGGTTTCCCAGCCATCCATCCATTTGCCATGCTCATCAAACTTGTCTTCGATAAAGACCGGTGCCTCAAATTGCAACATGCGTTTTGCTTCAGCAAAAAACTCATCTGAACATTCAAGAATTTCTGCGCCAATTCGGGCATCTGCAAGGTTAGTTAACTGCTGTACTGGAGCAGGCAGATCAAAAATTGGAGCTAATAAGGTCGCCATCTTAAATTTCCATCATTGGTATACGTCACATGAATATGCACTTTTATAAATACAAATTTAGGTCTTCTGCCTTTATAAAAACAGGACATTGAAGGAATTTAAAAGCACAGCGTGTGCCAACTCTTGCTATTTTTTTAGTGCATTTTTTTCAGGATGGCACGTTTTTAGCATTTTAGCTGGCAATGAAGATGAAATAGCCAGGAGGAATAGATGGAGATTGCAATTATTGGGGCAGGCATGGGCGGATTAACCACAGGAATTGCACTAAAAAAGTTCGGACATCGGGTCACCATCTATGAGCAGGCAGAACAGATTTTACCTGTCGGTGCTGCAATTTCCTTGTGGTCAAACGGGGTGAAGTGTTTGAACTATCTGGGCTTAACTGAACAGGTAGCAAAGTTAGGTGGCCAGATGAATGACTTAGCCTATATCGATGGTTTGAATGGCGAGGTCATGACGCAGTTTAGTTTGGCGCCGTTAATTGAAGAAGTCGGTCAACGTCCATATCCGGTATCGCGTGCTGAATTACAAAATATGTTAATGGATGCGTTTGGCCGGCAGGATATTCAGCTCGGTAAAAAAATGGTGTCTATTGAGGATAAGGGGCAACACGTCGAAATCGGTTTTCAGGATGGCAGCACTGCCTCTGCAGCATTATTGATTGGCGCAGATGGTACCCATTCCATGACGCGTCAGTATGTATTGGGCAAACAGGTTGAACGCCGTTATGCCGGTTATGTGAACTGGAACGGACTGGTTGAGATCTCTGAAGATTTAGCGCCTGCACAGCAGTGGACCACGTTTGTCGGTGAAGGCAAACGTGCTTCACTGATGCCTGTGGCAGAGCATCGCTTTTATTTCTTCTTTGATGTGCCATTGCCCGCAGGTCTGGAAAATCAGCGTTCGGAATATAAGACCCTGTTAAAACAGTATTTTTCTGGCTGGTGCCCACAGGTTCAGCGCTTAATTGACAGCATTGATGAGCAGAAAACCAATCGTGTCGAAATCCATGATATTGAGCCTTTTACCCAGTTCTATAAGGGCCGTGTGGTAATTTTAGGGGATGCGGCACATAGCACCACACCGGATATCGGACAGGGAGGTTGCCAGGCAATGGAAGATGCGGTCTATCTCGCACGTGCCTTACAAATTAATACGCTAGGTCTGGAAGATGCCCTGAAACGCTATCAGAATAAACGTAATGAACGCGCCAATGAATTGCTGCTACGTGCACGTAAGCGTTGTGATGTCACGCATATGAAAGATGAGCAAATTACCCAAGACTGGTATGCAGACCTACGTAAAGAGCAAGGCGCGCATATTATGAAAGGCATTATTAGCAATATTGTCGGTAATCCATTGGATTAAAAACAGTTAATTTCAGCATTAATATTGAATAAAAGCCGCGATTTTGGCCATCGCGGTTTTTGTTATTTAAATATGAAAATACTACAGTTGCTGCACCTTGCTTTTTAAGGCTTCCATTTGTTCAATCATATGTTTAATCATCAACTGGGAAACGCGTGAAATCTGGCGTCTAGGCGCTACACAGAGAGCAATGGTCAGCGGATGCAGCCCTTTTTCAGAGATAGGTTTAAAGACCACTTCATCCCGCTCTACATACGGTAAAACATCGAGATAACTAAAAATCCCAATCCCGGTATTCGCCTTAATGAGAGTATTCATCAGGCGGATATCATTCGATTCCGTTTTACGTGCAGGTATAAATTGATGATGTTTATACAGTGCTTGTACATAGTCATGAATAATCAGGGGGTCGGCCGGAATAAAATGGTTGTCGTTCAAGGTATCTGAAAAATAAATCTTTTCTGCTTGAGCAAGAGGATGTGATTTACCCATCACAAAACCTAAAGGCAGTTCCAGAAAATGGAGGACTTCAAGGTGTTGATGAGATTTTGGATTCAGGATCAGGCCAAAATCCAGATCTGCCTCAATCACTTTTTTGGCTACGATTTCACTGTCTGCGACCCGGATATTAAAATTAATCCAGGGATAATGTTCATACATATATTGCATGGACTGCATGACAAAACCATCATTTAAGGCAGAAATTAAACCGAATTCGATGGTCCCACGCGTAAACCCCTGAATTTCATCAAAGCGAATCCGGGTTTGCTGGAATTCTTTTTGCCATTTTAAAACATCGGCATAGAGTAATTCACCCGCCAGTGTCAGTTTTAAACCATGGGGCAAACGCTCAAATAACACAATTCCCAGTTCTTCTTCAGCCAAAGCAATTTGCCGATGTACTGCAGACACGGAAATGAATAATTGATCTGCGGCCTTGCGTAAACTTCCCGTTTTCGCCACCGCGATAAAATATTCTGAAAATCGGGAAAAAGGCGTATTCATTAATTTAGTCAAGCGAAGAACCACCGTTTATTCATATCAATATTTGAGATAAACGTGTTTATGCGAGTTTTATGCCAAAGAAGGCAGCTTTAATCGGCAAATACATTTGTACATGGTTGATGTGTTCTAATTTTAAGAATGAATAGTACGAATCATTCTAATAGACAGAATAACAATAAATTCAGTAATTTCAATTAGAAGCAAAGCCAAAATTGCACAGTTCTGCACTGTTCAAGGCCTGTAAAAAGAGACCATCCACAGTAAAAATATAGGTTTGATATGAACGCAATTCCAGTCATCAATTTATTCAACAAACCCTGCTATAGCCAGTTTGATGATCAGGACTGGGACATTCTGGCTCGTCACTGGTATCCGGTGGCACGGATTCAGGACGTTTCTACCCAACCGCAACAAGTAACCCTGCTTGATGTCAAACTGGCATTGTACAAAACAGAAAGTGGCGATATTCATCTGGTCCGTGATATTTGTCCACATCGGGGTGTACCCTTAACCAAGGGCTGGGTTTCGGGTGAAAATCTGGTCTGTCCTTACCATGGTCTACACTACAATGGCCAGGGTAAATGTATCAAAATTCCTGCACAACCCGAGCTGACCAGTATTTCTGAGCGCTTTTCTCTGACTAAATTTCCAGTAGTGCGAAAATATGGCTTGATCTGGACCAGTATTTTTGGCCGTGACGAATCCAAAGCCAATTTCCCTGTTTTAGATACTTGGGAGATGTCAGATCATCAGGCAATTTTACCGCCGTTTGTGGATATTGCCGGTTCAAGTGGCCGTCAACTGGAAGGCTTTATTGATGTTGCACATTTTGCCTGGGTTCATCAGGGGTCTTTCGCAGATCCTGAAAATCAGGTTGTACCCAAATACACGACAGCACGTACAGATTACGGCCTGCATACCGAATATGTTAGCAGTGTCAGCAACTATCCACATGGTATGCAAGATCTGGCACCGGAAGGTTTTTTGTGGAAACGTGTATTTGATGTCTATCCACCGTTTTCTGCGGTGCTAACCGTACATTTCCCAGAACAGGGACAATTAAAAATTCTCAATGCCTGTTGTCCGGTCTCACACAATAAAACCCGTTTATTTGTACCACTGACACGCAACTTCGATACGACAGGAGATTTACAGGCGGTATATGACTTCAATGCACAAATCTTTGCCGAAGATCAGGACATGGTAGAAAGCCAGAAACCTGAAGAATTACCGCTCGATATTTCCATGGAAGCGCATTTTGAAGCAGATCGCTCTTCAACGACCTATCGTCGAATTTTAGCCGAGTGGGGATTAAGTAAACGTTATGTTGTCTAATATATTTTAAAATTTAAAAGTATGGATTAAACTTCAAATATAAACCCTATGTTTTAATATAGTGGTTTTTATTTATATTATTTTTAAATAATAAAAATATTATTTATATTTCCTTATTCTTTGATTAAAAATGAGTAATATTGTTAAAATTTAGAAATTAAAATAAATCAATCTAGGCAAGCTTCGATTAGCGAGTTCCCACCTCTTTCAATGATGAGAGAAAATAAAAATACCTGTAGAACATCATCCTTTCGGCGTATTACAAGCTAAACCTAACTATAAAAAAACTATTAATATATTTAAATATTAGGGTGTGTTGACACTTTTAGCTTAAAAAAATAGCGAAGTAGTAAAATCAAATCGCCAAACCCAATGTTACTATTCGCTATGCCTCGTACCATGCTGACAGATCAACACTGGCAAAAATTGAAAGTTATTCTGCGTAATTTATCCATTCACCACAACTCAAATTTACGCAATTTTATTGAAGCTATTCTCTATAGAATTAGAACAGGCTGTCCGTGGCGAGATATTCCTTGCTGTTTTGGTCATTCAAACTCTATTTTCAAACGTTTTAATCGTTGGTCAAACAGCGGTAAGTTACTTAGATTATTCAAATTACTAGCCTCATGCCCCGATATGGAGTGGATTTTTATTGATGGCCCTCATGTACGTGCTCATCAACATTCTGCCGGCATAGCGAATCAATCTATTTCTAAAAGTGTAGGAGGAAACTCCTCAAAAATACATTTGATTGTTGATGCACATGGCAATCCTATTGATTTCATGATTACCGATGGAACCACACATGATGTTAAAGTTGCACCTGATTTAATATCAACATTAGATTTAAAAGAGACAAAAGTGGTATGTGCAGATAAAGGCTATGATTCAGAACCACTGCGTGAACAGATCAGGAAAACAGGGACTAAAGCGAATATACCAAAGAAAACAAATAGCCAATCGAACAATGACCATATGGACTGGTATTTATATAAAATCAGGCATTTAGTTGAAAATATGTTTTGTAGATTAAAGCAATTTAGAGGAATAGCTACTCGATATGACAAGCTCAAAAGAAATTATCAAAGTTCTGTTGCTTTAGCCTGTATATTTTTATGGCTACCTTTATAGGGTTAATTATGAACAGTAAATGTCAACAGACCCTAATGATTTATATCTAAAAAAATCCCATTCCCTCAATGAGTCTCAATACCTGATTCTATCATCTACATTTATCTTTGCTCATGAAAAATATGAAGCTCCAATTAAAAAAAGGAATGCACAAATTTAAGGCATTTTATTTTATCTCACCACTTATAAGAAAAAATAAAAAAATCCTTCCATCAAATTAAATTTTAGGGTCAATTATAAAATTATTATTTATAAATTTAATAACAGTACGCTCTTATTAAATAAAAAACAAAAATATCTTTTTAAAAACCCTATTTTTATTATTTTTTATAAAAACTGGAATGCTTATTGCTAATTATATATTGGACAGACTGAGCGCATTTGAGTGAAGTCATTTTAAAGCATGTGTTGTATGACACAGAACAACCAAGAGCAGAATAGAATGAAAGAAAAAAATAGCTTGAAAACCGGATTGAAAAAATTGGTAGGGGTGTTAATGGCAAGCGGTGTAATGAGCATGGCCGCTGTCGCGAATGTTCAGGCCCAAGATAAAGCCGCGTTTGTTTATATTGGTCCAACCAGCGACCATGGCTGGACTTATTCTCATGATCAAGGCCGGATTAAGGCTGAAAAAACCCTCGCAGGAAAATATAAAACCTCTTATATCGAAAATGTCCCTGAAACAGCAGATGCCGAACGTGTGATCCGCAACCTGGCACAACAAGGCAATAAAGTCATTTTTGCGACTTCGTTTGGTTATATGAATGCAATGGAGAAAGTATCCAAGCAATTTCCCAATACAGTATTTATGCATGCAACCGGTTATAAGCAGGGCAAAAACTTAGGGGTCTACGATGTCCGTACCTATGAAGGTGCTTATATGCTGGGTGTGGTCGCAGGGCAAAAAACCAAAAATAATGTTTTGGGTGTAGTTGCGTCTTTTCCGATTCCTGAAGTTATCCGTAATATCAATGCCTATACCCTCGGTGCACAAAGTGTAAATCCAAAAATTAAAACCAAAGTCATTTGGGTGAATTCATGGTTTAACCCGGGCAAAGAACGTGATGCAGCCTTGGCTTTGATTGCTCAAAGCGCAGATGTGCTGATGCAAAATACCGATTCTCCAGCAGTGGTACAGGCGGCTGAACAAAAAGGTGTCTTTGCTTTTGGCTGGGATTCTGACATGAGCAAATTTGGCCCTAAAGCGCATCTTGCTGCATCGGTTTTACATTGGGAAAAAATTTATACTCCGGTAATGACGCAAGTCAGCAAGAAAACCTGGAAACCAAGTGCAATGTGGTATGGCGTAAAACAAAAAGCCGTCGATATCGAAAGCTTTGGTCCTTCAGTGTCGGCAGCCTCTAAAGCAAAAGCGCTCAGCGTACGTGATGGCATTTTAAAAGGCACACTGCATCCATTTACCGGCCCGATTCATAAACAGGATGGCACATTGGTCTTGGCAAAGGGCAAGCGCCTAGATGATGCGGCACTAAGCAAAATGAATTACTACGTGAAGGGCGTAGAGGGTTCATTACCGAAATAAAGCTTTGTCATTTTGCAATTCAAAAAACTTTAAATACTTTGATGTACTTTCCCGCATCCATCTGAATGCCTGCACGCTTCAGATGGATGCCGCACTGTCACAGCATTGAATAGGGCACTGATGATGACCTCTCAACACGATAGATCTGCTCATGCGCAAGAGTTGAACGCACGTTCTTCTTCAGGTGTACCGCGTTTACAGCTCATCAATATCTGTAAAAGTTACAATTCATTGAAAGCGAATGACCAGATACATTTAACCGTTCAACCTGGGCAGATTCATGCCATTTTGGGTGAAAATGGTGCTGGCAAAAGTACGCTGATGAAAATCATTTATGGAGCAACCAAGGCCAATCAGGGACAAATCCTCTGGAACGGTAAAGAAGTTCATATTGATAACCCGTCGATGGCAAGAAAGCTCGGGATTGGCATGGTCTATCAGCATTTTTCTTTGTTTGAGACTTTGACTGTAGTCGAAAATATTTCGCTGGGACTGGATGAAAAGATTCCTTTAAAAGCTCTAAGTCAAAAAATTATTGCAGTTTCAGAACAATATGGTTTACCCATTGATCCACGCCGCGAAGTACATTCTTTATCGGTAGGTGAGCGGCAACGTGTCGAAATTATTCGCTGCCTTTTGCAAAATCCCGCTTTAATCATTTTAGATGAACCGACTTCAGTATTGACACCACAAGCGGTACGGCAACTGTTTAAAACTTTACGGTTATTGGCCTCCCAAGGTGTTTCGATTTTATATATCAGTCATAAATTACACGAGATCAAAGAACTTTGTGATGAAGCAACCATCTTGCGCAATGGCCATGTTACCGGAAATGTTGATCCCAAACACAACAGCACCAGTGATTTAGCGCGCTTAATGATTGGTCGTGATTTACCGACCTATGTACGCCCAGAATATACAGGTGCAAAACAGGTGCTATTCCAGATCGAGAATCTGGATTACCAGTCTGATGACACATTTGGTGTATCGCTGAAAAATATCAATTTAAATATTTGTGCCGGTGAAATTGTAGGAATCGCCGGGATTTCTGGCAACGGGCAAGCAGAATTACTATCTTTATTGTCGGGCGAAAACAGCCTGAAATATGGCCGGATGGTTCTG
This sequence comes from Acinetobacter sp. CIP A162, assembly GCF_000367905.1. GTDB lineage: Bacteria > Pseudomonadota > Gammaproteobacteria > Pseudomonadales > Moraxellaceae > Acinetobacter > Acinetobacter lwoffii. The sequence continues at coordinate 958,104 of NZ_KB849159.1, read as the reverse complement.
AATCAAATCGATATTTCCCAATTCAGTCCTGGACAACGGCGTGACTTGGGTCTGGGCTTTGTACCTGAAGAACGTCTGGGTCGAGGAGCAGTCCCGAACATGACGCTGTCCCAGAATGCCTTGCTGACTGCATTTCGGCAGAATCTGACGCAATGGGGATTAATCAAGTTTTCACAATGTAAGCTTTTTGCCCAGCACTGTATTGAAAAATTCGGAGTGAAAGCCAGTGGCCCAGAGGCAGAAGCACGTTCCTTGTCCGGTGGAAATTTACAAAAATTTATTGTCGGCCGGGAAATTCTGCAAAACCCGAAATTCCTGATTGTGGCTCAACCGACCTGGGGCGTAGATGTCGGCGCGTCCATGTTTATCCGGCAAACCCTGATCGATCTCTCTCGACAAGGTGTTGCCATTTTGGTGATTTCAGAAGAATTAGAAGAGCTGTTTGAAATCAGTGATCGTCTCTGTGTCTTGGCCAATGGTGAACTATCTCCAGCCATACCTATCCATGAAACCAATACTGAAAATGTTGGGGTCTTGATGTCAGGTATTTCAAGTCATGACACTGCGATCATAGTAGAGGAGCAGCAAGCTCATGCTTAATACAGTCAATAATAAATCTATAAATTGAGAGGAAAGCGACATGCATTTACTGGAACCGCGTGAACATCCATCTCAAATCATGAAGTGGCTTTCACCACTCATTGCGCTGCTGGCCATGCTGATTGTCGGTAGTATTCTGTTTTTAATGTTGGGGATTAATCCCGCGCAAGCCATGTACATCTTCTTTATTGAACCGCTGACATCGTCTTATGGTTGGAGTGAACTGGCAGTCAAAGCCGGACCTCTGATTCTGATTGCCTTGGGGCTGACGGTCGGATTTCGAGCCAAATTATTCAATATCGGTGCTGAAGGTCAGCTCACCATGGGCGCGATTTTTGGCGGTGGTATTGCGATTTTATTTCATGATCACATCGGCTGGTGGATTCTCCCGTTAATGATCGTTATGGGCGCACTTGGTGGGGCACTCTGGGGTGCAATTCCTGCCTTACTGAAAACCCATTTTAATGCTGAAGAAACCCTGACCACCCTGATGATGAATTATGTCGCAGTATGTGTGTTGCTATACCTGGTCAATGGTCCCTGGCGTGATCCGGAAGGGATGAACTTCCCTCAATCGGTGGTTTTTAGTGAGAGTGCGACGCTGCCATTTATTGTAGAAGGCACACGCATTAATACCTCTATTTTTATCACTTTTTTTGCAGTCCTTCTGTTCTGGGTTTTTATGCGTAAAAGTCTGACGGCCTATAAACTGGAAGTCAGCGGTCAGGCACCTTTAGCTGCCAAATACGCAGGTTTTTCTTCCTCCAAAGCTATCTGGATGAGTCTGGTGATTTCCGGAATGATGGCAGGTATTGCCGGAATCTGTGAAGTGGCTGGACCTATTGGTCAGCTGAATCCGAACCTGTCCCCAGGTTATGGCTATGCAGCGATTATCGTGGCCTATCTAGGGCGTTTAAACCCAATCGGTATTGTGCTGTCAGGCTGTTTTATGGCGCTGATTTATCTGGGCGGTGAAATGGCACAAATGCAGCTACAGCTTCCGGTCGCGATTACCGGTATTTTCCAGGGGCTGCTGTTGTTTTTCCTGCTGGCTTCCGATGCATTAATTGAAAACCGTTACCGGTTTAGCAAAAAAATGGCGTCACCGGTCCCTCAGCCCACAGCAACTACCCTTTAACCCAATGTTGTCTACAGCAAAAGGAAGCATGATATGGCTTTAGAAATAACTGCAATTCTTGCAGGTACTGTTGCAGCAGCAACACCACTGATTTTCGCAGGTCTGGGGGAATTGGTCACACAGCGGACAGGTGTGATTAATCTTGGAGTAGAAGGGATGATGCTGGTCGGTGCAATTGCAGGTTTTGCTTTTGCTGCGCAATATGATGCCAGTGTATTAAGTGCCTTATTGATGGGTGGTCTGGCAGGCATGCTGATGGCCCTGATTTTTGCCTTTTTTACCTTGTCTTTAAGTACCAATCAATCCGCGTGCGGTTTGGCTTTAACCATTTTTGGACTCGGTATCTCTGCATTTTTGGGACAGAACTACGTCAGTATGGCTTTACCGGGTCTGGCTAATTTTAATATTCCACTATTAGCGGATATTCCAGTATTGGGTCCGATTTTGTTCCAGCAAAACTATGTGGTGTATTTGTCGATTTTGGCATTTTTTGCCGTTTGGCTGGTGCTGGCCAAAACCCGTTTGGGCTTATTGCTTAAAGCAGTTGGAGAATCACCGGAAAGTGCGCACGCCATGGGTTATCACGTGTTGGCGATTCGTTATGGCGCAGTACTATTTGGCGGTTTGATGGCAGGAGTTGGCGGAGCATTTCTATCAACCGTCTATACCCCGATGTGGATTGAAAATATGGTCGCAGGCCGCGGCTGGATTGCCATTGCACTGGTAGTATTTGCGGTGTGGAAACCAACACGTTTAATGCTCGGCGCTTACCTGTTTGGGGGCGTAACCATTTTGCAATTTCACGCCCAGGCGCTTGGAATCAAGGTTCCGAACGAGCTGCTTGCCGCATTGCCCTATATAGCCACCATTGTGGTACTGGTCATGATTTCACGGAATAAAAAAGTACTCAAAATGAATTTGCCATCTTCTTTAGGCAAAACCTTCGTGCCATAACCGCAGCCATTCATCATAAATAGAATAGATTTGAGTATAAATCATGAAAATTTTAACAGCTTCCTATGTCCTTACCATGAATGCGCAGAATGAATGTATTAAAAATGGCGCGATACTGATTGAGGGCGACCAAATAAAAGCAGTGGGTACATTGGCACAGTTAACTCAATGCTATCCAGAGGTGCTCATTGAAGATTACCCACAAAAGATCCTGATGCCGGGCTTGATCAATACCCATTGTCATTCCGGTTTATTGCGTGGTACGGCTGAAGGATTACCGGTTTGGGATTGGTTACAGCAGTATATTGACCCGATGCACCGGGTGTTGACACCAGAGGATGCGAAAATCGCCTCCTATTTATGTTATGCCGAGGCACTATTGTCGGGAACGACCACCATCGTTGATATGTGGCGTTATATGGACGGAAGTGCTGAAGCTGCGCAAGCATTGGGAATTCGTGCCGTTCTAGTACCTTATGTCGCGGAACATCCGGATCACAATTATTTTGAAACCTTAAAAAGTAATGAGGCTTTAATCAACCGTTGGCATCAGCAGGCGAATGGACGTATTCAGGTTTGGGTGGGTTTAGAGCACCTGTTTTATGCTGAAGCTTCAGCATTAAGCCTCATTGAGAAACTTTGTCAGGATTATCAAACCGGTTTTCATACCCACAGCAATGAAAGCCAATTTGATGTACAGGAAAACCTGCGCCGTTCAGGTATTCGCCCAATTGAGAGTCTGCAAAAACTGGGCTTGCTAGATCTGCCTAAAACTTTGTTGGCACATTGCGTCTGGACAGATGCAAATGAAATTCAGATTTTAAGGCGACATGCGGTAGGGGTTGCGCACAATCCTATTTCCAACATGAAGTTGGCTTCCGGTGCAGCGCCTGTCGTTGAAATGCTACGTCAAGGCGTTGCGGTGGGTTTGGGTACTGACGGAGAAAAAGAAAACAATAACCTGGATCTATTTGAAGAAATGAAAACGGCATCATTGCTGGCCAAATTTTCTTCGCTGGATGCGGCCGCCCTGGATGCCTGGTCAGTCTGTCAAATGGCTACGATTACAGGAGCTAAAGCCTTGGGTATGCAAGATGAAATTGGTTCATTGGAAGTCGGCAAACAGGCCGACCTGATTGCGGTGAAACTGGATACACCGCGGATGACGCCGTTGATTGATCATAGAAAATTATTTAATTTGCATACCAATTTAGTCCATGCAGTTCAAGGCCAAGATGTCGTGATGACGATGGTGGCGGGACAGACTGTGGTTAAAAATGGCCGTTTGATCAATGCCGATTTACAGGCTCTAATTGATCAAGTGAATCAGGCGGCGCCACGCTTGTTTGAACGTCGTGATCAGTGGTTTGCAAAGCAGGGGCAAACGGTGAATGAATTACAGCGGGAAGAATTTTAAGATTTACGTGGGGGTTGAGGTTATTCATTGATAGTGGGGTGACCTCAGACGCCTTTCTAACGCATGATTTAAATGAAATTAAACAGAGTGAATAGACTGATATTTTCTAATCTTTAGATGAGTTTCATTCATTCACTTCTAAATTGCATCTAATAAGCTATAAAACCATTCTTTGAATTTACCCCTCAATTTCATCCACTTAATATTCGATAGAATTTATCTTAAATTATTAATATTCATTATTTTATCATCTATTAAACCCTAAAATTTCATAGAAAAAATCTTTCATATTTTTCTTCATTAAGTGATCTTGATATCTTAAGAACAACCAATCATGAGTAATATTCACTTTTCATTGAGTTTAAATCATTTTTATTCATCTTAACGTTCACGTATAACTAGGCTTATTCAGAAATTTGGTTATTAGAACTTAGGGTAGTGAATCACAATGAGTAAAAAGTTTGCATGTTCAATTAAGCGCATTCGTTTTGACGAAAACTATCAACCTGCAGATAGCACACGTCTGACGACGAACTTTGCCAATTTGGCACGTGGCGAAAGTCGCGAACAGAATTTGCGTAACACTCTACGAATGATCAATAACCGTTTTAATGCATTGGCACATTGGGATAACCCAAAAGCAGATCGTTATTCAGTTGAAATCGATATTATTTCAGTTGACCTGGATATTGAAGGAAATGGCAAAAAGTTCCCTGCAATTGAAACTTTAAAAATCACGATTATTGATCATCAAACCAATCAGCGTATTGATGGCATGATTGGCAACAGTTTCTCGTCTTATGTCCGCGATTATGATTTTAGCGTGGTACTTCCTGAACATATCAAGAAAAATCCAGCCTCGACCAAGCCAGAAAATTTTGGTGATTTACACGGCAAGCTTTATCAATATCTCGTCAGTTCTGAAGTATTTAAAGCAGAATTTAAAAAACAGCCGGTGATTTGTTTGAGCGTTTCGACCTCGAAAACCTATTACCGTACAGCGAATGTGCATCCTGTATTGGGTGTGGAATATAAAAATGATGAGTATTCACGTACCGATGAATACTTCGCCAAAATGGGCTTAACCGTCCGTTATTTCAAACCTGAAAATGGTGCTGCACCTTTAGCATTTTATTTCGCAGGTGACTTATTACGTGATTATACCGATCTGGAGTTGATCAGTGCGATCAGCACCATGGAAAGCTTCCAAAAGATTTATCGTCCTGAAATTTATAATGCGAATTCTGCTGCAGGTCAGGTCTATCAACCCAGCCTTGAGTACCCGGATTATTCATTGACTCAAATTGTGTATGACCGTGTTGAGCGTGGTCAGTTGGCAGTGAAGCAAGGGAAGTGGACGGAAGAACACTTTATCCAGCCTTATAAAGACATTCTGGAGCAATGGGCTGCAGAGTTCACGATTAAAAATACTGCTGACCAAGAACGCGCTGCTTAATACACAACATTATTACTTTACGAATATAGAGATAGAAGATTAGACATGGCACTTTTACAACCTAAAAAGCTACTCCCAACATCAACTGCTGGGAGCTTACCGAAACCGTCTTGGCTGGCAGAACCTGAAAAACTTTGGTCACCCTGGAAATTGGAAGGCCAGGAATTATTGGATGCAAAACAAGATGCACTGCGTTTGTCACTGCATGAACAACAGCAGGCAGGCATTGATATTGTCAGCGATGGTGAACAAACCCGTCAGCATTTTGTGACCACATTTATTGAGCACCTTGAAGGCGTTGACTTCAATCAGCGTGAAACGGTCAAAATCCGTGATCGTTATGAAGCGAGCGTTCCATCTGTAGTCGGTGAAGTTTCTCGTCAAAAACCTGTCTTTGTTGAAGATGCCAAATTCTTACGTTCACTCACAGATCAGCCGATTAAATGGGCGCTTCCTGGTCCAATGACCATGATTGATACCTTATATGATGGTCACTACAAGAGCCGCGAAAAACTCGCTTGGGAATTTGCCAAGATCCTGAATCAGGAAGCTCGTGAACTTGAAGCCGTTGGCGTGGATATCATCCAATTTGATGAACCTGCATTTAACGTGTTCTTTGATGAAGTGAATGACTGGGGTGTGGCAACTTTAGAACGTGCGCTTGAAGGCTTGAAGTGTGAAACTGCGGTACACATTTGCTATGGCTATGGTATTAAAGCCAATACCGACTGGAAAAAGACCTTAGGCTCAGAATGGCGCCAGTACGAAGAAGCATTTCCGAAACTGCAAAAATCAAAAATTGATATTGTGTCGCTCGAATGCCATAACTCACGTGTCCCGATGGATCTGATCGAATTGATTCGCGGTAAAAAAGTCATGGTCGGTGCGATTGATGTCGCAAGTAATCAAATTGAAACAGCTGAAGAAGTGGCAAATACGTTGCGTAAAGCACTTCAGTTTGTGGATGCAGACAAACTCTATCCATCAACCAACTGTGGTATGGCACCACTTGGTCGCCAAGTTGCTCGTGGCAAACTCAATGCACTCAGTGCAGGTGCTGAAATTATTCGTCAGGAATTATCTCGCTAATTAAAGTGAATCCATGATGCTTTTAAAGATTGAAAGCATCATTTGAGTGATATAACGCTCTTTATAAAAAGCTGAATGTTGGAATACGGTGATGGTTGAAGCGACAGACTTTAGAAACGCAATGTCTTTATTAACAAGTGCAGTGAATGTAGTGACCACGATGGGCGATTCAGGTCGTCATGGTTTTACTGCGTCTGCCGTGTGTAGCGTGACCGATACACCACCGACATTGTTGGTTTGTATGAATAAATCATCGCGTTCTTATATCAACTTTGTTGAAAATAAAGTGCTGTGCGTAAATGTACTCAGTGCAGATCGAGCGCATCTTTCAAATGTTTTTGCATCTTCAAAATTCAGTTCTGAACAACGATTTGAACAGGGTGAGTGGACTGAATTAGAAACAGGTTCTCCTGTACTTCAAGATGCACTGGTGAGCTTTGATTGTGAAATTGGGCAGATCCAGGAAGTTGGTACACATACGATTTTGATTTGTCCGATTGTTGCCATTCAACAGAATCAGGAAGATCGAGCCCTGGTTTATTTTAATCGTGCTTACCATCAGGTCGGGGAAACAGAACCTGCCTAATCCTGGAGCTGATGTAGGATTAAAATATTTTAGATTTAAAAGCTTATTAACTTTTGTAATTTTGATTAAAATGGTCTACTAAGAATAGGGAATTATGTAAACCATAAATAAGGATGAATGGCAGACTGATCCAATAATTTACAGCTATCTATAGCCCAGAATTTAAAGATACAGCGGTTAAATTGATGGGCTGCTTTAAAAAACTATTTATATACTAAAAATACGCACTGTCACTGGATGACACAAGGTGAATGCTCTTGAATATGCTTTTGCAAAGTTTATCTTTTCAGGAATTACTGACCATCATGCTGTCGGCATTAGGCTGTGGGCTTTTAATTGGACTTGAGCGTGAACGTCATAAAAACAATAACCATGAGCAGAGTTTTGCAGGATTAAGATCATTTACGATTACAGCCTTATTGGGTGCTTCATGCTTCCTTTTGCATCTCTATATTGGAGTGATAGGAGCCGTCGCGGTCAGCCTGTTCTGTGTATAGCCTGTTTCAACAGAAGCAGGATATCGGTTCTACCACTGAACTGGCTTTTTTGATGACTTATATCATTGGCGCTATTTGTGTGTGGAATATCCCACTGGCTGCAGGGATGGCGGTTCTACTCACGATTATCCTGATGGGCAAACAGACATTGCATCAATTTGCCGGAAAAACGATCCAAAGCTATGAGTTAAGAGATGGCTTACTTTTATTGGCTTTGATATTGATTGCGTTGCCGGTCATGCCCAATAAGCCCTTGTGGGGCGCCGTACTGAATCCCTATATCATCCTTAAACTACTCATTTTAATCTTGATTGTGCAGTCCATGGCACATGTGGCAAAACGAATCCTGTCCAATGATAAGGCCCTTATTTTATCTGCCTTAGCCTCGGGATTTGTCTCCAGTACGGCCACGATTGCCAGTTTGGGCATGCAAGTCCGATCCGGGCGGGCCAGTGCAAAATTAAATGCAGGCGCCGGATTGATCTCCTGTATTACCACCTTATTACAGCTCTTGCTGATTGTTCTGGGAGTGAGCGTAGAGTGGTTCAAGTTCCTGCTGATTCCGAGTTTGGTGGGGATCGGAATTTTATGTATTGCTGCCGGATTCTTGATTTATCGAACTCCCCAAGCGGATAACAGTACGACCATCAATGAAATACAAGAAATTGATAGCCGAATGTTCAGTATCAAAGAAGCGGTGATTATTGCGGTCAGTTTGACCTTAATCCAGGCTGGGATTTACGGCGCGAATCTTTTACTGGGAGATAGCGGCTTAATCTTAGGTACTTTTTTAGCCTCTTTATTTGAAGTGCATGCTGCTGTAGCAGGTGTAGTGATACAGGGAAATCCTCATAACCTGACTTTAATTTATGCTGTCATGATTGGACTTGCGGCACATGCGGTGTCTAAAAGTATCAATTCTTTTGTGACTGGGGGATGGAAGTTTTTTCTGTATTTTGCGCCTAGCCAAATTCTACATATGTTAGGGCTTATCTTTATTCTTCTGAGTTTGAAATAAAAGGGAGCTGGTTTGCATATATTATAAAATGATCCAGTCATTTTAAGCCATTTTTAAGTTTCAGATTCTAGGCTAAAGCATCTTAAAGTCTTTGAGCCACGGATCATGCTGAAGCTGTTTTCCCATTCGTCTTTTTTTAGTCAGCGACCTAAAAAGTCGATTAGTCTTTCAGGCTTCAACATGTTGCTGGCTATGTGGCTGGGATTGATCCTAAACTTTGCTTTCTACCAGAAAATTCATGAATTTACACCTTATACCAATCTGAAAGCAGGCGTATTACTGGTCGCTACGGCACTGATTATTATTGCCTTTTACAATCTGATACTACAGTGGCTGAACTGGAAATGGAACGCCAAAATACTGGCCAGCGCCCTGATCATTTTGGGTGGTTTTAGTGCTTATTTTGTCAATAGTCTGGGGGTCGTTATTACGCCAGACCAGATTCAGAATATGCTGCAAACCGATGCCCGCGAAGTTCGAGATCTCTGGTCAATGCGACTGGTCATCTGGACACTAGTATTTGTAGTTTTTCCACTTTTTATCATCTGGATGCTTAAAATTCAGCCTGCATCGCTTGGGCATCAGCTGGTGCATAAAAGCCTGAGCAGTGTAGTCTCACTCGGACTGATTCTAGGTTTATTGTTCTGTTTCTATGTCGATTATGCCGCCATCTTCCGTGAGCACCGCGATCTGAAGGGTATGCTTTCTCCACAAAATAGCATCGCGTCCACCTTGTCCTATTATAAAAAGAAAGCACCTAAAGCGAATTTACCTTTGGTGGCTTTTGGCGAAGATGCACATCTGTTACAGCAGGCCCAAATGCAGGATCATCCCAAATTGATGGTGCTGGTGGTTGGGGAGACTGCACGTGCCGAGAGTTTTGCTTTAAATGGTTATGCACGCAATACCAATCCTGAACTGAGCAAGTTACCAGTAATTAATTTCAATCAGGTCAGCTCTTGTGGAACTGCAACAGCCGTTTCAGTCCCTTGTATGTTTTCGGGCATGTCACGTGAAACCTATGATGAACAGTTAGCCAGCCACCGAGAAGGTTTACTGGATATTGCTCAGCGCGCCGGGTATCAGGTGACCTGGATTGATAATAACTCGGGCTGTAAAGGTGCCTGTGACCGGGTACAAAAATACCAGATTCCGGCACAACTGAAACAGAAGTGGTGTGATGCCGGTGGTGAATGTTTTGATGAAATCCTGGTGGATAGCCTGAAAGATTATCTGGCACATCTGGATAAAAACAACCCGAAACCACAATTAATTGTACTGCATCAGATGGGTAGTCATGGCCCCGCATATTACAAGCGTTCCAAAGCGCCATATCAGCCATTTCAACCGACCTGTAATACCAATGCTATTCAGGGCTGCAGTACAGAAGAATTAAAGAATAGCTATGATAATTCGATTGTATATACAGACCATGTTCTTGCCCAGATCATTGAAACTTTAAAGCAGCAGACTCAATATCAGACCGGTTTCTGGTACCTGTCTGATCATGGAGAATCCACCGGAGAGCATGGTTTATACCTGCATGGTGCTCCTTATAGCATGGCGCCGACCCAGCAAACCCATGTCCCGATGCTGATGTGGTTCTCCGATGCCTGGAAGCAGCAGAATACCCAGCAGGTCAGCTGTCTCAAAGGACAGACCAACCAAGCCCGTAGTCAGGATCATCTTTTCCCCAGCTTATTAAGCTTGCTGGATATAAAAACGCAAGTGACTGAAGCTAAAAATGATATGCTTGCACAATGCTCACCATCATTAAAGAACAGAGCTTGAAATGCATAAAATACTGATTATTGAAGACGACTTTATGATTGCCGAGTCGACTGAAACATTGCTCAAGCTGCATCAGTTTGATGTGCATTGGGTCAATAATGGGATTGAGGGTTTAAAACAGTTACAGCAGCAGGTCTACGATATTGTCCTGCTCGATTTAGGCTTGCCGATGATGGATGGCATGCTGGTGCTAAAAAATATCCGGCAGAAGTTTCCGAATTTACCGGTGCTGATTATCTCCGCCCGGGATCAGTTACAAAACCGGGTGGATGGGCTGAATCAGGGAGCAGATGATTACTTGATTAAACCCTATGAATTTGACGAGTTGCTGGCCCGTATTCATGCCTTAATACGCCGTAGTGGTTTAAAAAATACCGGGATAGATACGAATAAGAAATTATCACACAGCGGTTTGGAACTAGATCTGGAGCAGCATATCGCTCTGTTTAATGGACAGGCTATAGAATTATCCAATCGGGAATGGTCCATCTTAATGGCTATGTTAAATCATCCGAATAAAATTTTTTCCAAGAATGATCTGGAAGACAAGCTTTATGACTTTGACAGTGATGTCAGCAGTAATACGGTAGAAGTCTATATCCATCATCTGCGGGCAAAATTAGGAAAAGACTTCATACGTACCATACGTGGGCTAGGGTATCGCTTAGGATGAGCGCCATGCAGAAACGTTATTCCTTGCAAAAACGTCTGGTTATTTATATTTCACTGTTTAGCGTGGTGCTGGGCTGTGTGCTGATCTTTGCTGCATACCGGATTGCGCTCGAAGAAATTAACGAGGTACTGGATAAACAGATGCAAAGTCTGGCAGAACGTATTTCAGAAAATCATCCGCAACCCTTACAAAGTCAAATCGATCTGGCAAAACAGTACAGTGAAGAAGATTTATTTGTAGATATCTGGTCCTATACAGATACAGCCACTTCCTTGCATCTGCAGGATGTTCTGGTGGCGCCGGTCAGGAAAGCAGGTTTCTACAAGCATCAAACGCCGTATGGAACCTGGTTAACTTATATTATTCCTGCTAAGCAATTACAGATTCAGGTGAGCCAGCAGCAAAATGTCCGGCAGGAACTGGCGCTGGAGCTGGCAGCCAATATGTTTCTTCCTTATGTGCTTTTTTTACCTTTTGCATTATTCAGTTTAGGCTGGATGATCCGGAAAAATTTTCAGCCGCTCAATGATTTTAAAACTGAATTGGCCAGCCGCAAGGCACAAGACTTAAAGCCAATTGCAATGAAAGATTATCCCTTGGAGCTGGAACCGACCATTCAGGAAATGAATTATTTGTTTGGCCGCATTTCTCTGGCCCAACAGGAACAACGTCAATTTGTAGCAGATTCTGCCCATGAATTACGCACGCCACTGACAGCACTAAACTTACAGCTGCAAATTTTGCTACAGCAGTTCCCTCAAAGCGAGTCTATCCATAATTTGAGTCAAGGCATTTTGCGTATGCAGCATCTGGTCAACCAGTTATTGAGTCTGGCAAAACAGGATGTGACCGAAGGTTTAAGCGAACCTGTTCAATTGCTATCACTGAATCAAATGACAGCCACCTGTATCGAAGAACTAATTCAATTGGCGCTACAGAAAGACATTGATTTGGGCGTAGAACAGCAACAGGAACTGCAGATTCAGGGCCGGGCTTCAGCTTTGCACTCGATTATTTATAATTTAATTGATAATGCAATTAAATACAGTCCGAAGGATGGCGTGATTAATGTATCTATTTTCCAGCAAGGCCGGCAGGCGGTTTTACAAATTGAAGACAGTGGGGCAGGGATAGATCCTGCTCAATTCAATCAGATCCGGCAACGCTTCTACCGGATACATAACCATGCAGAAATTGGCAGCGGTTTGGGTTTATCCATTGTAGATAAAGCCACCGAGCGCTTGGGTGGAACACTAGAATTTTCGCGAAGTACCAATCTGAGTGGCCTTTGTGTACAGGTCAAGCTTCCTTTAATCGAAGCCTAAGCGAATAAGCTTCTGGTTTTTTTGGAGTTAAGGTTGCCTGATACTAGAGAGTATAGGAGTGGTCTTTTCTATGGGTAGTTTATGGCTAAACAGCGTATAGCCAATGACATTCATGCACCAGATAATCCAGCCAGTCCATAAATTATGACTCAGGAAATGTGCTCCGCGCATCATTTGTGCCCAGCCCATGGTCAACCCTAAAATTACTGCAGCGATCAGAAGAAAATAAGCACGCTTGCGGTTAGAAATGCGATAAACAAAATAACCAGCCATCAACGCAAAACCACTAGATGCATGCCCTCCAGGAAAACAGTGGCCCGCAGTAGCACTAAAATCCCACAAAATCCCGTTATGGGTAGGTATGGTCATATCCCAGGGACAGGCATGGGCCGACTGAGATTTTAAAATTCCGATCGAGGCCGTGGTCAGCACCACCATGCTAAAGAAATAGCCAAATTCCCAGCGCTGCGTATGCCAGTTCTGCCATTTTAGTGATGCCAACCAGGCCAGTAATAATGTGATATACACCAGAATCAGCAGGTCTTTAACATAGCGATGATTGAGTTCTGCCAGTGCCCATTGTTGTCGAAGGGGAAATTGACCCTGATCATCGATAAAGGGATAGATGAGCTGCAAGTCCAGCACTCCTCCAATATCAAAGAAGTTGAGAAGAATCAAAAAACTGAAGATCAAAAGTAAGGTTTGGGTCAGTAAAAACCGGGAACGGTCAGTGATCATTTTTAAGTTGTCCATTTCAGGCAGTAGCAAGAGCAGAGGTCAAATCAAATGACCAGCCAAAATGATGCCCCAGGTCAGGGCAATTAAACTGAGTGCTACAAACTGAGCCGCACTGCCCATATCCTTGGCATTTTTAGACAGTTCATGCCGTTCCATGGAAATACGATCTACCACTGCCTCTATCGCTGAGTTAATCAGTTCAATGATCAACGCCAATAGGCACACGGCGACCATGAGCGCTTGCTCAACTCGGATAACTGGCATCCAAAAGCTTAGAGGAATCAAAATAAGATTAATCAGCAGGATCTGCCGGAAGGCGGCCTCATTTTGAAAGGCGGTTTTAAAGCCAGCCATGGAATAACGGGTCGCATTAAAAATACGCTGCGTTCCTGAGGTGCCTTTATAAGGTGATCGGTAGGAAGACATAAAGCAGATTCAGTTCAATAGAGAGATAGGAATAACTTAAATTTTCAATCTTAAAATGCTCTTAAAAAACCGGCCGTTCTCTGGGTTTTTTATACACACAGCTTTTACATTCTTTTGCACAAAATTAAGAATTTTTTAAGTTTGGACTTCTATCTTGAGTAGCAAGTTAATTTCGTGGTGTGAGCCAAATGATCAAGTTTAGTTTTGATCCTTATTTCTCTAGTCAGATTCACTTTCTAAATACATATTTCAAGCAGCCTGAATATAAAAAACAAACCCATCACAATAAATTTTTACTACAAGTACCTCCGGCGTATCCGGTAATTTCAGCACAGGATCAATCGCTACATTTGACGGTCAAAACTGTAGAACAAAGAGAGACACCTGAACGCCGTAGCCTGGAAAATTTTATTCAGGAAAAATATCAGCAAGTCCATCAGGCCACTGTATCGAGCTTCTCTTCGACCCTGTTTGCCGGTTATCACGGAGCCGAGATGCAGGTGGTGATTGGTATGCAGCATTTAAATCAATTTAATGCCTTTCTGGAACAGTATCTCGATGAACCCGTTGAAAACATATTAAGCAAACTGAGCCAGACCAGGGTCAGCCGAGACAAAGTAGTAGAAATTGGCAATCTGGCAGCACTAGATATGGACAAAGCCAAACTGATGGTGGCCTTTCTGGTTTTTCATCTCTCGCAGCAACACATCGAATGGGCAGTATGTACCGGAACAACTGCAGTACGTTATGTGCTGCAACAGATGGGATTACATTCCATGTACTTGAAAAGGCTGACCCGCAAGTCCTAGGAGAGGCACAGCACCTGTGGGGCAGCTATTACCAGCAGAAACCTTATGTCCTGGCGATTGATGTGGCAGAAGCCCTACAAGTCGCTCGTCAACTTTATCAATTTAGTCATTAAAGCATTTTGCTTGTTTACCGAGGCACAGAATTTAAATGATGACTGCTTTATTTGAACATATCAGCCTACAAGCACACCAGTATCCGCAGCGAGAAGCTGTGGTTACCGCACAGGCAACACTGAGCTATGCGGAACTACAACGGCGGATAGAATTATTGAGTGCCAGTTTCATGCAGCTTAATCTGCGACGTCTGACCTTATGGGGCGTGAACAGCATCGACTGGATTGTGGTCGATCTTGCCGCACAAAAAGCCGGCATGACTGTAATACCTGTTCCTCTATTTTTTACTGTAGCCCAAGTACGGCATCTGCTTTCCGACAGCCAAACAGAGCTGCTCTGTATTCTGGATGAATCTTTCTGTGCACCAGAATGGCTGTTAAATCTGGCTCAAGACATGAGTAGAGATGAGATTTTTATTGCTGGCCAGCTACATGCGCGCTTTTTTCAGCTAGAGCAGGCAGTACAGCATTCAGCTCCTTTACAAACCCAGCAGCCGGCAAAAATCACTTATACCTCAGGCAGTACCGGAACACCGAAAGGCGTGTGTCTGGTAGAAGATACCATAGAATCAATTACGCATTCATTCACTCAGTCAGGCACTGGCCAGCAGTCAGCTTGGACGGCATTTGTGCCTGATTCCATTTGCCACCTTGCTGGAAAATATTGCCGGCATTTATGTCGCACTGAGCATGGGACGCGCCGTAATTGTTGGCGAGGTGAGCCAGTTCGGTCTGGTATCTAACCATACTTTTGATACACAGCGGTTTGTAAATGCAGTGCAGAGCTATCAAATCGAAAGTGTGATTTTATTACCGCAGATGCTGAAAGCGATTGTGGAATATAGCGCTGAACACGGTGCTGCAGGGTTCAAGACGCTGAAATTTATTGCGGTCGGTGGAGGGAAAGTCTCTGCTGATTTACTCAAACAGTGTCAGCAACTTAACCTTCCGGTTTATGAGGGGTATGGCCTGTCCGAGTGTACCTCGGTAGTCAGCCTGAATCTGCCGGATGCACGCCGTATTGGCAGTGTGGGTCGGGTTTTACCGCATGTCGAAGTTGAGATTGCAGCCAACAGCGAAGTGGTGGTGAAAGGTAATGCCATGCTGGGTTATGTCAATGATCAGGCCGCGACACCGTATATTCATACGGGTGATGCCGGCTATTTTGATGAGGAAGGCTATTTGTACATTACCGGACGCATCAAGCAGATGATTATCAGCAGTTTTGGACGCAATATTTCCCCGGAATGGGTTGAGTCCAACAGTCTGACCGAGCCGGAAATCCAGCAGATTGCCATTTTTGGCGAAGCCCAGCCCTATCTGTCGGCTGTGATTTATGCCCCTAATGACACCTCAGACCAGCAACTGGTAGCAGCGATTCAACGGGCCAATAGCCGGATGCCAGACTATGCTCAGATCAAACACTGGTGTAGATCTCCAGAGCCATTTTCCCTGAACAAACCAGATGTTGACCGACAACGGCAAACTGCGCAGACAGCAGATCCAGCAAAAGTTTCAGGCTGAACTGATACCGGACGAGTCCCAATCTATTTTTGCATAGTTCACAGACCCATAGATCTGTTGAATGAGAGCGAACACATGAATATTGCACAGCAAGCTTTGCACACCACCCCTAAACAGATTAAAACGCAATTGGTAGAACAGGGCTGGGTTTGTTAAGACATGAACACTATGACGTGACATCGTTTAGTGAGCTCATGAATAGGTTGTGCCAGCGGCTGACCTATGATCCGGCGCGGGAAAACATCACCCGGCAGTCCCAGAGAGTTGATGCCGGTACCCAGGCCATGGGACTACATATTGAAAATGGTACGACGCCTTTACCGCCCGATATCATCGCCTTTTTCAGTGAGAAAAGTGCTTCGCGCGGTTCGCAGACTACCTTATGTGATGGGCATGAAGTCTGGAAAAATATGTCGGATGCTCTCAAGCAGAAATTTGCCGAACCGATGATCATTAGCCGTTATTTACCCAAACCGATCTGGCAGAAATATGTGGCCACTGCCTTGAATATTGAAAATGCAGAGCAGGTCGGCCAGCAGGAGCTACAACATTTTATCCAGATGGTGCCTGGACAGCAGATTAGCCCGACACATGATGGGGGAGTGTACTACCATTTAAATATGCCGATGGTCCGCCATGACAATCTTAAGGGTGTTCCAGCCTTCGCCAATACCTTACTTGGGCCTTCTTACAATTATGAAAAACCCCGTTTTTATTTTGCAGACGGTTCAGAAATCAGTTCAGACTTACTCGCAGAACTGGCAGAGCGCTGTGAAACCCAGACTTCAGAAATTGACTGGCAGGATGGTGATCTGGTGATCATTGATAACAAACGCTTTATGCGTGGCTTAAGGAGCAGGCAAGGACGGGAAATATTTGCTATCGTTACCATAAGTACAGACGCGCCAGTGTTTCGATCCTCAACTTGAGATCATGTGATGCAACTCATTCAGTTTAATTTAGATTATTTAGACAAGACTTTATCTGATCAACAACGTATTGAATATAAACAAATTATTGACTATGAAATTGTCAAGGAAAGTATTTGTAGCTTGATATTTAAATTAAGCAGACAAACGAAATTAGCTGACCCTGAACAACAAGACGTACTTCAAAAAAATATAAATAAACTCATCTACATAAGAGATCATTTACAAATTCACGATAGAGCATCCATTCAAAAAATTATGGCTGAGATCAAGTCTTATCAATAATGATATTGATGTCATAGCCACGCAGATTTGCGTAAGCTTGCTTGCACGCAAATCGAGTAGCGATCTGATTTCTGCATAACTTATATTATATTCATTAACAGATGCTTGACAGCGATGTCACTGGTTACATAAGCTGTCAAGCACAGCACCAACGATTGAAATGAGTTGCGGTAACGCAACTAAATTAGGGTGCTGTCGTAGAGATGTTATTTAACATAATATACATTATACGAAATACTATTGTTAGAACCCATTTAAAGTGTCTATATTCTCACCAATAAAAATGTCTGGTTTATGATGGTTTTTATCACCATGGACTGGATATAAAATATAGATGCTGATCACTATGTCTGATAAAGAAATTCAACGTCTTGCAGTTCTGCAAGACGTTAGAGATCATCGTATTACCCAGGTCCGTGCTGCTGAAATCCTGAATCTTTCCACCCGTCAAATTACCCGGTTATTGCAGAAGCTCAATCAAGATGGTGTCTCAGGTATGGCACATGCCAGTCGTGGTCAACCGGGTCATCGTCGCCATGACGTCCTGTTAAAATCAGAATGTCTTTCCATTATTTCTGAACATTTACTTGGCTTTGGTCCTACATTGGCTCATGAGAAGCTCAGCAGCATGTTTGGCCTGCATATCCCGGTAGAAACGGTTCGTCGCTGGATGACTGCAAATGACCTCTGGATTCCTCGATCCAAGCGCCTGAAACGTCCATATCAGCCTCGATACAACCGTGATTGCTTCGGTGAGCTGATCCAGATCGATGGCTCATATCATGACTGGTTTGAAGGTCGAGCTTCCAAATGCTGCTTGCTAGTTTATATCGATGACGCCACTGGAAAGCTGTTGCATCTGCGCTTTTGTGAGGCTGAAACGACCTTTGATTATATGCTTTCAACCCGAGCCTACATTGAGCAATACGGCAAGCCTTTAGCGTTTTATAGCGATAAACACTCGGTATTCCGAGTGAATCAGAAATCGAGCCAAGATAGCCAGATCACGCAATTTGGGCGGATTCTGAATGAGTTAAATATTGATATTATCTTCGCCAACTCACCCCAGGCCAAAGGCCGTGTGGAACGTGCCAATAGAACACTCCAGGATCGCCTGATCAAGGAAATGCGCCTAGAAGGTATCTGTTCAATTGCCGAGGCAAATGCCTGGCTGCCCTGCTTTATTGAGCATTTCAATCAGAAGTTTGCCAAGTGTGCGCGAGACTCAAAGAATTTACATCGGCCATTAACCGAATCTCATCTTGAACTGGATGATATTTTTACCTGGCAGGAACTGCGTAAGGTCACCAAGAATCTGACCCTGACCTATGACAAATGTATTTATCTGCTTGAACCGACAGAGCTGAATCATAAGCTTGTTGGGCAATATATTTCATTTCTGGAGTACCCGGATGGGACTGTGGCCCTCATGCACGAGGGACGAAAGCTCAACTACAGCATTTTCAATAAATTAGCTGGGCTACAGCAGAATGAGATCGTTGAGAATAAACGGTTAGGTACAGTTCTGGCACATATTCAGCAACAGCATGAAGAGTTGGAAAAACAGAATAAACGTTCCCGTCTCAAGAAAAGTATGCCGAGTTGTAAAGCTCAGAAAGCTGTTATTGAACAAAGAAAGTTAAATCCTGTGCTTGACTCTTGTGGTTAAAAACAGGACATTTTAAATGGTTTATCGCATAGACATTTTAATTGGTGAATAACACAACCTAATATGTTCATATAACTGCATTCACCATATACTTATAGCTGCTGCTCAAGCAACTTAAACGTTAAAGCACTTCAAATTCAATCCGACGATTTCTCTTGCGACCATCAGCTGTTGCATTATCCGCTACAGGTTTACTTGAACCTGAGCCTTTAGTACTCAGTAAATGTGTTGGAACATTTTTTGCGATTAAATAAGATTTCACTGCTTCTGCACGTTGCTGACTCAACATGAGATTTTTATTAATATCGCCTGAACTATCCGTATGTCCAATAATCCGTATTTTTTTGCCGCTAACCTTATTTAAGGCACTGACCATTTCATCCAGAATTTGTATACCTGAGGTTGCTAATACTGCACTGCCAGATTCAAATTCAATAATCCGGTTCTTTAATGCAGCATCAATAATCCGCTGTTCGGCCTGATTGACTGAAAGCTGTGCATTTAAACGATAATTTTCAGGTATTAAACCCTTAAATTTTTCTGTAGTATCCTGAATTTCATAAAAATTTGATACTTTACCCGTTAGCTTAATATCAGAACCTTTAACCGTTAACGTTCCCTGTTTAACTTTTTTAAGGTCTTTATTAATCACATCACTGACTATATTCGACCAATCCGTTGATGCCACTACTTGACGAATCTGAATGCGATCTATCACATTTTCCTGACCATAATTTGAATGCAATTTCGCCAAAATAGCTTGCTTACTATTGTTATTCGGTACATTACCTTCAGCAATTACAGGTTGTGCATGCACATTAAAACCAATTAAAAAACAGGATAAAATAATGATTTTATTTAACTTTAAGTATTTATTTTCATTTTATGCTTCTATAAATGTTTATTTAATTAATTTAATGCCTTGAGTCAGGCTCATCTGATTTTCAGTTAAAGACTATTCTAGTGCCGCCAACCTTGAATTATTTTCTACATTAAAATTAGTTGTTTTTAATTCATATCAATTCACCCACGTGATCCATTTACAATATAATTGATTGATCAATGTCATGGCGCTGAAGTTCCTATGTTTGCAGCAGCCGTGGTAGTTGTCTGAACAGTTTTTCCTGATATCGTCTTATTCTGAGCTGCGACCACTCTTACTGCTTTATTCGAAACCACCTGATCCACCAACTGCAAATTACTATAACTTGGATTACTTCCGATAGAACTTGTATTATTCCCACTCACCAACCGAAAATTGGTCTTCACAAATAGTTCAGGATTCTCTTTACTGCGCCAGACCATTTCAAAAATATTGCCTTTTTGTGTACGCTGAGCACTATCAATCAAACGATTGATTCCATATTCCCCAGGCTCATCAAAAATGGTATGGGTCTTCCCTTCCAAATCAATCACCGTGATCCGTGCGCCTGGAATTGCGCCGGAATTTGGCCAGATAAAATTCACCCATTGTTGAATTCCGTTTTTAAATAGCATTCTTTGTCCATCAATATCAATGGTATAAGCCAATAAATGAGCCTGTTCCAGTGGGTAAAACTGGAAATTAGATTGATTGGGTCTCACTGCCTGACGACTGGTATTATTTAACTCACCAGTTGCCATACCATTCACAGGCGCGACATAATTTTGAAAGTTTGCAACAAACACAGGATTTAGATTAAGCCCTAAATCTTGCCAGGTTTTCGAGCTTAAGCTATAGCCACGACGGATCACTAAGGGATCAAGATGCTCTTTGACAAAACGGGAAATACTGCCATTTTCACCAAAAATCTGATTAATTTCTTGAGAGGTTGCCTGTAAGCTACCTTGACTGCTAAACGGATATTTTTGCGATAAATTTGCATTAAATGGTTGATAGGCCTGTATTAGCCAGAGTTCGTTCATTTCAGCTTGTGCCGGAAGCATCAGACTTTCAAAGGAACGTGTGAGAGGAACACTAAACAACTTCTTAATCAGCTGTTGATCCAGCTCATGGGTTCCTACCGACATTTTCTCATCCACAAACTTTTGAGTGATATTAAAGATAGAATTCTGCTCATCAACGGTCTGCTTAAGGAGCATCATGCTCGCCGGACCAATATCTCCAGAACTTTTTAGATCATTAAAGCGACTCCGTATCTTGGCCAGAGATTGCATATACTCATCCAGCAGCGACCGGTTCTGCAAATCATCTCGTGTACGTACAATCTGGTAGAAGATCTGAAAGTCTTTGGCAATCATCCCCTGAGAGAAAGTCGATGCAGAATTCTGTGCCAACTTGCCATCATGACGTTGCAATATCTTGCGTTTAAACCAGGCAATAAAACCTTTTTGTGGAACCGCCAACTCAGCTTGTACCATTGGATTATCCCAGCTGGTTTCTTGCGCTACCCGTTGTATGACTTTACGAATCGGTGAGTTTTCTGGTTCGCTAAGAATATCTATCTGATATGTTTGCTGATTAAAGTCACCGGCCTTGGCATAATAAATGGCACCCAAGAATTTACGCCATTCGCTGATATATTCTTTTTTATACATTTCAGTCAGCTGGCGTCGAATTTGTTCAGGACTGCCACTAAAACTCAAATCATCAGACTGTGATGTATTAAGTACCCAATCTTTACTTTCAGTTGGGCTTTGCGCCGCGGTTTCTATGGCAGGTTGTACATATTCGTTCCAGGCTTGATAGCTATAAAAACCGGGTAAGGCATAACTTCCCAACATGGTTGTCTGAGCATTCTCGGTTTAAAGAAAACAGCTGAAATGGCGCATCAACTCATTCATGAAGGACAATTACAGACTCAAACATTTCAGCCTTGAGTGCGAAATCGTAAATTAATTTAGAAAAGTCTGCATATGTTTAATGACTTCATCTGGCTTTTCACCATGCAGCCAATGTCCTGTATTTTCAATGCATTCAATTTTCGCCTGAGAAAATTGTTCATTGATTGCCGCAAAATGTTCAGGTTTTGAGATATAAAAAGAATTACCGCCACGAAGAAATAAAGCTGGCTGATTAACTTTTTCGACCTTTTCCCAAGCCATAATATCTGGATAATGATCAAATAAAGCTTGAACATTAAAGAGCCATTGCCCTTTATTAAAGGATTTTAATAAAAACTGAATTACCATTTCTTCATGAATGTATTCACGCATAATTTTTGCTGCCTCAAGTCGTGAAGCAACATTTGCTTGCTGCACAGCAAATAAGGCTTTAAAAATCTCAGTATGATGACTCTCATGATATTGGATTGGTGTAATATCAAGAACGACCAACTTTTCAGTTTGTACTCGGGCTAAATCAGCCAATTTCATAGCAATTTTTCCGCCCATAGAATGCCCTATTACTATGAACTTTTGAATATTTAAACTTGATAAAGTTTCTAGGACATCTTCCGCCATGAACTGATAATTTAAGTCTGAACTATGACCAGAAAGACCATGATTGCGTACATCAATTTGAAGCACGGTTCTTTGCTCAGAAAAATATCGAGCTAGTATTCCTAAATTACTTAAACTACCGAATAAACCATGAATAAAAATCATTGGAGATAGTACTGACGTTTCGTGGTGTTGGAGTTGATAATTTAGGATCATTTGAGAATTCCGTGATTTCTTTCTTTATTTAAGTGTTTATAATGGATTTATATTGGGAATTAATCAATTGCGAAATTTTTAAATATAAATTTTACTTAGGCTATTTTATGGGGATATATTTTGCTTAGGCTAAATAATTCATAATCGATTTGTAAGTATTTAAAATTACGATTTTAGATCTGGATGGATATTTGGCTATAAATATGAAAGAAGATGGTTGAGTTGTGATGCAGACTAAATAAAATTAATGAAAATCTTAAAACTGGGATTTAATAACATGTAAACCACTTTTAGGTCAGAGTGTTTCTTAAACTAACTCGCTGTTATTACCCAAATAGACTGAGGTAATTTTGAAAATATTGTTTTTAATTATTCATTGCTTATTATTTATCAAAAAATGACTATTCATAAGTAGCTTATTAATCCACTTGATTCTGTTTAGAATAATACGTCTTAAGTCCAAATGAGTTACAGGTAGTAAACATCAACATTATAAATTTCCCCTCTCCCCCTTTCTTGATAAAGTTGTTAAAATTATGTATTGCTTAGGCTATTTTAATATCTTAGGATGTTCAAGTTATTAGCTTAAATATAAACGTGCAATCACGCTATCCTACTTAAATTATCCTGTTCAAGAAATTACACCGCATAAATAAGACATTTTTTAGAAATTACAAAACCACGATTATTCATCTATTCTTATCAATAGCTTGAATACAGTGGATATATCCCCGAGGTATGAGGTATTCACATTAAAATAAATTTAAATTAACTTAACAAACTCTTTATCAAATGATATTCGGGAGATGGTCTTTCAGGTTTTAATATCTATAAAATTTGATTGTGAAATAGACTTAGATACTTTATTTTTATTCCACTGCGAAAAACTTTCAAGATAAAAAAGTAGTTTATAACTTATTCTACTTCCCTATTTTTACAAAATACGCTCGCCGTCATTCCAGATTTAGTCAAACTTTGATCCTGCCGCTCAAGAAAATTTCTGGCAATCATAGACATCGTAGGTGCCATATTCAGACTGCTGTTTTCTTCGGACACCTTTTGAATATCCTGATAGGCTTTCAGTCGCTTGCAGAAAGCCTGGCGTTGAGTTTGGGCATCTGCCTTTTGATCATCTTCATCTAAAATATGTTTGGTTTCATTCACGATTTTAGTCTGTGCTGAAATAAACTCATCATAGGCACTTTGTGAAAGCGGCTGTGCGAAGACTACGCTACTCAGTCCTAATAATAATCCAGCACAAATGAAAGATGATTTTTTTAGCATTTAAATTTCTTCTTTCCAGACATCTTCATAATCATCGGCATCGATCATGAAACGAAAACCTGTTTCCAGAGCCAGATACGGTAAAACTTCTGGTGCAATGTCCTGTAATTCACGTACTGTCATGGTTTCAAAAGTTTCTTCACTTGAAGGTTCTCCACCATAAATATACCAGCTAATATTTTCAGCCGTTTCAGGCTTTTTACGGATGCCGACAATCGGATCTTGTTTCAAGGTATGTACGGCCACCGCAACAACATCATCACCCGTGACTTCAACATAAGCCGAGCCTACTTCTTCACAAAGTAGTTTTTGCTCTGCGATCAGTTCTTGTAAAGGTGATAGGTTTTGCGTGTTTTTCGACATTCGGTCTTACTCATCAATTTTCATTAGCACGCTATTTTAACTTAATTTTAATGAAGCTGATTGGGATTTCATCGAGATCTAAAAAATATCTGCCCTTAAACCGTGTTAAGTGCAGATATGGATCTCAGCTTATTGGAATACTTTAAAGCGCTCTTCATCTGCCAGATAATCTTTGGCACGTGGCTCGCCTTCTATCGAACCAAAGACCAACTGTGCACGCAACTTCCAGTTCGATGGAATGTCCCATTCCGCATGTACCTGTTCATCCACGATCGGATTGTAATGCTGCAATGATGCGCCCAGACCTTCTGTATGCAATGCTGTCCAGGTTGCAAATTGTGCGATCGCAGTCGAATGCTCTGCCCAGATTGGGAAGTTATCAGCATAAGATGGGAATTGTTCCTGTAAGCCTTGTACGACTGTGTGATCTTCAAAAAATAAAACGGTACCTAGCCCTGCCGCAAAACTTGCCATTTTTACTGTGGTTTTTGCAGCACTTTCTTCATCTTTAGCATAGCTTTTTAATTTTTCTGCTACAAAGCCCCAGAACTTTTCATGTTCTGAATTGAATAAAATGACGGCGCGTGAAGACTGAGAATTGAAAGAAGATGGGCTTTGCTTAATTGCAGTCTGAATCAAATCAGTTAAATGTTCAGGAGATTGTTCAACATTCTTGGCAATGGCATAAATAGTACGGCGTTTAGTAATTAAATCTAAAAACTGATTCGACATTTTTGAAAATCCTGGGATATATCTTCGGGAAAATTTGAACCTTCAGTTATTTTTATGAAGGATAGCTAATCAATGGAGCTTTTGCTTTAACGTGAGATAAAGCCTATATACCTTAAAAAATAATGGACTCAATTACTAGGCTATTTAATTGATATTTTTATATATTTTTTAGCTAAAAATGATCATTTTCATCTATTTTTTGAACAATCGTTAAAACTACTGCCCTATGCGAGTGCCTGACGCTAAACAATGGTTCAACATGCGCTATTATTGATCAAAATTTTAAGAATGAAAAAGTTCAATGACCATATTTAATATTGCTTAGGCTATTTCAAGAGATCATGCATCATGAAATAAATCTCATATTCCAGATAAAATTAATCCCCCAAAATTGGAGGATTAATTTTATAATTAAAAGCTAAAAAACCGATTTAAAACTTCGCGTTCAGCACCTGAGCAGATACTTTAGTCTTCCAGAGCTCACGTAAAATCGGTAAATAGAATTTCTCACCGAGTTCCACCAGTTCTGCATCAATCAGAGCATGCATCTCATGCATAAACAAATAATCCAGTTCAACTGTGGTTAGTTTAGTCTGCTGTTTTTGATAGTCTTTGCGTTTCTGTTGGGCTTGTTTAACCAGACGATCCGCAAATGCTTTATCTTTAAACTGGGTAATTGCTTTTAATCGAAGTTCGATAATACCCCATCCAGTTAAGAACATCTGGAAGGTTTCAAAATCATCGCTGGTCGATTCCCAAGACATTTCTTCCAGATTTTCATTATCGGGAAGCACAGGTAAAAGAAGTTCCATCACACTTGGGAAAATCTTTTTGAAATTCAGAATAAATTTAACAGGATGCTCACCTGGATAATCCTTGAATTGCACCTTTCTTTGAACATCTGTTAAATAAATATCAAGCATAAAACAATCATCAGTGGTTAATCTCATCTAACATTATTGTACGCAACTCTGCCTGAGATAAAAACCACTGCTGACTATTCCATGATAAAACAGGCGTAAAGATTGAAAATAAAAGTGCTCCGGCCCTTATTTAGCATTCGGTGAGACCATCTGTTCAGGACGCACCACTTCATCAAACTGTTCAGCGGTGACTAAACCCAGTTCAACAGCCACCTGTTTTAAGGTTTTTCCTTCCTTATAAGCTGTTTTGGCAACCTTGGCTGCATTCTCATAACCAATGACCGGATTCAATGCCGTGACCAGCATTAAAGAATCATGCAGGAAATGTTCAATTTTCTCATGATTCGGCTCAATGCCTACGGCGCAATGATCATTAAAACTGTTACACGCATCGCCTAAAAGCTGGATGGATTGCAACAGATTATAGGCAATGACCGGCATAAATACATTCAGTTCAAAGTTACCTGATGCACCTGCCACGTTAATGGTGGTGTCATTTCCGAGAACTTGCGCGACCACCATCGTCATCGCTTCACTTTGCGTCGGGTTCACCTTACCCGGCATGATGCTAGAACCCGGTTCATTTTCAGGAATACGCAATTCACCAAAACCACAACGTGGCCCGCTGGCTAGCCAGCGAATATCATTGGCAATCTTATTCAGGCTAACCGCTAAAGTCTTTAATGCACCAGAAGCAAATACCGCAGCATCACGGCCTGCCAAAGCCTCAAACTTGTTTGGCGCAGTTACAAATGGCAAGCCAGTTAATTGTCCCAGGGTTTTAGCAGACTGAACGGCATAATCAGGATGGGCATTCAGACCGGTACCAACCGCTGTACCGCCTAATGGTAATTCATATAGTCCGACCAATGCCTGTTCTAGACGAAGAAGCCCATGATCCAGCTGAGAGACATAACCGCTGAATTCCTGCCCCAAGGTTAAAGGCGTAGCATCTTGTAGATGTGTCCGGCCAATTTTTACAATATCGGCAAAATCCTGAGATTTGGCATATAAAGTATCGCGTAAACGTGTGACAGCCGGAATTAAAAGTTCATTAATCTGCAAGCTCGCAGCCACATGAATCGCAGTTGGAAATGAATCATTGGTAGATTGGGCACGATTGACATGATCATTTGGATGAACCGGTTTTTGTGCCCCTAAATGATTGCCCAATTTCTGGTTGGCAATATTGGCAATCACCTCATTACAGTTCATATTGCTTTGTGTACCTGAACCAGTTTGCCAGACTACCAGTGGAAATTGACTGTCCCATTTCCCGCTGATGACTTCATCTGCCGCATCCACGATATAGCGTGACAGTTCTTGGGGAATCTGGTTTAGCTCGGCATTGGTCAAGGCAGCCGCTTTTTTGACGAGTCCCATGGCACGAATCATTGGCCGTGGCAACCGCTCATTGCCAATTTTGAAATTTTGCAAGCTACGCTGAGTCTGAGCGCCCCATAAAGCCTCACTCGGTACAGCCACCTCTCCCATCGTGTCATGTTCAATACGTGTTTGCATGTTCAACCTCAATTCTTCTTGCCTGTTACGGATCTTAGGAATTTCTATATCAATGATTTAATCTATTTATTTAAAGTAATCGATTACAGTATCAATGTAAATGATAATTATTATCAAATATAAGCTAAGTTCTCTTACTTACTGCCCTCTGAGCATATTCTGATAAAACAACCATTCATCCTCAAGCATCTTTCTGAGTGATCGCTGAGGTTGCCAATGTAGGATATTTCGCGCTTTTCCAATGTTCGCCCCCAATTGATCCATTTCCGCATGTGGGTATGGCAGAGCATCCATGGTTTTGATTGCAGACTGAGTCACTTCAGCCAGTTGATCTAGCAAATCCTGTATGGAAATCAATTCACCGGCAATATTAAAGGCTTCACATTTTAATTCCTGCTGTTGTGATAGCCATTGCAAGGACTTGATCACGGCATCACAACAGTCTGCGACATGCAGAAAACTGCGTTCTACTGTGCCATCCGCAGTATGGGCCTGACGGCGTAATTCCAGATATTCACGTTGCTGTGCAGCGACCTGCATCGCCAAAGGCAAAATATTTTTCGGTAAAGGTGGCACCGCTTCCCCCAGCACACCGTGTTCAAAGGCGCCGGCGATATTGGATAGACGTAGGATCGCAATCCGCCATTCATTATCAGTTTTGGCAGTATCCCGGATAATTTCCTCAACCATTTGTTGCGATTTGATATAGGGATTCGGATAGGTATAGTTAAAAGGCAGATCTTCGCTTAAATCTGTGCCAGATTGTCCATATACCGCCAGACTGGATAAATGTACCAGATGACGCACTCCGGTACGTTGCATGGCACGCATGAGACTCATAATACAGCTGACATTATCATTATAATATTCAAGTGGTTTTAATACTGATTCTTCCAGTGACTTAAAACTTGCGGTATGTACCACAGCCTGAATCGAATGCTGCTCAAAGACTTTGTTCAATGCTGGGGTATTGCGAATATCAATCTTGATAAAAGGTACGTACATGCCGGAGATAAACTCAAGACGCTCCAGAGTCTGTAAGTTCGCATTGGCCAAATTATCGACCACAATGACCTCTAGTCCTTGTGCTAACAGACTTAAAGCAATATGTGAGCCTAAAAAGCCTAATCCACCCGTCACTAAAATCATTTATACTACCTACTTTCTGATGAAGCCAAGATCAATCTGTTGCTATTGATCAAGCCTGTAGTGAATTTCGATGAGCACCTTAATTCTTGTTACCTCCGCACCGACTTCCATTTATGCCTGGCATGCCCTGGGTTTGGCTCAGGCCTTGCAAGATAAACAGGAAGCATTCCGTGTATTCTTCTATCAGGACGGCGTATCGGTCGCAAATGCACTGCAATGGGTACCCGACGATCAACGTCATCTTACACATGCATGGCAAGCGCTACAGATTCGCCTCCCGGTCTGTGTAAGTGCAGCATTGGCACGTGGAATTACAGATCTGGACAATGCTCGACGTCACAATATTCAGCAGCATAATCTGGCAGATGCCTTTGAATTGGTCGGTTTAGGTGAACTTGCCGATGCTGTTCAGTCCTCACAACGTCTCATTCAATTCTAGATGTTTCATTTTTTAGAATGTGTTGCTTTTCCAAGGAATCTTGTGTGAAATCTGTACTTGTTATATTAACCCAAGCCAATCTGACCAGTCTGCAGGTGCATGAAAGCCTATCGGCTACGATGGTCCTGGCAACTTTTGGCGCAGAAGTTAAAGTCCTGCTACAAAGTGCTGCCCTCAGTTTGCTGCATTCAGACCTGCAATTTGACCAGGTGCATCATGCATTCAAACTGGCATCAAATATGGTCGACAGTTTCGAGTTTTATGATCTCACTCCGATTCTGATTGAGAAAAAAAACCAGCATTCCTCATTTGTGGCACAGAGCGAACAAGAAATCGAATTTATTGAGCTTAATTCTGAATTTATTCAAAGCTTTGATCATGTGATGTATTGGTAAGGAACAAGGATATAAAAATGTCAAATCACACACTTTATCTGATCCAATCCAGCTATTCGGCAACAGCGCAGATCCTAGAGCAACTGGCTCAAACTTATACAATGGGTGATCAGGTCGTACTGATGGGTGAAGCGGTTTTGCTGCTAGAGCATTCATTTCTTCAAAGCTTGCCGAAAATTCACATACTGAAAAATGATGCGGAGTTATTAGTACAGCCTTTGCCTGATCAGATAAAGCTTTTGAATTATGCGGATTTTGCAGATCTTTGCCTCGAGTTTAATCGCTGCATTTCAATGAAATAATAAATGAGTTAGATATGAATTTAGAATTGGATCAAGATGGCCATCTGGTTGACTATACCATCTGGAATGAAGAAGTCGCTCAAGTGCTGGCCGATAGTCTGGAACTGAGCTTAACTCCTTGGCATTTTGAAATTCTGCAAGCGGTACGTCAGTTCTATCAGCAGTTTGGTCATTCACCAGCAACACGACCACTGATTAAATTTTTAATGAAAACTGTCAGTGCCGATATCAATAATGCCATGCTTCAAGAAAAGTTTAATACTGGTCTGGTGGCCCGTCACTTAAGCCGTTTGGCTGGTGTACCCAAGCCTGCAAATTGTTTATAAAGATACTTAGCTTTCTATAGTGTGTATTTAAAGGCCCAGATCATTTTTTGGGCTTTTTTTTATGAGAGCAATTTTCAGACTGAGAATAATGAAAGATACAGCTGGATCTAATTCGTCAAGTTCGAGTTTGTTCTAATACTCGCAACGCCCGATGCAATTCATGATCCATTTCAGGCAGAACTTTAATCAGAAACTCAATTTGTGCTTTCGCTTCGGCCTTGCTCACCAGTTGGGCCTCTACCAGTTTTTGCTGCTGACTGATCAACAAACTGACTTGTTGAGGATTTGGTCGTTGTCCCTCACTTAAAGCGTTAATGATCTGAGTAAAGTCCAGATATAACTGTTCTTGTTGCTTTGATAATTCGCTTTGCTTTGCAACCGTATCGTTCTGTTTCTTCTTCGTAGTTTGACTATTCTCAGGAGAGTTAACAGATATATAGCTTGCCGATTTTTCAACTGGCAGGACCGGATCAGAATGGGTCTGATCAGTAAAATTCGTCCGATAGATTTCTTGTCGTACCTGATAACCAATACCCACTAAAGTCCCAAACAAGAGCAATCCGATCATTACATAGAACAGAATTGTTTTATCATTCATTTTTATGTCCTCAGCTCAACAAAGACAACCTTTATCAAAAAGCTGTCTTTTTCGCTAATCGACGATTGACTACGGCGTTGACCAGTCTGCTGGTGCATAACCAATCCGAACGCGTTGTGGATGATTTCCTACCGGTACACTCAGCACTTTATTGCCTGTGGCAAAATCAATCACTGTGACTACATCTGTTTCACTTTCTGAAATTACACAGCTACGACCATCCGGGCTTCGCGTTGCCCAATAAGGTTTATCTGCAGAAATCAGTTTCCCGGCTGTCAGTGTTTTGCGATCTACAATCGTAGCGTAGTTATCCATGGTACCGGCGACACAGAGCTTTTCACCATCAGCACTGATTGATAGGCCATGATGACGCGAATCATTCACCCATTTTGTCCGGTCTTTCGGAATACTGTCACTGCCAGGCAGCTGTCCGATCCGGCTAATCTTGTTCTGATTCAGATCGTACTCAATCAGCCCATTAAAAAATGAAACCTGGGCATACAGTTTGGTTTCATCCTTACTAAATACCATTGGTCGTACTGAGTTGGACAAATCTTTTCGACCAAATGCATCCAATGCAGGCCTGAAATCGATTTTTCTTACCACCTGATGCGTATTGGCATCTGCGATAGTGATAAAACGCTTACCTTTAGTAAAGTCTTGCCACTGTGCATCCATCGAGGTTTCAACATTGCCGATGGCAGAGTTCAGGATCTTGTTGCCGCCATCGAAGTAAATGTTTTCATGCGGTTTATCGCCAGTGCTGAAACGGCCCAACTCTTTACCGGTATGGATATCCAGTACATGCACCACATTTCCTGAAGATGCAGATACGGCGACTCGTTGCCCATCTGGTGATACCGCCATATGGTCGGCACGGAAGCTTTCAACAGGCGTCCGCCAGTTAATCTTGCCGGTTTTGATATTAATCGATACCACATCAGCGAAACTTGGGCGCGATGCAACGACTGACTGACCGTCTGGTGTCGAGTACATATCATCCACCAGCTGGTCATTGCCTTCACCAGCTGTAGTCTGAATAAGTATAAGCAATCAGTTTGATTGGATTCAGGTGAATTTCCTTAAGGCGCTCTTTACGGTCAGGAATCATGTTAATGACGCCTATTTTGCCAAAATCACCCGATGGACGAATCACGGTTACTGTGCCATCCCAGTTATTTCCGACAAAGAAAACCTGCTGTGAATTGGCAGGTGCTGCTAAAGACGAAGTAGCGGCCTGTACACTCGGCAACGCAGAAAGCATCGCCATTGCAGATAATGTCAGACAGAACCGTGGTCATTTTTTATTTTGAATTTTCATCCATTATGCTCCGCATCATAATTTATATTTTTGTTTTCATTCCTTGTTGTGTACACAGTCAGGCTGTGTTTTAACTTATCTAATATACAAACGTATAAAATGATTTACTGTTATTTCCGACCAAAAAATATGCAGCCATTTTAAATCTATCACTTCAGGTTCTATGAATTTAGGTGATCATCGTACTTCGATCTTATGTATCCAGTACATCGACAAACTGTGCATTGAGCACATTGGCAAGATCAGCTGGTTTTATTCCGATATCCAAGCCTCTTTTACCGCCACTGACATAGATCGTATTCAACTGTTCTGCGCTGGCATCAATCACCGTTTTTAATCGTTTCTTTTGACCAATGGGACTGATTCCGCCGACTAGATAACCGGTCAAGCGTTCTGCATGTTTAGGATCTGCCATCTGGAGTTTTTTGCATCCTACGGCCTGCGCTACTTTTTTCAGATTGAGTTGATGATGTACCGGTAAGATGGCAACAAAATACTGTTTTTCATCCGAAAACAATATTATATAAAGCTAGGCAAATCTAAACAAATTTTAAATTATTGTATTTATTATAAATTAAGCACTTATAAAACCAAAACAAATCTAAACACTATATGCAAAATCTTATTTTGTGAGTAGTATTGTGAGTAATTTTTCAAGTTACTCATATTTTATTTAGGTTACTCACATGCTCACCGACACCAAAATTAAGAGCCTTAAACCAAGAGATAAAGCATATCGTATTGCTGATCATAACGGGCTTTGTATTGAGATTAGACCTACAGGTACAAAACTTTGGCGCTATCGATACCGATTTGAAAACAAGGCCTCAATGTTAAGTTTAGGGGAATATCCACGGGTAAGTCTAGCAGAAGCAAGAAAGAATCGTGATGAGGCGAAGGCTCTACTCAGTGAGGGCAAAAACCCGGCTTTAGCCCGCAAAGAAGAAAAAGTCATACAAAGTGTGAAGAATGCAAATACATTTAAAGCCGTTGCTGAGGAATATATTGCCGATATCTTAAAAAACAGATCAGAAAAATACGTTGGAAAAGTAAGATGGTCTCTTGATACGGATATCTACCCAGTAATTGGAGCCAAGAGTGTTGCTGACGTGACTGCTGCAGAAGTCCTGTATATTGCAAGATCAACCATCACTCGTGTTCGGACAACAGGCGCTAGAGGGACTGGTGAAGTTACCGCAGCAAATAATATTAAAATTATTGGTGCTGTTATGCGGTATGCGATCGCCACTCTAAGAGCTGAGAATGATCCAACTTATGCAGTACGTGGTTCCATCAATCGTCCAGATGTCGAGCATGCTCAGCCACTATCAAAAGAGCAGCAGGTGCAATTTAGAAAGGGGGTTGATAAGTACCATGGCACAGCAACAGTTAAAAATGCCTTACTCACTTTAGCTTATACAATGCTACGCTCAATCGAGATTAGACGTATGAAATGGGAGTATGTCGATTTTGAAGAAAGAATTATTACTTTCCCGATTTCAACACGAAGTAACTCTCAGGAAAGAACTATGAAAAAGAATAGGATCCACTTGGTTCCTATGTCTGATCAACTGTTCAATGTACTCAAGTCTCAATATGCTGAAACAGGCAACAAAGAGTATGTATTCTCAAGTGCATACAGTAGCGCTACCACAATCGGAAGTGCTACATTGAATAGTGCTCTAAAGAAAATAGGACTTAAAAACTCGACATCACACGACTTTCGGGCAACCGCGAGTACTATCTTAAATGAACTTGATTTCGATGATGACTGGATTGAAAAGCAACTTGCTCATGCCGAGCAGAATAAGGTAAGAGCATCATACAATCACGCTAAATACATTAGTCAACGCCGGAAAATGCTACAAGACTGGGCTGACATAGTTGATAAATGGGGGCAATAAAATGCAGACTAAAAAATTCGATCCAAATAATTTACCAAAAGCTTTAACAGATGAGCAATTAACTCAGAAGCTGATCCCTACCCGCTTTATTCCAGAAAAACCTGAAGAGCTTAAGGATAAGAATGTAGTCTATGTTTTTGACAGTTCTGATTCATTTAATCTGACTTATGATGAATTGGTAGAAATTGTAAGTAAAGCACGAAAATTTGGGCCTAGAATGGTGCCAGTATTGGGGACAATTGGAGATTAAATTTTGAAAAAAGCCATGTCGCATAAATATTTATGCAGCATGGCTTTTTTTTGATAAGAGTATCTATTTATACGACTCTTAAATGTGTTTTCTTTCTTACAATATTTAATGAATATAATTGATCAATATCTTCTTTAGGAGTATGAAGCAAGTTAACAAGATCATCTATTGAATACTCCAAATCATTTTGATAATAATCAAAGATCTGGTCTATCGTAAGAGCTTTTTCTTTTGGGAAATCAAGCTCTGTAGGTTCTCTTGTTCGATATCCTAATTTAGTCATCTGAATCCAAAGATACTTCTTTTGTGATGGTGTTAAAAGTCCTTCCCTATCTGCAGTCATCAGAAGTGAAGACATAGAAACCCGCCATATCATTTTTAATGTGGCTAACTTTTCCAGTGTTATTTTTCCAGAAAGTTGCCCTCTAATATCCTTGGAAGGCATCAATAAAGCACTAGCAAAGCGATTTGCTTCATCTTCCATATCTTCTGAAGGAATTTTATGCATAATTGCATGCCCAAGCTCATGAGCAAGTGTAAATCTTTGGCGATCCGATGGCATGTTTTTATCAATAAAAATACATGGATTTAATCCAGGAACTTTTAAAGTAACTCCAGAAACCCCCTCTTGGGAGAAATCACAATGAAAGACCAAACAACCAGCACGCTCAATATATTCTGTTAGATTCCTTAAAGGTCCATTAGGAATTAACCATGTCCGTCTTACAAGCTCAGCAACTTTTTCAGGTGTTTCATAAATATCCAAACTTAAAAAAGGCAAAGGTAGATCTTCCTCGAATTCAATAGCCTTAATTAGTTTCACGGAATTAAAAATTCGAATATTTAATTCAGCTTCTAATTGCTCTATTGCCTTTTTTCCAAGTGAAGCATTTTTTCTGTACATTGGATGCACACTTAAAGGCAAACCAAACGGCTTGTAGCTTTCGAAAAAAATTGACTCAGGAAAATTTAAAACCTTAGAGAGTTTTGTAATAATTTCTTCATTGGGCTCTAATAGTCCAGCTTCCAGTTTAGACAGAGTTCCCTGCGACATGGAAGTTTCCTTAGCCAGAGCGGTTTGCCCAAAGCCTCTATACTGCCTTAATATCCTTAACAACTCAGGATTAAAGGTCACATTACTCACATCTCACCTACCGCTTTCTTTCTAACAGTTTCTGTTGATTTTCCTTTAAAGCGTCGTTTAGCTTTAGGTTCACTATCAACAGTATTATTTGAAATATTACCAAGTTCGACAAATGAACTTTGAGTACTGACTAAACTTGTATTCCAAACCAGTGCACTCTTGTCTCTTGCGATCATTTTAATATTATCAATTTGAGTAGCTGTTTTATTTAAAGAATAAACAACTTCAACACGAGGTATATCGCTTGCGATACCACCCTCTGCTAACAAATTATAATCTAATTCAGGATCATGAAAGCTTTTTGCAGATTTCGTCTGAACATTTTTACTACGACCACTTTTGTCAGCTAGCTTAAATCGAAATACAATTTCTTGTTTTACAACAAAAAGAACTGTTGTGCCTTTATCTAAAATATATACATCTCTATTTCCCTTGAATTTATCCTTAAGAGAATCCATCACTGTTTCCCAAACAAATGTAGCCCTTCCTCTCGAAGACCATTTTCCAAAAAATGGACTACCAAGCCATTCCATCCATGCACTTCTAATAGATTCAATAATTATATCTGCATAAGGATTAATTAAATCATGTGCGCGAATCTCTTCTGCTAAAGCCATACAACTCTCTTAAGGAATAATTTATAAGTATTTATACAACCTTTTTTTACTTTTTAATAGTTTTTTATTCCAAAAATATTCCTAACTATTTTTACTCCAACCAAAACGCTCAATTAGGAGTTTGTTCTTGCAACCAGGCAACCTTAATTTCTTGTTGTAACATCATGACCTCAAGGTGATTTACCTTAAGTTTAAATCCGCCATTTACGTCTGGCTATCCCCACCAAATCAACCAGCGCAAAATTCTCACACCTAATGATGGCTTAGCTTTTACTCGAATTACCTGATCTTCCTGCATAGTTACCCCACAAAAAAGACCTTCAACTTGAAGGCCTTTTAATAGCTTGATTTAAAGCACGTTTGGCTTGAGCACATTCAACATACATTCGGCGATCTTTTACCCAGGCTTTCAGCACATAACCACCATCACCCAATTCAATCTCAGGGAGGTCGGGACAGTCCTGAGTCAGATTCGCCGGCAGGTTCCATGCGACCGGCTTCGTTGAGGATTGACACGCCATCAGCATCAAGACACACGTTACGAAAAACAGGGCGTTCCGTGATTTTCTCAACTTTGTTGTTAATGACTTCCGTGTGCACTCGATCCTGACCTTTAAGTTCTTCATATTGACCACTCACTTTATCAGCGCGGCTACGTTGTTCACGTTCCGCATCTACATAAGGTTTAATTGCTTTTGCAATATCGGCTTCGCGCTGTTCTTCACTGCGCTCAAGTGCAATGTGCTTCCATGCACCAAAGGCAACTGCTAGGGCAAGTAAGGCCAGCAGCACCACAATCACAGCTTTATAGAATTGGGCTAAAAAGGCATCTAGTACCATTTAAATCACCACTCGATTCGAGATCCATCCAAAGAAAAACTGCTCCTGGCTTGGGTTGCGTTCACAAATTTCAATGTAACGATTGCCCTGCAAAATATTTAAGACTTTCAATAAGGTCTTTTCGCCTTCCTTGCCACGCTTGGCCAAAAATGTTTTTAATGCACCTAAGGTAGCCGGACCATATACACCATCTGGTACCAAGTCAGGCCAACCACCTTTACCCTGGTTGTTCAATAGGTTTAAGGCGCGCTGCAAAGTAGGCTTGGCAAAACCAACACCGCAGTTCACGCTTGTATCAAGCAATTCTTCTGCAACCAGTGGACTAAGTGCATTCACCTGGTTAAAACGCGGTACTATCCAATATTGTTTGCGGTAAATATCTCGCGCAAGTGATTCAGGCAGATCCTTCATGTGGCCCTTATAACCGTTTTGACGCGCTACAGCTTCGGTAATACCGTACTTTGTTGCTCCGCCTCGATCCGCAGGATTATTTACATAGCCACCTTCACGGCGGATGAGTTCATTTAAAAATTGTTCAATATTCATTTCTTCCCATTCCCCCAAATTGCTAAAAATGCCGCTTTAATTTCATGCAGCACTTCGGACATAGATTTCCCCTGCAGTAACGCAACAGACTGATAAACGATGCCGATCCCAAGCAAGCCAAATACTGCAAAGAACAGCATGATTGCGCCTTGGTACATCGTAGATACGTGGAGTAAGTTGAAATATTCAATGAAAGCCGAACCACCATACAAACTGACAGTTACACTGGCCATAAACTTGACGATGACATTCAGTGAGACTTCTATCTTTCCGTCTTTATCAATGTCACCACTTAGGACCAGTGCCAAGATTGCACCAACAACTGCGGGTACGATCTTGATGATCCAGGGGATGGTGTTCTCTTGCATAACGCTCTCAATACAAATTCTGATCTATTGATGCATCATTGACTTTTTACAGATAGTTACGCGAACCCTACACAGGAGCATTTAGCCTAAAAAACACACAGCAAGACGTAAAAGCCAGAAGCATCTTTATGAATACGGAATCATTTGGAGTAAGGCGGTGAGCACAGTTTTAAAAATTGAAGATCGACCTCTATTCATCG
Organism: Acinetobacter sp. CIP A162; assembly: GCF_000367905.1. Classification (GTDB taxonomy): domain Bacteria; phylum Pseudomonadota; class Gammaproteobacteria; order Pseudomonadales; family Moraxellaceae; genus Acinetobacter; species Acinetobacter lwoffii. Next base: position 920,248 of record NZ_KB849159.1, on the reverse strand, counting down.
AAGTTGAGTTGAATGGAAGAATCCAGTTGGGTGTGAATGCGCGTGATTTATACAAGATGCTGGAAGTAAAGGCTGAGTTTTCTCATTGGATTAAACGACGAATTGCACAGTGTAAATTTGAAGAAAATTTTGATTATCAGGTTTACGTCAAAAAAGACGATAACCTAAAAGGTGGACGACCAACCACTGAATACATCATCTCGGTAGATATGACCAAACACCTCGGAATGATGGAACGAAATGAAAAAGGCCATGAGATTCGAAAATATTTTATTGAGCAAGAGCAACTAGCACGTCAGCTTAAAGATGGGTTACAGGCACAAATTGCAAAAATTTCCGTGCAAGTAGAAATTATTACCCAATCACTATCAGAGGCGGGTCGATTCTTATCAGTGAATGGGAAACAGACTAAACCGGCGCTCATAAAAGAATTAGACGATCTCATTGAACAAGTACAACCAAGTCTAGATTTTAAGCATAATGATAATGAAGAAATTTAAATTAGACTGGAGTGAACGTGTAGAAAGTGCAAAAGAAATTTCCCAAGCGTTGGTAGAGGCATTATATATAAAATATTTCCCCCCAAAGACTGCCTGATAACTTAATTAAACTAAAACCACTCCGGAGAGTGGTTTTTTAATGTTTGAAAAAACAACAATATATTGTATAAATTGAATATATAAATAATATTATGAGGTTGCCATGCCTGAGTGGTTAGATTTTAGAATAACTAAAATAGATTGTGCTTTTAGAGAGTTTCCTAAACTGAAGTACTTATCCTTGCTTTATGCTGCACTGGTAATTTTGTTAGCGATTTTCTATATGCCTATTTTAAAATTGGCACATAGCTTTAACTATTTCGGTAGCTATCCATTGCAAAATCTGATTGCAGAAAATATAGGTTGGTTATTTTGGGGGCAACTTGTCCTCCCAGTGGTACTTGCTGTATTTTTTTATTGGGACGTCTCAGGTCGCCATGATGAAATGTATTTGAAGAAATATAGACAGTTGCCAAAATGGGTTAGATAAAACCAAACCTCCCCACCTTTGTAACAACCAATAATTCTTTTGTAACATTTATGTTATTAATTGTTTGCTTTACTTATCATATGCATATGAATGATGAAAAGTGAAGCGCCGAAAATGCTAACAAAAACAGAAATCGCCGTTGTCGTTCTAATGATAGTAGCCTTAATTCTCATCATTTATGAGATAGGACAAGGTGGTAGTTGGACTTTATAGAATTTAGCCTTTATTAAGCTTAAAAGAAGAAGCCCCCTAAGGGGCTTTCTCTTTTACTCATCAAACGCAAAACGTCCTATATCTGCATCCTCACGTTTCTTGTTCGGCAGATAAATACCATGCTCTGCTTGCTTCACACGTTTTTCACGCTGACGTAAACTTTGCATCGCTTGGACTCTACTGATCCGACGTGATGGGTTCTTTTGGTTGAAGGTTTGAATCTCTGCCCAGATTTTTTCTTGGTCATTTGTATCATCACGCTGAACCGCGCGGACATAATCATTCATTAGATCATCACGACGATTATCCAAACGCTTGGTATGAGAGTAGATTGCGCTACGCCCTTCGGTGGCCAAACGCACTTCACTTGGGCTAAAACCAACTGCCTGTGCTGCAAGGCCCAACATACCCACATCATCTTTAATAACCACTTTTGTCTTATCTATTGAACCTTCGGTCGCATAACGAATAGATCGTAACGGAGAGCGCAAGAATACAGGTGACATGGTTTCCACCCCTCGCATACCATAACCATCTTTAAGTTCTTCCAAGCCTTTAAAGGTATTGGTGAGAATCCCTACCACTGGGCCTAATGCACTCATCACCATGGCATCACTAAAGTCTTTACCTTGCAGGCCATCCTGTACATCTGGTAATAACAAATTATTAATACCAACACGGCCAGACAAGTCAGCTGGGCCAAACCGTGAAGCACCTTTCATAAGAACTTCAGAAGTTTTTTGGCCAAAGGTATCTGCCAGCCAGTTGCGTATCGCTACCTCCGCATCCCAAGGTTCATCATCATCACTTCCAAGCATTGAAGCCATGGCCAGAATCGGCCCAACCAAAGGCAAGCCCATTACCCCGGCAAATACGGTGTGCATACCGATAATACCGGCTAATGCACGCTGTGCCTCACGACGTGCTTCAGGAGTTTCGCCTTTAAGCGACTGGTGAGCGGTACGTGCCAAGGTGTAAATCATGTTCTGGCCAAACTGTTTGAACAACAAAATGACCTTGGCAATATTACCTTGCATGATTCGTGGGCGATTCCCTGATGAATAATCGAAGTGGCCCTTATAGGTAGAGTCCATTGCCTGCTCAAAAGCCTGTTCGTGCATTGAGCCACTATCACGTGCCAGCCGGTACGCTGCAATAAAGGTCACTTCACGGTTAAAACGTTCAGCATTGTGGAATAGAGTACTTGCGACCCGCATAATCGGACGCAGTTTCCACATCACACCACTATCTTCACCTTGGGCAATACCGGCCAAGTCATGTGCCATGGTCACATCGATCACACCACGACGCACAGCTTCTTCATAAGCCTTGAGCTCATCGCCTTTCAGAATCTTGGCAATATCATTTTCCCAGTTCTTTGGATTGATCCCTTTGATTGACACGCCTTTACGGAAATCATTTGATGCCTGAGCCAGTGCTGCCCCTGCCTTATCATATCCCCACTTGGCACCCATCTGAGGATAGGCCACCAATACTGTTTGCAAGGTGTTTACTGCTGCCGATGCTGGTGATAAACCCAGGTAATACAGGAAGCCTAAACTGGTTAAAGCTGTCGATAATGGGTGTGAATTCGCCTCCATCATATTCTTGTGACGCTTATTCATCTCCTCGATGACTTGTTGTGCTACACGCTGGTCATAACCTTTACCAGCATTAAATTCATCATTAGCATGCTTTTGCATTCCATCCAGCATTTCCTCAAGTTGATCTTTATAACGCAGCTTGGCCAAGTAACTGCCACCATGAAACATATTCTGGGCAAAGGCACGACGAGCATCCTGGCTAAAACCTGCGGTACCTTTACGGTGAATTGAGTGTTTTGCATAAGATAGATCCGGCAATGATTTTAGGTATAACTGCCCTAAAATATCTTCTAGCTCTGTCTGACGTTGTGCATTCAATCCTAGGCTGCCCAACTCATTAAATAGAGTAGTCATAAAGCCACGGCCTACACCATCTCGGGCCGCATTAAATTCTTTATCAAGTTTTGGTTCAAGCACATTACTGCCTGGATATTCTGTCAATAAAACTTCACGTAATTTATAAGCCTCGGACAAGGTTTCAGCACGACTAACACTCAACACTTCGCCTTTATTATTCTTCGCCACTACCACATATTTACCAAAACGCTGTAACGGGAAGTACACACCCTGCGTATAACCAAAGAAATTAGCATCCATCTGCTGCAGTAATTCAGTCTTCTTCTGATTACTGATACTTGAGCGCAGAATACGATCCTGAATTGCCTGGCGCACATCACGGTGATGCTTTTTATAGGCATCACGTGCTTCTCGATAAACCTTTTTCGCGTCATCAGATAATGCATCAAACTGTTTTTTCAGCTTGGCATATTCTGCAACACTGTCACCTGGTTGATATGGCTTGGCAGGATCAATCTTGGCCAAGGTTGCATCGTGCATCACATTGGCCAACTCTTTTTCATCTTTCAAGTCAGCCCAACGACGTGCCAGTTCATCTGACATTGCAGCCACTTCGTTCTGATCAGCATCCATCATCGCCACCATATCGTTATATGGTTTTAATTGTGGTAATAGCTTTTGATACAACTCTGTCAACTGACGACGGCCCAGTGCACCTAATACATACTGCAAAGCATGTGTAGCCTTATAACCTGCTTCGGTTTTAAGTTTATTACGACCCTGCTTATTCATATTGCTAACCAGATTCTGAATAATCTGCTGAGCGTTGGCCTGCCGGCTAAACCGGATATCGGTATCTTGACTGCTAAATAGTCCAGTATTTCCAACGGCTGATTTGACCTGTTCCGGGTTAAATGCGACCAGGTAATCCATATCGTTGAACTGGTGCCGAATTCCATTGAAACCGTCTTGCATAGCACCAACAATCTGCTCACGTGTGGTCTTGGAATTGCTATCAAACATCTCTGGAATATTGGCGAACAGGGGCATCACTGTCCCTTCATTATCTTGAGAGCGGCTGCCGGCATAATTTTGCGCTTCTTCATAACGATCGGTTAGATACACGCCACGACCCAGTAAACCACCTCCAAGTTTAAAGCGGGTGAATTGAGAGGATGTGCCGTGGTAAACCACTTGAGGTTCGCCATTCTCATCGACCACTTTAGAGGCGGTCTCAGGGCTATTCTCCCAGTCACCAAACCATTGTTTAAATTCTGGTGTCCGTACCTGCAACCACTGCTGTTCAGTCAGATTGGTAGGTTTACCATTCGGTGCTTTCATCCACTGATCTGTACCTTGGAGTTGTGCACGTACATTTTCTACTGAAGTCGGTTCGGCAATTTGCTGCTGGATCATGCGGTTGGCCAAGGCCACCATATCGTTTTCATTCAGATTTAAATTGATACCCAAGCGATCAAAGGCCCATGCCTTCACAGCACTCACGACCTTATCAATAAAGCGTTTGATTGCACTTTTTTGCAGGGCATTCATCTCTTGCTGAGTAGAAGCTAGGGTTAAAAGATAAGGCAGGTATTCCAGCTGCTGTGTTTTGGTATCAGTTTCACGTTCTGCAAGACGTTTGGCTTCTAGTGCAAGCGGATGTTTACGCTGAACCATATCGTTGAATATACCCATAAGGTCGGCATATTTTTCTTCACTCATGACATTCTGGAATCCACCATGACCACCCAGCTCATGCAGGAAGGTTGGGATAATGCTGGTTTCGTTCAGGTTGTTTGCAACCAAGGTTACACGGCCATTCTGATAAAAGCCTTCCACACCTGGTTCATCTACAGTACTGACAATATCGAGTAGCCCACGACGCTCCAGGCTAGAAATAGTCTTTTCACCGAAGCGATCAACTAGAGCTTCACGCACTTGTTTTGGTGTCTGGCCAGACTGCATATTATCTTGAGCACGACTATAAAGACGTGTACCGGTATCAGTCTTCTCAGTCTGCAACCCGCCGATCAGATCATCAAAAGCCTGATTGATTGCAACACGTTCCTCACCAGATGGGAAAGGTCGCTTTACGCCATAAGGTGTAAGGATACCCACATTTTCAGGACCATAATTCAGGAAAGGACTACGGGCATTTTTGGCAGAGATCTTATCTTCTACATATCCCTGGAATGCACGTGCCGACATCTCATGTGGAGTCGTCCAGTAGTCACTACCTCGACCTTGATCTAGCTCTTTGGCATTCATGGCAAACTCAGTCGGTACAGACTTGTACTTGGTCGTGCTTTGCTGTGCATCAGCAAGTAGTTTAAGGCGGCCCATATAGCGGCTCATGCTGCCGCGAAGATAGTCCAGTACTCCCTTAAAGTCTGCATTAAATCCTGATCGACCACGGACGGCTTTAAAAATCTCATTGATCTTGTCCAGCGCATCATTAGTATGGCGGTACCCACCAAAAGTACTACGGCTTTTGGGGTTCTTACGCGCCTCAGTCTCAAGTAACTGGCCTGTGATAATAAGCTCTGCTGCAGTGTCGAACTCTGCCAGCTGGTCTGCAGAGGCAGGTTTATTAAATCGTTTGTAGTACTGCGGATCGAGCTGCTTGGTCAGGTTCTCACGGATAGAATTTAGCTTATCCTGAACTTCGTCACGTGAACGTGCCACAAACTCATCTGCTGCCTGTGTATCTTCAATATAAGCCTGTGACTTTTTAAACATTGTCACCATAAGCTTTTCAAAGTTATTACGCACATCCTCACGTACGCCGGACTTCACCACCTTGAAACCATGACTTGCAAAGCGATCTGCCGGGTTCGCTTTTACATTCAGACTACGGGACCCATCTTCATGCTGGATCCATACAGAACTGGCTGAACCATCTTGGCGTGACAGGTAATGATCGAATGCATGCCACCATTCATGCGCCAGAGATCCGGCACCATTCATTTTGGTTAAATTGATAACGACACGATTAGATTCATAGTGTGCTTTGGCACTACTCAAGCCTTGACCACGGGCACCAAATGCCAGTGCCAGTTCTCCATTCAGGCTTAAAGCTTCTGGTGGAATATTCAAAACTTCAGCCAGATCCATCAGGCCATCAAATGCATCATTCAATAATTCCTGACGTTCGGCCTGATTATTCCAGTTGCCAAATTCCACACCACGGAACCCGAATACACGGCTAAAGTCAGAATCTTTGGCATCTCCTTCACGGCGGGCTACACCGGTACGCTGAGTATTCTCAGGACGTGGCAGATCTAGCTCACCAAACGTGGTATTAGTCTCTAAAATTTCCTGCGCATGACGTACCAGGTATTCATTTGTTGCATCACGGGTATCAAACAACTGCTGCACAACCTGCACATGCTTACGGTCTGATACGGTTCGGACAATGATGTAGCCTTTTTTTCCATCTTTTGTGTCAGTGGTGACACGATGCTTCATAGCAACCGCTGCCACAGGTAGAAACTTCTCAGCTTCTTCCTGGCTGTTAAACATTTGATTGGTAAGACGACGGTTATTGCCCATCCAGTCCTTATTTTTGGCATCTGAAATCGTCCACTTGCCGACTTCAGCTGGATTGGATGATGCTGCAATTTCCGAAATCTCAAAACGTTTGGCCCAGGTCGGACGGTCATCTTTAGGTTTTTCTGCTACAGGTTTTTTACCAGTTTTTACTGCAGTGTCTTTACGTGCACCACCAATTTTTTCACCAAAGTCCTGAATGACTTCTTTTGGTTTTGTGGCAGCAGGTTTTGAACTATCCGGTTTTTCCGGAGAGTTGGATTTAATATCCTTATTTTGCTCTTGCACCGGAGCTTGTGCCGGAGCCGGACTGTCTTGCACCGGAGCTTTATCCTCTGTCGGTGCTTTCCCGACCCATTCACCCGTAGCGGGATGCTTCATTCCCAAAATTTCAACACGGCCATTTTCATGTTGTACTGCATGATAGTTTGGATTTTTGAGTGCATTTCTCTTTTTGGGAACGCTATGCAGGTCAATCGTAAAATCATCAGCCAGTGTTTCAACATCAGACATCACGCTTTCCAGGCTGTCACCATAGTCACGCTGAATACTCTGTGGATCTATGGTGGTTTCGGACTGAGGTGCTGCACTTCCACCTGCAGGTTTCTTGGTATCCCCATTTTTTAACCATGACTTAAACTCATCCTTACTCATGGCACGCACAGGGCCTACCTTCCAGCCGTCATCAAAGTTAGATGAATAGGCCTGAACTGCTTCTTCTTTTGAATTAAAGCCCATCATTACCTTGTGTTCATCAAAGCCACCAGTTTTCTGATCAATCTGATCCACAATAAAAACCTGATCTGATTCAGGATTACGTCCTACATAGGTATCAATGTGCTCATTGTCTGCGCCAGTCGTTTTTTTAATGTAACCGTAATGGTCACTCATTTCATGAGCCCATTCCTTTCCATCAGGATCGGTACCGCGTCGCTCAGAACCACGCGGGTTTTCTACAGTGATATCCAAACCATGAACTTTGATATGTCCCTTCTTGTAATTTCCGGCTTCAATTTGTGCCTGAGTAGGTTCTGGCAAATCATTCTGAATGCTGGTCGCAGCTGCATGCGCACCCTGATCAATCGGGTTGTCTTGCTGCAATTTAGCAATCTGCTTGCGGATCTGCGCCTTTTTAGGTACTGATTTTTCAGTGACAAGCTGTGCTTCCAGTTCGGTTACTTTGGATTGAATATCAGGTAGTTTGGATTTTGCTTCGCTAGTTTGGATTTCATTTAGACTCTGGTTAGATGGGACGATCTGATCTGCATCAGATTTCGCAGGTTGTAATCCCTTCTGCGCTGCTCCCATCGCAGACGCTGCATTGGTGTCATGCTGTTCAGAAACTGGTTGGCTTCCATTGTTAAACGGTGCATTTCCTTGCTGTGCTGTTCCATTCTGAATGCCTTCATCAATAGTGATTGTTGCATTTTGTTCTCCTTGCTGACGCTGTTTCAGCTGTTCAATCGCCGTAGTAACGTCTGCGCCATAGGTACTTTGTTTGCCATGGATCTGTTCAGGTGTAAGTTCACGTGCTGCATCTGCTGCCTGTTGTAATGGTGCATTACTGTCTTCAGTCTTCCCGGCAACGTTAGACGCTGTTTCAGCTGCCGTTTGTGCCTGCATCTCAATCTGCATCTGCTGAGATACACCATTGTCTACAGCTGTTGCAGCTGCTGCAGAAAGTGGACCTAGATTTGGATCAAGCCCCATCTGCTGGGATGGTGTTGGCGCAGACTGACGTGACAGACCACCAAATTCAATTTGACGTTCTGCATCGGTCGGCATCTGGTCATATTCAAAGTTCTGACGCGCCTGGACTGGATCTACAGCATCTTGCTGACCGGCAGGAATATACTCACCTTGCAGGCCATCAAAACCTAAACCGGTGCCGCCATTACCACCCGTTGGTGCTGGCAACATTGGAGTGCTGCCTGTAGTATCTGTTTCGTCACCTGATGCTAGATTTTCAATATTTGGCTGACCTGCCCACTTCGATACTTGGCTGGCCCCTGCCACGGTACCACCCATGGCCATACCAGCTAAGGTGCCCATAACGATGGCATCATCCACACCTTCAAACAGATCCTTATCCAGCGCATAGTTTTGAAGGACCTGCTCAGTCACTGACTGTGGCATTTCCTCAAGTAGACCCTCACTGATTGCACCGAGTACGACACTTTTAGGAATACTCGAGAACGGGATTTGTGAAATTTCATTCGCCATTTGTTCAGGCTTAACGCCACGGGCCATCAGCGTATCTACATCTTCAAAACCTAGTTTTTTAGCAACGGTACCACCCAGAAAACCAAGCAAACCACCTGCTACACCGGTACCCGCTGCCGCAGCAACCTGCTTTCCAGTCAGCAGACCATCATCAGTTTCCTGACGGATCTGTTCAGCCTGAGCACCAGCCATGACCAGACCTTCACCAGCAGCACCTGCAGCAACCGGATTAATCAGACCTTTGGATGCTACATTTAGACCACGGCCTGCCAGACCACCCAGTGCCATAGATGGCAAAGACTCAACGACTGTATTGGTGATCATGGATGGATTGGATAATGCCACCTTGGTTTTATCAACAATTCCTTCAGTATCAGAAAATTCCTGCGACTGAACCTTGGCATGATCTGTTTTTTGGTCCTGCCAGTACTTCCGACCATCACCCAGTTTGAAATTGTCTGAAAGATTATCTACAGCCTTACCTGCGCGACCACCGGAATACAGATCAGCAACACCGACTGCAACGTCTGGCACCGATGCAAGACCACCCATCAGGGATGCACCTAAGTCACGGACATGCCCACCAAAACCTTTATCTACCGCCTTGGCTGTACTTGGATCAAACTTGGTATTTTTATTGTTTGAAGCCTGAGTTGTATTTGCCACAGGCTTGGCAGTACTTGGATCAAATTTAGAGCCATTGGGCTGACTAACTTTTGTAGTATTCTGTTCTTCTAAGAAGGGATTATTGATGACTTTGGAATCAGGCATGACACGCTCCTATGGTATGCCTAAATCATGCTGCTTCCACTTAGTACTGGTCGAACCCTACAAAACTATTGCATTAATGCTCATTTCAGTCCTTAATAATCTACAAAAAACGAGGGATAACATAATGTTAAAAAAAGTGATTTTAACGAGTTTGATATTGGGGTTTTCATTTTCACACGTACAAGCCAAAAACTATTACAAGTGGGTAGACAGTAAGGGGAATGTCACCTATTCAAGTAAGCCACCCCCATCAGGTGCAAAACAGCAAAAAATTGACACCATAAGATCACTTGGCACACCTCCTGCACTACAACGAGCCTATACACCAAAGCCTTCTACTAATAGTACACAAAACCGTCAATATCAGGCCGCCACGCAGCAAGCTTATACACCACGGCAATCTGAACGCAACGCAGAAGATGAAGCTTTGCGTCAAAAAATTATTAAAGAAGCGAGCACACCTTATAAGGGTTCAAAAGGATTGACTGCTAATCAGCGCAATACTTTAGCTGCCATGTCAGGTGTAGATGTACCAGCTGCTAACTCAAACTCAAGAAACTCCTATTCAGCACCTATGCCTCCTCAGACAAAAGCACCAACGTCAACACATATGACCAGTTGTGATGGGTCTGGTTGTTGGGATAATCAGGGCAACCGCTATAATGGAAATAATGGCACTTATTATAATAATGGTCGTATGTGCCGAGATATTGGTGGTCAGATGCAATGTAATTAATAAAGAAAAGCCACCGTTTAGGTGGCTTTTTATTTAAGGGATCTGGACATATTCCCCATTAACTACATAGGCTCGGTTACCGTTGGCATCCTCAACCACCTGGTAGTTTTCAAATTGCTGTGTCGACTGACCCTGTCCCTGTTGCGGATTGCCAAGATCGACATACTGACGAGACTGAGTATCAAAAATCTGTTGTGGACGATTGATCATGCTTCTTGTATTTTCATCCCATTCCTGACCACCACCAACTGCCATATAACGATCACGGCCATTCTGATCTTTCGCACCAGTTAAGCGGTTAATACGCTGCTGGATAGACTGACGCTGTTCATCAGTCTGAGCTTTATCATACATTTCATGCAGTTTCTCAACTCGCTCCGCCTGACGAATACCAAAACCTTCCTTCTTCTCAGTCAGATTTTGTTCACGCGCTTTTAAACCAAAGTTGGCATTGAACTGCTCACCATCTTGAGCAAGACTGGCACCATGACGCATGTTCTGACCATCTTCGCGCATACCAGTTTGCAATATGCTGGCAGCATTGTTGGTGCTATTGTTTTGAACACTGGTCATATTATTGGCATCAGTGTTATACATCTGCACCGCCCGGTTCTGATCACCCTGGTTCAGCTCAAGTAACTGTCCACGTTGATTCGCAGTCATCCCACGTGCACCCTTGATAGGCGCACTGATATCACGGACCAACTGACGACGTTCATTTACTTGTTCATCTGTCATTTGCGGTCGATCTGGATAGCGCAATCCAAAACCCTGTGGATTCATCTGCTGCCCAATCGCAGCCTGAATCTGCTGTTCACTTGGTCCCATCTCCCGGGTATTGGCCATAAACTTCGCCACACCTTCAGGATCTCGAGCCTGACGACGAATACCACTCGCTTGAGTTTCAGGAACACCTGAAGCACGGGCCTGAGCTGCTGCTCCTGGATTGGCATAGCTGAAACTGTTCCCGTTCTGCTGAATTGCATAAGGATTTGTTGTGCCAGATTGTGCTTGATTACCTGCAGTTGAACCATACATTGCCTCATTCATTTGATCGTTAAATGACGGTGCTGGTGTTGTAGCTACTTGCTGTTGTGGTGTTGCTTTTGCACGTATTGCATCCCGCTCTGCACGTCGTTTGGCAATATCTGCCATATTTGCATCGGCATCTGCACGGGCTTGATTGATTTGTTTGTCGGCAAATCGGCTGCCAAGCAAGCCAAATGATGCTCTATTCCCAACATCAGATAATACACCAGCGGTACGAATCCCTAAATCAGGCAGTACGCCACGCTCAACCTTAGGATCCAACCCCATACGTGTCGCATAATCTTCTGTTGATGTATTAAAACCATCAACCGCCCCCCCTGCCATCGATGCAATACCATGGAATACACCTAGACCTTTTGCGGTATTTTTAGCACTACTTTTTAGCATTTCAGAAGTTTTGGGCACTTGAAATTGAGGATGCTGTACAGATGGAGCACTTGGTTGTGGAGTGCGTGTCGCTGGCAATTGACGTTGCTCCGGTGTGACATCCCGCATTTGAGGGCCGCCTAAACGTGTCTGTTGTGCTTTACGCACTTCATCTGCAGAAGGATAACGGTTTTGCACCAATCCACCATCCCGGAAAAATAGCTTTGGTTTTTCACCTGGTTGATCCATGATGGTTTGTGGTAAGCCACTTGGGGTATGGGTCTGATCTTTCATTTGATCCAGTGCTTGTGCACCGACTGCATGCACCTGCTCTGGTGTCATCTGGAATTCGCCATTGCTGACATTTATATCCAGCGGTTTACCTTGGCCAAGCTGCTCTAAATTCTGTTCACCAATTTGAGCGGTTGAATCTGCCGGCATGATGTAGGTTCCATTCGGCACAGTCTTTTGTACGTCATCAGACGTACCTGTACCCGGCCCCTGAATTTTACCGCCTTCCTGATTGGGCTTTTTCTGCCCTTTTTTTAAACCGAAGCCCATAAAAAAGCCCTAAATCTTATTTGATTGGTAAAAGATACCCATCAGATAGGACTTAAGGCGAACCCTAGAGGACTATAGGTTTAACTTGCATTCATTCAAATATTTTTTTAGCATAGCAATGTATTCAATTTTAAAAATAAATCTATGATTCATATAGCTATCGATACAAGTGCAATTGAAAATAATAAATCTGTTAATGATGCAAATTACAAAGCACTTCAACGACTCGTTAATGCCAATAAAATAACCATACACATTCCCTATATCGTTAAAAAAGAAATTGAGTCTCAAGAGAAAGAATTTTACCTAACAAGATATAAGGCATTACAGAAAAGTTTAAAAGAATTCAATAGTGTTCAAAAACCAACCGAACTCTATGAAAAATTTAATGGTATGAAAAAAGAAGTTAAGCAAATAGATAGTGAGATTTTATCAGATGTTGAAAGGTTTTCTAATGCTTGGGTAAATGGCCTAAATAGCAATATATGGGAATTAAACAAGGCTCAGGCAATTTCTGCTTGGGATGCATATTTCAATGGAACAGCACCCCTAACATCGAAAAAGAATAGAGAGGATATACCAGATAGTTTTATCTGTAGTGCTATTAAAGAAATCAAAGAAACAGTTACCAATTTAACTGTCTTAGCAAAAGATTCAAAGGTATATAATACGTTTAAAGACATGTCTAATATTGAAATACATAAGACAATTGTTGATTTTATTAATTCAAAAAAAGTACAAGAAATACTTGAAGAACTAGACACTATTAGGGGTAAAGTTATTCTCCAAGGTAGGCTCACAAATTTAGTGGACTTTATTAAAGAATACGAAGCAACTACAGGTTTAATAGAATCTTTTCTTGAGTCTCAAATTGGTGAAAAAATTTTATATGCCAATATTTATGATATTCCTCTGTCGAATGATATGGATGGTGAAGCCAGCATAAATTCTTATCATAATGGCGAAAATATCAGAATTGATTTAGATAATCCTATACATTATGGCGATAATCAAATTGGATATAATTTTGAACTTGAAGTGGGAGTATTGGTCGATTATTTTGTTAATAAATCTGATTATTATTCCGAATTTTATTCGGGTCAAAACCTTGCTTCAAATATTTCCGTTGAAGATTGGAATGATCATGTTCTTCGTGCTGAAAGTGATATCAATATTAAAGTGACAGGAATCGTGTCGATTACAATAGATACAAGTAGTGTAGATTTTTCTGAGATTGCTAAATGTGATCCAGATGATTTAGATGATCACTTACATGACCTATATTCTGAATCTATAATTAACATCGAATCTATTGGTGAAATAGAAGTAATATAAATAATTATAAAGTTGAAACACAAAACTATCTTTGTGCAAAGATAGTTTTGAGAGTGATTAAAAGTATGTCTTTAATTAGCTGCTTCTAATGAACACTACGCTTAATAGCTGTAGTTGTGGCTTTCGCTCTTAGATTCAGACTCACTGGCACTGTAGCCAATTGAAGTTGAACCACTACCACTAATACTAGCTGAAACGTGCATAGCAGACATAGCACCTGCGGCAAGCTGTGTATTGAACTGCGCAATACCTTTCATGCTTTCCGCTGCAAGTTCGGCTTTCTTGATAGCATTACTGAGATCGACTTCATATTTTTTGATCTGCATTTCAGCATAAGCCAGGTTAGTCCGGATATTCATATCGGTATAACGAGCCTGGGTTTCTGCATTGGCAATACCGGTACGCATTTTCATATCAGCAAACTTGGCTTGAGTATCTGCATACGCCAGGTTGGTGCGTAAATTCAAGTCGGCATACTTGGCCTGGGTATCTGCATTGGCCAGTGCGACACGTGTACGAGATTCAATGTAGCGGTTATAAATATCACTGTTGGCAATCGTGGTCCGTAGCGATAAGTCTGCATAGCGTGAATGTGCTTCTGATACCGCAATCGCAGTACGTGAGCGCATATCGGCAAATCGTGCCAGGGTATCTGAATTAGCAATCCCGACCCGGATTTTCATTTCAGCATACTTAGACAAGGCATCGGCCAGGGCAATCCGTGTGCGTGAATTGGATTCAACCAGATTACCTTGCGCATTCATCTTCTCAATGGACAATTGAATCTGCGACTTCATTGCTTCCAGATTGGCCGTGTATGCTTCGGTTTCAAACTGCAGCACTTTCGACTGTGCATCCATAGATGCGCGATAGGCTTCGGTATTGGCCTGAAACTCTGCAATTCGTACACGTGCCGCTTCCAGTTTCATATCGCCTTCTTTCATCTTGATATTGGCTTTAGACGAAAGACCTTCAATAGTGGTGGCATAGGTACGTGCCAAAGATTCATAGGCTTGTACTTTGGTGCCTTCGGCCTTGATTTGAGAATCAAACATTTCCACCTTGATTCGCTCTGCCCCAACCTGCTCACTGTATGCTTGCACTTCGGTTTTGTAGGCATCAAAGTGGCTTTTCACTAGGTCAGCACGTGCAGTTGCACCTTGGATGAGTGCTTTATACACATCAACATTAGACATGACCGCATCAATCTTGGACTTGAAGATTTCAACTGTCTGTTGGTTGATCTGACCAATCACCACCTGTGCTTCCACCTGGGAACGGAATGCGGTGATTTTAGCAATGGTGCCTTCAATCTTGGTCTTGTATACATCGATCATCGATTTAAACGCATCGGTACGCGCATTAAAAATCGAGATTTGTGCATTAAATAAACTCAGTTTACTTTCGACCTGGAACTTGGCTGCATCCATGATGTTACCGACATAAGCAATCCATAGGTCTTGCTTTAACCGTTCCAGGGCAATACCTTGCTCGGTGAGGTAACGGATATGCTCAAGCTGCTTTTCAAAGGACTGAATCATAATGTCACGATTCAGATCAGCACTTTTTAAACGTGCATCATCCCGGATGGCATCGATCTGCTTCTGTGTCGATCCTTGTGGCAAGCTATAACCGCGACTGGCCCACTGATCAATCACCTCTTGTACAGCACGTTCTGTTTCACGGCTATTACGTTCACGTGCACGATTAAACAGTGCTGTTTCAATATCTACAGGTAAACCGGTTCCAGATGCTTTACTTTGTATCCAGTCGCGGATTTCAGCAACCAATGGTTGAATCGCGCTGTCCTTGTTATGAGCGTGATAGTCCGTTGCAGCAATGTCCTGTGCTTGTTGCATGATGCTATCAATATCACTTGGCAGCTCTACACTAAACTCCGGTGGCAAGTCATCAAATACCGGTAAGGCTTCTGGCTCATAGGTCGGCAAGGTAATGGCTTGCAGGGCTTCTATTTCAGGCAATACAATTTCAGGCGCATCGGGGATTTCCACACTGCCAATATCAATATCTGGTCGCACCGGTAAATCAAAGTTACCCAGGCTTGGCAATGTCGGAAAGGTTAAGATCGGGTTTTCAGGTGCTTCGGGTAAATTCAGATCAGATAAATCCAGACCACCCAAAAGTTCTGATACATCAATATTGACTGTATTACGGCCAATATCCAGACCAGTTAAGCTGAGTTGTGGCAAGGTACCAATTTCAATGTTGGTGTCGATTTCAGGTAAAGAAAAATTAGTGAGTTCTGACGGAATCTCAATATCATTCTGCATGATGGGTGCATCAGGCAGATTGATTTCCAGATTAGGAATTGCCGGTGCAGTCATGGCTGTAGGTCTTTCAATATCCAGGTCCAGGATATGCGGTACTGGTGCAGTGACATTCAGTTCAGGCGCGTCCGGTGTTTCAATATTCTGGAACTGTGCATTTTCAGGTCGCGGCAATTCTGGAACATTACTAACCGGTTCAACCTGAACACCAGAAAGCGTTGTCATCGCATTACTCATTTCACCGAGTAACTGATTACTGCGTCCTTCAAAGTATTTCATCTTGTCTTGGACTTCGGAAATCGCCTGGTCAACGACATTGAGTGTGGGGATAATCATGTTTAAATTCTCCGTTTTGTTTTAGTGATGTTCACAACCATGTCGTTAATGTAGGCTGTAGATCCCTCAATATTGACTGCAAATTCAAAATGTCTGCCACGTAAACCCCGACCAAACACCACACGACCATTGGTCAAATACTCGCTTGGTTCTTTCTTCAAGGCATAGTTAAATGTTTGTTGGTAGCCTGTTTGAGTGGTTCCCACATCGACCGACAATTGACCGTCTAGGCTATATTCTAAAATCATGCTTTCAGGATGAATTAAACCACCATCCCCTAGATCCAGTTTTGCGGTTTTGATCTTTGCCGTAATGCTTTGTGCACCATGCTTGAGTTCTTCAATACCATTCGATGTAACGCCATATAACTTGTCACCAATAACAATCAATTGCTCGTATGGGTAATCATAATATCGGCTCATGTTCCAACCATCAGCCGTGGTAGTCCATGCCCCAATAATTTCTTGGTCATCTTGGTACTCATCATCCAGGAATAACAACTCGGTCACACTGGAGGATGCTTGTTTAACCCCTTCAATGGATTCTGAAAAACTTAAACTGGATTCTGCCAGGCTTCGTACTTTCCGCTGTCCTGATACCTGATCTGAAAACACCAGGCTTTCAACCACCAGTTCAACCGTATCGGATAATTTTTGAAACTCATCACCAAACCGGATCGTATCTTCAATCGTGTCACTGAAAATTCGTACAGCTAGATCATGCAGTTTAAAACTTTCTGATACCTGGCTATGCACAAGGTTATATTGCTCAAGCTCTTGGCCAAGCCCTAAAGTTTCAACAATTAGGGTTTTTAACTTGTCACGTGTGCTATCTGATAGGACCAGGCTTTCTTCAATCAGATCACTGGAACGTGATAGGGCATGTAGGCTATCGCTTAATTTCAGGCGATCACTGATACTTTGGAATGCAGTTTTATAGGTGAAATGTGCATCGGCCACTTTAAATGGCTCGATGTGTACCATCTTATAACCAACCTGTTCAACTTCGCCCAGGCCAAGATCCTCAGTGATTAGTTCGGATTGTTTTACAAAACTGTGGTCAGCCAGGATAAAGGCTTCTTCAATCAGCTGAAATTTTCGTACAGAGTGGATCACCTGATCAGCGAAACCAAGTTCACTGTCTAACCGTCCTTTACGGCGTGATAAATCCTCATCCCCAAGCCGGATGATTTCCTCTACATTATGTCGAACCTTGCTAAGTATGGTTTCGGTGAAGGAAAATTTCTCAACATCACCCGATGTTATTTTTCCAAAGGCATCGGAACTTAATACAATTGTTTCTTGAGTATCATCACGATAATTACTCATGGATCACCCCAATAAAATGATAAGCCGCTTGATGATCAACTAGGCTTGTATGTCCGAAAATTTTACGAACACCTGGGGCCTTTTGTTCGTCCTGTTCACTAATATTGGCATAGATTGTTTGCCCCATAAAAACCTTACATCCATCCCGATACATGGTGAACCCATACTCATCAGGTGATGGTAAAAAATATTTGTCGTCAGGACGTGTTAATCGAACTGTTACAAGTTCAGTGGTATCCCAATACAATCGTCCACCATCTTCTTTAGGTGGGATGCTATAACCTGTCGCATAGGTATTCACCTTTGGTGCACCGCCACCACCACTATGAAGCCACTCATTGCTTTTTGGATGGACAAGCCATGTGTAGTCGGCAGGTAGACCCTGAATCCAGGGACCATCATCTGCAAAGTCGTTTGTTTCAGAAGGGCCGTAAATCTCAATTTCCACCCAAACAGGATCACCCTCTTTTGGTGAAGGGGAACCTTTCATAACTTCTAAACCACCCCGCCATGC
Source organism: Acinetobacter sp. CIP A162 (assembly GCF_000367905.1). Lineage (GTDB taxonomy): Bacteria > Pseudomonadota > Gammaproteobacteria > Pseudomonadales > Moraxellaceae > Acinetobacter > Acinetobacter lwoffii. Next base: position 902,048 of record NZ_KB849159.1, on the reverse strand, counting down.
GAATATTGGATCATGTGTCCAGTAACGATAAATGTATGGGTCTTGTACGCTGTATAGTTGCAAGCTTTCTGAATAGCTTTTAGAACGGTATCCTTCACGTACTGCATACAATGACGAATTACGCTGATACATAGGTATCACAACAGCAACATCCTTATATGTACCACTTGTCACTGTTGTTTTTGTGAGATGAGTGTAATAACGATTGCGCCACAAGGTCCCTGGTCGCCAAAAAAAGTTATCAAAGCTGAAAAATGGTTGAGAATCGTACCCTGCATCCCGACCTTCAATTGTGGTCTGCGTTACCGTGGGTGCGAGTTCTGCACGTTCGTCCATATCGGTAATATAAAAATGCCCCGCTAATGTACTCATACCCTCAGTGCTATTGCGATACCAACGCCCTACAATCATCGGATTTTCATAATTGCTATCCACATTCTTGTAAAACTGCGCACCATCGTAAAAATATTTCACAACCTTGATGTTGTCGCCCTCATAATAAGCAAACATGATCGTGTCACAACGAACTGACCAGTCAGGTTGCAGTGGGGTGAAATCAAAAGACTGACAAAAATCAAGTATGTAATTTGGAAATTTGATCTGTGGTTGAGCTTTGTACGGTGCAGGGTGAAACAAATACCCTCCATACACCTGATTCACGTTACCTGAATGTGTAGCGATTGCAGGGGCCTCGTACATATCCCAATAGTTGATTTCGGTTTCTGCCCGAGTGGAAGATTGGTCTGCACGATTTAAAATTTCACTGTGCGCAACGTGTCGCAATTTAAACAATAAGGCTTGTCCACGTACAGAAGTATTATCGATACTGCCGATAAAGCTGCTTAAATAGCGAGTCAGGGTTTCGCGGTCCTGTTTGGGTAAGTCACGCCCTAACACCACCTCATCCAATCCGTAATATTTTTCTGACGAGGATAGTGCAAGATTCAGCTTATAGGTTGAACTGTAAATAAGACCTGTAGTTTCATCGTAGTGATATGCTGTGTTATATGCGTTGTTCCCACGTGTGTTAAAAGACCACCCACACGCATCGTAAAACGAACTTTTCTGATGAAAGTCAGCGACATCACAGACAGGGATAATCACACCTGCGCGAACCCAAGCATTGAAATCTTCACGGTTCTCAGGGAAACATTCCCCCGATGGCATGGCACCAAAGGTTTCCAACACCTCAAGGATTTCTTCGTCACCCAACTTGTCTGCCACATATTCGTGAAACATTGGGTTAGCTGTGAGTGGGATTATGGGTAATGGCATTGCCCAAACTTTATCACTCACTTCAATCAACCAAGGTTTATTTTGGTTGTCAAAAGCAACAGCATGGGTTTTCTTCCATTTGTAATCGAAACGAAACGCACCATCACTATGCGGTAAACCGCTATACGCAGGTAGTCGAACAGATTTGTATTTTGACCATAAGGTTTTACTTAAAAACTCAGGTAAATCGAAACGCACACGTTCCACTGGTGTGTCAGGCAAGTTTTCAAAATCCTGACGACCATACCCACCTACAAACTGCATCAACTTCGCCATTGAACCGCTATACCAACCGGGATTCTGACCTGCATATTGTGTTTTCAATGCAGAAGAATTGGAAAGCATGTTGGAAAATTCAATAAAGCTGTGATGCGCTTCAATTGTGAAACGCTCCAACACTTGTGTTTTTGCTACTTCAAAACCTAAAGTTTTGCTTAATCGAGAACGGCATTGTTCAGTCAGTTTCAGCGCAACCTTTTGCCCACCTCGTAACATAGACCGAGTAATCACGCCACTGAAAAACATAGGGATAAACATTTTAACAAGACCGTCACGAACCAATTCTACTTCGTGCTTAACCTGCTTGTCCGCAATAACCCGAAAAATACCCCCCATGTCTTGAATGATGAAGTATCCACCATCGGGTAGGTCATAAACTTGTTTGAGGTTTTGTAATTCGGCTGCGTCTTTAAATGTCAAAAAGCGGTGAGTCACTGACGCAATACGATCTAAGTCTTTGTCTGTGAGTTCACCGCTAATTACATGCAGCCCATAGGGTTTAGGGCCAGTCATGTTTTACACCGTTGCACTTAGGCGATAACCAATTTCATAAACGTCACCATTCTGGAAGGTACGCGCTACCGCATACTTGCTTGCAGAAACGAGCGTACCTGTGGTACCGCCTTTGGTTGAGTTGGTGAGTAGTGCGGCACCAGTCACGGTTAAGGTCCCTGATGTTGCAATCGTCAGTTGTGCCGCTGCTGCCATGTTATCAATTGAATTACCATTGGTGTCTACAGGCACCCATTCAGGACGTGTTGCATTGGTATAGCCTTCGGTACCGCTAACAATTTCACTGGCTACTGCTGCAAAGTTTGCTGCTGTCCATGTCGGTGCAGGTGCAGTGCTACCACTAAATAAAGCTAGGTAGTATTTCGCGGTTTTTGCCTTAGTACCTAATGCCACATTCAGGATATGTGCAATCCCTTCATTGACTACCAGGTTTTCATTGCGCTGCCATTCACCACCATTGATACGATCAAAGTATTCACCCTTAAAGCTGATGCCACCGAGCTTGCCAAAAGTGATACTGTTTTCAGTTTCGGTGTATTCACCACGTTCTAATGCACCTAACAGTGCATCTTTGTTAATTTTTTCCATTGTCATGACCGGATAGTTAAACCAGTCTTTACTGTAGAACAGTGACAATTCGATCATCAAACCTTACAGACTGTCCACTTTTCGCGGTAATACCCTTTAAGGTATTAGCTTGCGGTTCAAGCAGGGTTCCCGATGGTGTACCAATACAATAGCCATTTTCAGCCAACCAGATCACCGCTTCCCGACCTGCAGCCGCTTCACCAAGCAGATCACTATGCACACGCAAGGTCGATCCGGGTACAGGTGCCTTTGCACCAGTCTGCAACAGGTTTAAGTCGCGTACATCGGCACCACTTAAAAACACGACGCTATTGCTTTGCCCTACCCAAATACCGGATTCAACCGGCTCCACAAAGGTCACACGTTGCGGTAAAGCAATAAAATCATAACGCTCATCACATAGGTGGAAGTTTAAAGCCTGGGAAAAGTACAGCATGTTTTTAGCCGCAGTCACCAAGCGACCACGCCATAACTTTAAAAATTTACCTGTACGCATAGGTGAAAGGTGCTGAAACTGAGCAGCACGTGTCAGGTCCTTATCGCTGCTAATGGTAAATGTAGCCGTATTAATGGCTACAGTCGCCACCTTTAAAAGCTCTGATCCATTACGCTCAGTCATGTAAATCACGGCCTGGTCAGCATTACCGCTGTAGTTATACGGTAAGATCAGTTCAATACCGCCTGCAACATTTAGACTTACACTTGAAGATAAGCCTGATTCGCGGCCATCTTTAGACCAGGCAATTGCAACAGTGTATGTTCCATCCAGTAGTGATCCAACTGATAAACGCGCCATCGGTTCAGGTGGAGTTTCAATCGTCAGTTTAATCACACTTGCGCCGTCATATTTATATAGTCCAAGCGCATCGGAGATAATAATAAAGTTATTCACCACCAGGTAATTCACACTTCCTTTTAATTGAACATCAAGACTTTCGTGTGACCAGTCCACCGGATTGATTTTGACCAATTCACCATTTAAGGTGCCAAAGGTATCGCCGTGTAATGGACTGTTCCATAAATTTTTGTATGGTATTTCTGTAGCGACGATACCAGTTTCTCGCAGCTGTACCCGACCGCTTGAACTAATATTGACGTTTACAGCATCACGCAGCTTAACAAACGGTTCACGACCAAAACTTGATAGTTTTTCATCGGGTGATATGTTGTCCATACCGCGCAACGGCATTAAATTTTTCATTCTGTACCACCTCAAAAATTAAAATCATTGAACGGTTTTAGTTCTCGATTCATCTCTATATTTATCGCCATAATCTGACGACCTACAAAATCATATCCAAAACGACTTGAATCAATACCTGGCGCATGGATGTAGCGCGCCACAATACGTTGCTCTGTATTTTCTAGGTCGCCTTTGCGGTATTGGTCGCTGTTGCCATCAGGTCTAATGTAATGCACTGCCAAACGTATATCTGGTACACCATAAAACGCATGATCGTTCGCTTGAGCAAAAACTTCTTTTGTCTGGAATATGTGTTTAGGCTTGTCCACCAACTCAACTTTCATTCGTCGTCCAAAATTAGCTGAGTCAAGCTGCGAAACAAAAGCATCAAAACCTTTAACATCCAACTGACGAATGAAATTAGAGATAAACAATGTGCCGAATATCGCCATGTTTGATCCGCGAGGTATCGTTGGCATCGGAAAACCCACATGCAATGATTGAGGTTTGTATAATGTTCCATCATGCGAACGCCCCATTACCAAGCTATCCAAGCCCTTCATTTTGAGTTCACGATGTAAAAGTTCTATATGCGTCTGACCAAACGACGTTGCATATAACGAATGTGGTCTTGGATAGTATGGTCCTGTATATAGAATTTTGAGCGTAAGCTGACCAAACGCCATCGAATCGTTGCTTTCAAACTGCACAACTTCTCGTAACATGGACGGGATTTCGTGCCACCCCATACGCGATGCCCGAATCCCGTTAGGTCGAATGTAATTGATCGAGGACTCAACTTGAGGTTTACCCATCGAATACGCGGTAAAACCTGCAACATGCAACGGTTCTAAAATGACGTTCGCAACTTTGGCAAAACCGAAAACAGCTTCACTATCCACTAGATCCCAACCGCTTTGGTGATTGAAATTGGCCTGACCCGGTGCATCAAATGTTGCCCAAATTGTATGTGGTGATATTTGAGGTTTACCAAAACTGAATAAGCTTTTTATCGACTCAGGATAAACACGCACCCGCTTTAAATAGATTGTCGGCCCTGTTATTGGTGTTAAACCAATACCAGGGCTTACATTGATATTATTACAATGGATAGTTGTTTGACCAAATATCGTCATCGATTGCATACTGCTGACATACAGTACGTTTTGCCACACATACGGTTTACCCACCTGATTGTCAGGTGCAGATATGCCGTGACCATCTCGCCACTCACCATCTATTTCGACGTTGTTTAGATAGATATATTGAGGTGTGAATGGCGGGGATTCTGTTTTCTCAACGTGTACTTGATGACCCACTGCCCAAGGCGCAAAAGCGTGAACCTCTATTTTTTGTTTTCGATCTCTAATCCGTGTCTGACCGAACAGCGTCGCGCCATCACCAATCGTATTTAGTTCTCGCCACTGTAAACGTATAACAGGCTCACCTAATTCGGCACTGTCATGCCCATGAATTGAAATCTCGGGTGTGACATTATGAACTACTGGATAACCGTAATACTCGCGTGGCGACCATCGTGGGGTAATAATGTTTTTATACACAGCAAAGTTAATCGCACCAATCGCACCATACTCTTGCCCAATCACATCAATGTAACGTGTGTACAGTTCTACAGTCGGCAATGGGATAGTCAACGGTTCGATGCTATATCGACTTTCAATATCGATAGATCGAATCCGATCAGCAATCATCGGTTCGCCCATTTCAAGCGAATCGAATGCACCGATATATGGAAAGTAGCGTCGCGTGTTGATAAGCCCAGGTTGACCAAACACTAAGTTGCTTTCCACTCCTGCAAGCGTTAGTTTACTGGCAGCATTATGGATCGCTGACCACTGGCTTAAAGCGTCAGGTTCAATCCCTGTTGTTTCAATCCATCGCAAATAGTGAGAAATCATATTCTGCGCTGAAATGTCAGAGGTATCGATCCCTTTTAAATGGATCACACGCGCGCCTAGATCTAATACAGGTCGCCCTATTTTTTGGAAGAATGTGCCGTGTGTGGTCACAGTCCTTTTCCCATGCACCACATGAATCCATTTTGACCAGGTTGGTGGATTTAATTCACTTTCAGCGAAGTAATACATTTCAATGTATTGGGTTAGATTGTAAACCTGGTCAACAGGGGTTAAACCTAAACTTTCAAAACCTTCGAGCTTGATATATTGGGTTGATAAATAAACGTCAGGTAGGCCGTATTCCTCCGCAAAACCTTGCGGATATAGTTGCTGTGATTCAGGGATGATACGTTCACCAAATAGCGTTGCATCAAAACCCTCCACATCAATGATGATTTTAGGACTTACCGTTGGTTGAGGTAATTGAGGTGCTGTAATCGCCTTAGCCAACAATTCACGACGATAAAAAGAAACCCAGGGTGAACCGACAATAGAACTATATAGCCCTTCCCCCATTTGAATATCACGCACTTCATGGCTTACAAACTGTAAACCGAACTGCTGAGATGCTATCCCGAAAGGTTTTGCAATCAAGACTCGATGTGAAACCTTAGCCACACCATAACGGTCAGTGCGCATCGCCCCTGCGACAATGAAATGGCTCGAAAGATATAGTTCATTGACACCGAATAAACTGCAATCTTCACCCGATAAGTCAATATTCTGCGCTTTATTTGCACCTAACTCCACCAAAGCTAAACCGACTTGTAAGCCACCGATCCCTGTAGGGAGCAGAATATCTTCGGCATTTTCTATTGATGGTGTGCCATATAAGGACAGATCAAAGCCCTGTACAGGTACTTCGTAGTCATAGAAAAAATAAAATGGAGTGTTTAAAGGGTTCGCTTTACGAATATCTTGGTTGAACTCAATGTTCAAAGGTATATTGTGTGACGGTTTTTCCCGAACAGGATAAAGTGCAGGGTAGCCAAACTTCGCACGTGACGCGATCCTACCTGCATAACGTATAGTGTCTGCAGTGTTTTTGATCGCAAAATTTACACCCATGCCATGAGTATCACCAAGCGTTACTTGCGATACAACATGATCTCCACCAAAAACGAAATGTCGATAACCGTCACTAAAATCTAGCGGTGTAGAAGGTGTGAACTCAAAATCAAACGTCCCAACACCTACGCTATTAATACGTGGATAACCGATACGTTCTTGATCAATTGATTTTGGTGCTAGTGTCCAAGCAATATTAATATCTTTAACAGCACTGAATGTTGGAGGGGTGATTCGACCTGCTTGTGTAATGAGTAATGTGGGTATTGCCGCTGTGCCGAAGTGAAAATAAGGTTGGCTTGTGTTTTGTGTCGCACTATCAAAATTGAAATCATGCGGTTCTGCTAGATGTGAAACTTGAGCAATACCAACACGCTCATTCATCACTCCGGTTGGTCGTGCCGATTGCGCACCCATTTTAACAACAGTTACACCAAGAAGGCTTTGATTACCCAAACTGATTAGGGTTTGGACAATTGCACCATCAAACAACATGCGTTGCGGATACGGCTCTAACTCTTGCTCAAAATCGAAATGGCACTGGAAAGCAAGTGAGCCGCCACGATGTATAACGGCCACACCGACACGGCCTAAATCCCCCACGCTTTGCGCAACCGCCCCCTTAGCGGCCAAGGCTAATGCAGGTCGGCCAAACTCAGAGGAAAAGATCCGACCAACCTGCGTAATCGGTAAATCAGCCATGCATCACCTCTTACAGCACGTCTAAGAAGTCGTACATATCCTCAACTTCCCGATCTGTCATCAAATACGGGTGTGCTGAGAATTGACCAAAAACCCCATTGTAGAAATTTTGGGCAACGCCTGTTTGCAAGTTTGTACTTGAACCGATAGAAAGGTTCGCATAGTAATTCATTTGCTGACTAGATACGTATGCGTATACTTGATTGGCGCTAGGGGAAATAGGGCTATAATTGCCTTTTTTTACCTCCACTAATACGCCATCTACATACAGCTTTGCTTCACCAACAACAAAATCGATCGTTACCGCATAGTGGTGCTGTACACCTACCTCGGGAGGGGTATCAAACGTAATGGTTGATCCGTAACGTATCTGCCATAGGCCCGCAACACTTCTATCTAAACCCCATGAATGGTAAGCGAATGCTGAAGCATAAGTGGCGTTGTGCACAAAGAATTCATGCCTAAACAACACTTCAGTTGCGCTTGGAGTTCCAGTTGTAGGGGCTGCTACCCAGGCAAAACTAACTGCATTTCTAGCAGGTACATTTTGCAAGTTTCTCCGGATATTGAGCAAGCTCCCGCCTTCAAAACTTAAAAGGCTACGCCCAACAACAATAGACGTATCCGCAAGCTTTACGTTATTCGATGTGCTGTTTTTCGTAAAACTGCCAAAATAACCAATATCTTGCGGGACCGTTATACTATTGTCCTCAGCGGGTGCTACGCTCATCGGGATGTATAAAAAAGGACGCATCATTTTTACAAGATATGGATAGCCGCTTTCAGTCGGTACAATCGGATTTCGCTCAGTGTTGAACAATGCGTTAAACTGCGCCTGTACTTCAGCTTCACTCAAATATTTATAATACAAGGCTGCAAGACTTGTCTTTATCTTACCTGTTGTATGTTTACTGAGTTGTCGATTAGTATAACTACCCTCTATGTCCGCATTCTTTGACCCCGCTAAAATAAGGGTGTTTGCAACTTGGGTACCCGTATAAACATATCGTTGATGGTTTAAAAACTTCTCTGCGACTTTCACCCCATTAACAAAGAGTTTTGTCGCTACTGTGCTAGAACCGACAGCAATGGTCGCTATGAGGTGAACAGTTGTTCCTACCAATTCTGCAGGAAGTAGATATTCGAGCATATTTGTTGCCGAACCAATACCACCTAAATTTTCAGAAAATGGGTTAGACAGCATACCACTACTACCAGCACTACCATTGTAACCAACTTGTATCGTCCGTCGGTTGGAGATATAGCCAATATACCCTTGTACCCCTGGATCGCTAGCGCTTGTCGATGATGGCGTGAGATTCGCTTCCATAGGTACATCAGCACCCACGTATTTATAGAGCGGTGCAAAATAGAGTGCAGGATTACCTGTCACATTGTCTAAGTCGATCACCCACTCCAAACTAAGTTGGTTAGAAGGCGATCCGTAATAATTACCCTCACTATGCGAAACAAGAGGGTACATGAGAAGCATTGAATTATTATTTAACAGCTTACCCAACTGAGGTAATACAGGTGAACTACCAAGATATGTACCATCCAACTGAGCGGAACCTATCGTTTGCCATCGAGTAGCCCCATAACCCGAACCTGAATCCACATTATTTGGGTTACCACTAGATGTTGCCAAAATAGGGACAAATGCCGCTCGCATATCATTTTTTTGTGCGTTATAAAACCAGTCATTGACTTGACGAACGGACATTGCAGTATTGATCGGCTGCACCCGATCATAAATGATTGGGTCCTTAAAATTTGTTTCAGGTTCGCGATCATCATCTACTGAAAACAACATATAGTCATCAGTATTAGGGTCTAAACCTGAAAACACGTAATCCCCATCCACGCCCGAAACAAGAGTTGCAAGCTGTCGGAAATTGGTACGATCCAAGAGCGTTACTCGTTTTCGTGCAGGGAAGCCATCTTCTGACACGATCCCACGAATCGCACCTGTACCTGGTTTATGTGGCATTAATCTTCTCCCAACAAATTACCGTAAACATCCTCATTCTGCCAATAACCTTTATTGCTGTGCCAAGCAGAATAGTCGTTAAAAAACACCTGCTCACTTTTCTCAGCAATCTGTTGACGCACGTATTCTGTGATCCATGTCATCGGGTTAGCACTACTATTTTCACTTTGTTCAGCAGCAAACCACTGAAACTTGGGTGACTTAATAAGGCTCATCCAATCAATCTTTTTGATATCAGCAGCATACATATCGGCAGCAAAACCTTGAACACCCACGCCTTGAGTTGGTGGTTTTTCTTGCTGTTCTTTCATCTTTTTTATCCTTTGCCTACTTTGATTAAGCATCAGAGGTATGATTGCTAAAGCACCCGACAATTTACCATCCGAATTTTAGACAGTGGTTAAGATCGCCACTGTCGGCTTTAACTATTAAACTTTAAAGATTTTATTTGTACCATTATCCCAAGTCACAATAATGTCACCACCGTTTGGGGTGATCGGCAGACCTGTGGCAGTATCGATATAAGCAAGGAGAGGTGAAGTTGCTTCGGAACCAGTATCTTTATAAATTACAATCGCTTCAATTGAGTTACCCGAAACGGCTGTAAACGTACAGTCATTAGCATCTGCTGCACCGTTCGCTGTAGATTTTCCTGTTAAAGTAACTGGACCTGCGATACGTGCCGAAGTAGGAATGTCTGAAAGATATTGGTGAATGCTTGGCTGTACCGTGTAAGCACCACTATCAACAAGCACAACTTTGATTGTGTCGTTAAGCCAATTGATCTGTGCTTCTAAAAAACGCTGACGTGCAAAGTCATAGAGTGTGTTTGCCATGATTATTTCCAAATAATAAAAACATGGCTTTATGATGTGAAAGTAGGGTCAGATTCGACCAACCCTACACGGGTCTTAGGAACTTATGGCCAGAATGGTGTGACATGATGTTCAAAATCTTCACGTACTTCACGACGTAAATTGCTGTCAGGTCGATCCCCGAAGTAATCAATAAACTTGGCTTCAGCAATTGCTGCTCGGTTAGGATCCATGAACTCGGTATCAGGAACGCTAAATGCTTTATGCAGTGCCCATTGCACCAGGTGGGCATGATGTGCCTGATTGATTTCTGGCTGATCTGTATCTTCTACCATATCAACAAGCGGTAAACGATAGCCTTCAATGATCAAGGTACCGTTCTGCTCAGGACGTGGTACCAGACGTAAACCTGTGTCAGATTGAATGGCATGTACTGGATCACCGATTCTGGTACGCCAGTTGCTGTGATAGCGATGACTGAGTACTTCTTCAGAAGCCAGCTTCACTTCACGTTCACATTGGCCATGTCCAGGATCAAAGCGTAAATGTGTCAATTCATAGATACGCGGATCAAGCGAGTACTGTGCCTGCCCTGCTGTAATTTCAATATGGCAGATCGTGACATCTTCTGATTCATGCAAAAGACGACCACGGATACAGGCCTCATGAACTGCGTCATTTAGCCATGCATCCACATCTTCATCACTGGTGAAGTATGGCTGTACCGAATCCCCGGCTTCAACACGAAATCGACGACGCAGTTCTTTTAAGTCCATATTTAGATCGCTCCAAACTGACGTACTTTCTCAATCGCTTTGTCTTTCAGCTCATCGAGCTTGAATGAGTTCGGATTTACCTTTTCACCGTAGTTCGCTTCGATGTAATCCGTCACAGCCTTTTTGGTACCGAACTGCTTGATCGATTCAACCTCATTGAAAATTCGATCCTGTTCCTGCTTCAGCTTGTCCTGTTCAGCCTTTTGCTGTGCCAGAATTGCATCGGTATCATCCAGATCTTGTGCTACAGGTGCATCACCTGCTTCTACTTCTTTGAATTCAGGATGACTCAGGAATTGCTTGGCAAAGTTGCTTGGTACCGTGCGTGGCTGGCCACAGTTAAATACCAGTTTGGTGCCGTACAAGTTATCTGTGAACTGGTCTTTCGGGCCGTCATAGACAATGGTCACGCCTGCTGTTTTAAATTGCGCTGCTGCCGCTGCACCAATTGGCTGAGTCTTTTGAGCTGCAACCTGTAACTGTAATTTGACCAGTTCACCATTCAATGCAGATACATCATCTGGATCTGGTAAGTCTTTAAGCAAAGTCACCACTGCTTTAAACAGATAGTCTTTGGTTTTCTGCTCTGCAGGTAACTGGTCATATGGCAGGATGCAAGGATGGGTCTTATTTTCAAGGTCTTTAACTTCACCATAAACCCAACCATCGGCTTCTTTCTGCGCCAGCCATGATTCATGTGACTGCTCAGGTGTGGTATCCGGGTTTTCCAAATGCAGTTTTACACCATACTCAATACTTTTTTTCAGCTCATCTGAGGTTTCTTCCCAGGGTAAATGAGACTGATCACCCAGTGATGCGGAATATGCCAGATTCATTCCATGTGCAATTGCTGCCAATAAAGCGATTTTCATAATGATTCCTCATGTGAAATATAAAAAAGGGATGGTGACTCGCTGAAAATCATCCATCCCATAAACTTCATGTTTTTATACTTTTACTTAACGCGGGCCAGTCAATTCACCAGACACCACAACCTTGATGTCCGATGCTTTGGCATTGGCCGCACCACCCGTGGTGAGTGTTAAAATCGCAGGCTTTGGCAAAGTCACCAACTTGGTACCGGTTGCACGTAAACGTGCTGCGGTCGCCAGTGCACCACCACTAATAAAGTACGATGCATCCTGCGGTACTTCGCTTGAGTCCACACCATCAGCATATTTAAAGCCCAGTGAACCAGTCACAGCTTCGGTCATCGCTGTATTGATCAGCACCTGTGCATCATCCAGTCGGAAGCCTACTGGCAATAAACCCAACTCGATTACATCACCTGAAGCCACTGCCACATCGGAATTGGAATCCAGTACTGCACCTGCCGCATTGGTAGCCAATGAGAAAACAAAGGCTGTCACGTTGCCGTATGGCACTGCACCACCGAAGCGATTCGCAAATCCGCTTTTACGTTTAATTGTCGCCATGAGTTAAATACTCCTAAAATTTGACGGAGGGCCGATCACTCAGCCCTATTTCAGCCTTAGCCTTGGATCTTCACTACGGTATCGACTGCAATCACACCATGATCGGTGTACTGCATGTTGCTACCATCACCATCCACATCGACATCAAAGCGGATTTTCTTCACGCCACGAATTGTTCCGATCAAAAGCTCAGCCTTATCGCCATGATCCAGATCACCCTTTTCAGACCAGAAGTAAGGCACACCTGAGGTTTTATGTGCAGCAAATGCTTCTGCCAACGCTTGGCCACCCAAGATGATTGAACGATCCACCGCATGCGTTTTACCAAAGCTTGCAGGTACAAGCGCTGACGCTTCTGCTTCAGATGTATAGCTCGTTGCATACTTGATTGCATTACCTGCAAAGAAGCGGATGGCATGTGACATTTTGCGGATCAGGAAACCATTCCAGATACCCACATCACCACGGAACAACGGATGCAACTTGGCATTCGATGCGCGCGCTACCGCATCAGCTACGAACTGACGGAAGTTTGGCTGTTTTGCAAACCAGTTGTACTGTGCTGGAGATACCAGCCATACACGTAATGGCGAATCTTCCGACCCATCATCACCTTCAACCTTAATACACGGTGGCGGTAGGATCATGTCATCCAGCACCTGCTTCATTGAATCCACTGTGTCCAGTGTGAACAGGTCTGTAGTTGCCAGAGATGCTTCACCAGCATTGGTGGTAAATGATTTAACACCTTGGCCATCGACCATAAAGTGACGGTTTTTGGTTGGTGCCAAAACCTTGTTCACCATAATTTTGGCAAACTTCGGATCTTCCTCAGTTGGAATTGGCCATTCCACATTTTTAACGAAACCACGTGCACCACACAGATGAACTAAAAGAGACATATCGCTATAGCGATCCATCAGATCCTGTGCGATTGGACGACCCATACGACGAAAATCTACTGGTGAGCGGATCTGCGTCATGACGTTACCCAGATCTACAGGGAAACGTGCCTGGTCTACACGCAGACGATCTTCAACGATCGACATGCCGACACCGCGACCTTCAGCATATTCGCTACCCATGATTGGATAAGCGTTTACTGGCTGGATCAGGTTGTAGGTAACTTCATCACCCAGGCCTTTACCCAAGTCTTGAACACGTACAATCGGCATGTGTTTGGAAGTTTGTTTTTTAATGGTCGCTTCTGCACTGCCTTCACCTTTTGGCATTGGGCCAACCAGGTTATTCAGGGTGCTTTTACGACGTAAGCTTTTTGCAAAGAGTCCAACGGACTGTTGCATCATATTAGTTTTATCGCCGTATGCGGCATGGGTTTTATCAGTCATGGTATTCTCCACTAACAAATTTATGCACGACGGCTCATGTACGCTTCGACTTGATCAGGGGACCAGTTCTCCATTTCTGCGAGAAGTTCAGGTCCACTCAAATTCGATAAACGTTCATCAGCGGATAATGCTGCAGGTGAACCTGCAGGTAGATCCGTCACGCTGTGCGGTACTTTGGATGGAGCGTTCTGTACAGCTTGCTTGGCTTTTTCCACCATGGCCTGTGTTGGCGCTGGTGCTTCAGCCTTTGGACTGACATTGTTTTGGGACTTGTACAAACTTAAGAGTTCAACCACCTGCTCTGCATTGCCTTTATTCAATACATCGTCATAGGCACTGCGTATAAAGCTGGGTTGCGCATCTTTCCATGCCTGAAACTCTTGCGATTCTGGAATCGATTCATAGTCAGGATGTGCAGATTCGATATAAGCAAAGTGTTGCTGTTCCGCACTCAGCTGTTGCTGCTGCTTGAATGGTGCAAGGGCTGCATCCATCATGCTCTGCACTTGTGCAGATACACGCTGGCTCACCAATGCTTCAACTCCCTTGGCAATCGCTTCTTCTGAGAAATCACCAAACATGGCCATCACATCAGCATTGTTTCCGCTTGCCTCAATGACTGCCTCTGCTACAGCTGCATTCTGCTGTGCGACCTGGGTGTTACCAGGTGTCTGCTGTGCTGCTAACTGTGCAGTGAGTTGTTCCACTTGCTGCTTATACTGCTGTACTTGTTCACGGGTTTCTTGCAGTCGTTCAAAAGGAATGGTGTGTTTACCATCCTTTGCCAAGACCACAGAATTTTCCGCATTTTCTTCAACTGGTGGCGTTGGTTCAGTGGCCGGCGGTGTTACCACAGGTTCTGACGGTACCGGATCAGGTGAAGCTATCCCTGCATCTGCTTTTACGTCTTCTGGTGTAGTGGCTGGCACACTACCTGTTTCTGCAGCTGGTTCTGCAGTCTCGCCAAATAGCGCAGCTTCTAATAAGCTCGCGCCCAGATTTTGTTGATCAGCATCCGCGTTAATGTCTGTCGTTAAATGCTCTGTATTACTCATGCCTTTCCTGCCACTTATCGCTGTAGCCGCATATAGGTGAAGTGCTGACTTTTAAGAGTCGCTTGCTGTCGATTGCTCAACGTAGGCTTGAGTATTTGGGATATGGCAATAAATGGTCGAACCCTACACAGGGGCAATAGGTAGGCAATAAAAAAGCCACTAATTAAGTGGCTTAAGTACATTCTCAAAAAAAAGCCCACCCTTGGGGAAAGGTGGGCAAAAAGGGTAAGAACCCACAGCGCTATTTGGAGCATGTAACAGGACTCGAACCTGTATAAACGGAGTTGCAGTCCGCTGGCTAATCCACCTCACCCATACATGCATAAATTCCCTTTGATCGGCTCAGATAAGGGTGATCTGATTCAAGGTAACAACAAAAACCCGCCTAAACGGTTATTTCTTCAATTAAGCGTCTCCCGATACTTAATTCCAGAACTGTTGAATGCACGGTATTTTTATAAATGCGCCAGGATCGCGCTTCCCATCTCCACAACGTGGATTATCCATTCCTGCCGAAGCCTGTCTGGACTGTGCAAACGCCACCGTTCTAATGGCACTCCAAAATATCTGGCCCTGAGCGTAGGAGTCGAACCTACTGTGCACTGCAACTTGAGGGAAGAAGCGAAAGCACACACACCGCCTGTGGCCAAGGATTCGTTCCCACAAGATGCTACGAATAACATCGAGGGGAACCGGCAGTAGTTTTAAGAGATAGCAACGCTCTACTCGTCTTTCCGAGCTGTCAATGGAGATTAAACAAACCTTGGCTTGTTCACCGAATGATGCTCAGCACCACCCGATATATTTATAGTAAGTCGCCGGCTTACGACGACGTGTATAAAAAAAATACAAACAGTTCAAAGTGGTAAAAATTTTAATTGCTCAACAAAAAACTCGAAGGTGCTTTGTTGAATGGTCTCTGACTCATTATCAAATAGCAGGCTATAACGATCATCAATACGGCGGAATGAGAAAGGAATACTGTCTGCTGTCATGCAGTACAGATCCAGTGCATCAGATGACTCATGCTCAATAGTGAACTCGGTGTCATCAGTCCAGCTATTCAGGAAGTTATCGAAGCGCTGTACCAATGGTCCTTCTTCAGCATCCAGCCAGTGCGGTTCATCTTCCTGCCTTGGCTGGGTCGCAGTGGCCACAGCTATCGCCATGGTCAATGCAGAAAGTTTGAATGGTGTGCCAATGACACCAACGTTGTTATAACTCAACCCAGCACCCATTCATTTTTATAAACTATTTCTTTAAGTGTGCGGATCGCTGCTGCAAATGCCACTTCCTCAGTAATGCCATTCGCTGTGATTTCTGGCACAGGCTCAGGTGCAGCATGTAAAGAAATCGTGCACGTCCAATAATCCTGCTGATCACTGGTAACAGCCCAGACATATGCAAATGCCACAGGGCCTACATACTTAAGAACCTGCTGTGTTGGAATACTTTCCCATGGGTGCTCAGGTAGTAGCTCACCTAAACCACGATTCGACGCTTCTGCTAAAGTATCTGAAGATGCTGTATCACAACTGTTTGCACATTTCTGAACGCCTGAATTGACTTTGATATCATCAGTAGATCCACCGAGTTCTTTTGCTAATCGCGTTACAACCAATTCATGCAAGCCATAAGACTTAATATGGCGATTACCGAGACATTCCCGCAATTGTGCAATGAGATTTGGATCGGTGAAGGTTGAGCTATAACCAACCGCTGATCCTGAGCAAAGTTTCGATCCTTCCTCTGACTCTGACGGCTCTTTAGGGTCTTCTGGCAAAACCTCTCCCAATTCAGCCTTAGGGCTTTCACATGTACCACATTCGATCATCGGATTGCGGTACAGGTTGTAACCTTCCAGCTCCCATAATTTATCCTGAGCCTTCTGAGCCGCTTCTTCTTGTGCATACTTAATACCAAGCAACACATCAAAATTTTCTTTTGACACACAAGCGGTATGGCCAGTTGCTAAATAGAAATCACCATTTAGAAATGCATGAGCGAATGTAGAGGTCGTACCTTCTGGCTGCTCAAAGACGTATTGCACATGCGTCATCATTTCTTTGATCTGATCAAGTGTGACTCGTGGAGCTTCCAAACCTTTGTCTTGAATCTCTTGTTCCATCTGTTCATCTGTATGTGACATGAATGTCTCCTGGTGGATTATTTGTGGTGATCTTTGGAATTGATGTCTTTGATATATGCATGCTCCATCAGGTACGAAGCAGCCATGATGATCAGTACGCAGACCGTCAAGGAAATAACGATCGCAGCAAGACCAAGGCGTTCCGTGTGATAGAGGATTAATGAAAAGATCAGCAAGCTGAGAAGGATCAGAAGTATTATTTTTTTCATATGCATCATCATCTCAAAGACTATGTAGATGATGATGCTGTTATGGTTTACGTCATGCTGTATAAAATTCAAGCATTTAGATATGTATTATTTCTGCCATAAAAATAGCCTCATCTGGTAATGAGGCTATTGTTTGGTGCTGGTTTACGTCTATAAGCTCAATATTCAACCAAGATTATCACTGGTCCGCGCCGTCTCAATTCCCTGTAACCCAGTAGAAGGCTGTTGTGGCACAGGTGGATTCATCGGACTGGTATTCTGCTGTACCTGCATATCGGCAATACCTTCACTGCCGATCTGTGCACCTTCCCCTTCTAGGTATGGTGAACGGATATCACGTGCTGCTACATCACTTGGTATAGGCAAGTTCGGATCATCACCCATTGGATTAGGTCGCTGATACCCAGCACCTTGCATAATAATATCGGCAATCGGTGCTGCTTGTGGTACCTGAGCCACTTGTACCGCACCTTGAACTGCGCTGTACTGTGACTGAACGCCAGTCTGCACTGCTTTCGCATCCACCAACTTGATATCACTTTCTGTCTTACGCTCTTTCAAACGCAATTCTTGTAACTTGATCTCATTGCCAGATTCTTTCAATGCCTGAGCCACTGCATCCTTAATACGTTGTTCCACTTCCTCAGGTGTCGGTGCATCCACCGCATCACGAATGCTTTGGATAATGTCACGCTTGAATGGTGTGTCTGTAAGCGCAATAAGGTACGGCAGAATCGTCTGCTGGATATTCGGTGGCAAGGATTTGGTAACTTCGGACAATGCTGCAAGCTGCTGGGCACGGAAACCACTGGTGCTTGGCACATCCTCAAGAATAACTTTAATCCGAGTACGCTGTACATCATTGGACAGATAGGTATAACCCATTGGATCTGTCTCAGGCTTATTGATATGCACACGACGCTCTGCAGTAATCGCATCACCTTCGATCACCACTACTTCTTCCTTGCTGCCTAAGTCTTCTACAATCATAGAAAGCAACAACTCACCGACCAGGGTTCGAGATTCCTTAAAGTGATCCATGATTTTACGCAATGCCTGATTCGACTGGTCAATCTGCAGCTGCTCTTGTCGTCCACTGGTTGCTGTACCCTGCCGACCTTGAAAGCCTGAAGTAATACTACTGGTACGTTCAATCGAGATCCGGCTATCTTCCAGCAACTTAAATTGATGCTGATTCAATTCAAAGTCACGTTCAACCTCAAACTTTGCCCCAGTCTTGGCCATGTGCTGCTGATTCAGTTCAATATAAGCATCAGGTCGTGCAATCTGCTGCATAATCTGGCCGCGTGTCATCTGAGATGCACCACGTGTTGTGGTCACACGTACCGAACTTAAACCCCAGCGCAGTTTAGCTTGGGTCGAATTGATCAAGTCTTGGCTGTACTTCATATCTCGTACAAAGCCGTATGGAATGCCGGTATTGTCCTCACGGAATCCTATAAACGGCACATAGGGGAAACTCTCATGCGGATATGGTGTAGGCCCATCGTATAGGCAATGTGGACCCATCCAATAGCTACGACGCATTTTAGCCACTGGTGCACGCTCTGGAATGGCATAACCATTTGCTGCAGCATAAATATGTGCTGGATTGTTTTCATCAAACTCAACGATCCGGCCATCATCAAAGCGCAACATGGTCAGTTCTACCCAACGGCGATACCACACTTCTGAGACATTAATCTCTTTAGAGGTCTGATCGAACCAGAAACGCTCAGTCTTAGACCAAGCTTGAGCATCTCCCCAGGCATTCCGTAGACCGGTAGAGTTTCCACCATCGATCATGCTGTCATGCTGCCACCACAAAGCACCATGTCGGCCAATTGTCTCTATCAGTTCTTTATGCTGAGGGAATGCAATCTTAAGGCGCTGCGGATGTACCCATCGATTACGGCGCAACCATCGTGCATCACTTAGATCATCTTCCTGGGCTTTCATATCCCAATGGATTTCATTACGGTTTACGGCGACACAGCGATATGGATACTTCAGAGGATCTGCTTCACGTTTGACTTCGACCCAACCGATACCACAACCAATCATCGGCCGGAATGCATCACTACATGCCTTATCAGCCTTAGATAGTCGCTCAGCCTGATTCAATTTATAGTTCAGTGCATCTGCGACATCTTGTCCACCAGGCTCACCATTGGGTGTCACACGCCAGTCTGTCCGTGTTTCCAGCTCATGACCTTCAATGGCACGCAATGCAGGACCAATCATATTCTCAATGGCAGGAGGAATGCCGATCAGCTTCATCCGGGTCAGTAATTCACTGTCCAGCTGGTTGCCGTCGGCATAGTCCATTTCTTTATCTGCAGTCGTACGCCAGTGTGGTTGTTGTTCTATCTCGTCATGGATCTCATTGAGCTCCTGAAGGTTCAATGCCATTTCATCTACTTCTGGCGTATCAGTCACTGAGTTTTCATCATTCTGCATGCTGCTACCTGTTCTACATTAGTCGCCAATCGACTGGCTCATCGTTATAGTTATCTTGGCGTTTTGGCTCATCTTCTGCGAACCCTACACGGCTCGTCATGTCTGCTATGTCTTCAATCATTCCTGCATCTTTGGCCTGTGCCCATTGACGTAATGCGTCGGCACCTTCCGAGCAACCATTGGCCTTGTTAGGCTGATCAATAAAGCATTTATCTGCTTTGGAGAATTTCTTCTGATAGCCTTCGATACGCTCAATACCCAATTTGCAGCCATCTTTATCGAACCAAGCATTCTTTAGATGCTTACGTGTGGACTGAATACCGTGGATCAGTTGAGTAATACGCGGCACAATCACAAAGTTATGTCCTGGTAATAGTTCTTCCAGCTGCTCCATAACAGACTTGTTAAAGTCACCTAGGCGCTGGTGTGCGGCATCGTGTGGCAGGAAGTGGGTGTGGTAGATGTAATCGTGTGATTTGATCTCTGCTACATAGTGTCTTAGATCTTGGCCATGCTTCTCGTAGTAGCGAATAAAACGGTCTTGGCCATTCATGACCTGCTGGTACCAGATTGCACAGCCGTCATGATTCCCAATATCCCAATAGGTATAAGTCGGTACATCCAATACTTCGATCTGACCAATACCACCACGCTTACGCAGTGCCAGCATATCCTTGGCATAGTAGTTACCATCTTTGGCCACCTGGAATGCTTCATCCGGGAATGATGGGTATTCCTGCCACATCTTGGCACTATCACCACGAAGGTCATTGTCCCGTGTCAGCACATACCAGGCACGCTGATCAGGATCGAGGCGCATCTTGATCCCCATTTTCTGGCGTACGATCAGCTCAACTTCATCCAGTTCTTCATGATCTCTGGCTGAAATAGTGACTTGTGTAGAATCAATCCGGTACTTGGGCTCTTGCCACCAGGCATAGAAATGGAATCGATAGTCTTTGGAAGTAAGGACTTTGCGCAGTAAGTAGTTGGTCTGTGCTGCCTGCACCATTGCATAGAATGAACCGTTACGCCCTTCCGCCGTGGATTCAATCACCAGCACACCATTGGTCGGTACCGTTGGGATCGAACCGGTAATAACCTCATCATCTTTGGCCGGATCACTCGCACAGATCTTACCGAACTCGGAAATCAGCATGCGATGGATGGTACCGGAACGGAATGAGGTCGCTACGCGGATGCTCGATCCATTGTGGCCAAACTCAATTTCTGACTTGTTATAAGCTTTTAAAGGAAAGCGTGCTCTGATTTCATCTGGGAGGTTGTCATAAGCAAACTTGATCTTATCCTTGAAGATACTGAAAACCGTCGGCAAGTCCTGAGCGATAATGGCGCAGTTCTGGTTAGCATTGAACAGTGCATGATCCAGCCACAAGATACAGATCAGCGTAGTAAAACCGAGCTGACGTGCTTTTAAAATAATATTGCGGTGCCACAACCGGTTTAAAAATTTGATCTGTGCAGCGTTCGGTTTAAATGGCAGCTCAAAGGTGTCGGCTTCAATGACATTTCCCAAGTCATCCTTGAAGTCATCACCCTTAATTTTGATCTTGTACAGACAGCCTGAAAAAATACGCCACTGGGGGTCAGCCAGGCATCTTTCCAGTTCTTCCTTATTCGTGGGTAGTTCGGCTAAGTGGGTGTTATACATCATATAATCACCACTTTTGCACAATCATGGTGCAGTTTTATTGCACGTACGTGCATGAAATGATTTTGATGTGGGTCGTTGGCCGTCTTATTCACGTAGCGTCCCCATTTTCATTATCGAACTCAGGGTCATGTGCTACAGGCTGGAATGTGGATGAGTTGCTTTGTGCAATTCGATTGATCAATGCGGTCAGGTCATCGGCTTTTTCTTCTTGTTTTTTATCCAGGCCATAGGCTTGTACTTCCAGACCAACCAAAGTCTTGAGCGTGTCGCCCAGATCCTTCATTGACTTCACACGATTCGGCAGCTGGATAATCTTCATGTACAGATCGTTTAATTTGTCCTGGCCTTTATCATCTTCCTTGCGCATGACATCGCCGAAGTCATCGAGTAGTGCAATGTTGTCCAGTCCGATCATGTGTTCAAGTTCATCGAACAGGCCCATACATAAATTTCGGGCACGTTGGATATCTTTACGCTGATTGATCTGGATGCTGGCGATCAAATTGGCATTGGCATCAATGGTTTCTTTTTCTGTGGCCTTATATTCTGGTGAGTTGCGTACCTCAGTGCGTACCACTTCAGTGCGCACTATTGCCTCTGCTTTTGCCTTGATTTTTCCGTTTAAATCGCGGGTCCATTCCTGTGTCTTTGCACGCTTGCGAATAGCACCATCAGATACGCCAAAGGCTTGTGCTATCTGTCTTATAGACTGCACGCCTGCACGATATTCGATTTCAATACGCTCCCAATCAGGAGCTGTTTTCTTCTCTGACATCACACCACCTTTGCTTACAAGGTGATGATGGGAGTGCGCGGTGCGTACTGTCGAACCCTACAGTTTTACGCAGTGCGTACAGTGGATAGATGTTCCACGGAAGGATGATTTATTCTTTTTTCTAATTTATAGTGACTCTAACTATAAATACACTTATCACATTTCGATTACAGGATACCAAAATGTCTTTATTAGACTCATACAGAAGAACTGTTCAAGATACAGCTAAAAAGATTTCCCAGGCTCTAGCAAAAAAAGGGAAAGAAACTGAAAGCATTTCAAAAGAAAATACAAAAATTGCAAACTTAAAAAGACAAATTAATAGTACTAGTTCACTAACTACAATTAAAAGTAAGAGTAAAGAGATTGAAAGATGTGAGGCGGCAAAAATAAAACATTATGACAATATAGCTAAACATGAGAAAGAAATTGCAAGTTTAGAGAAACGTAAAGGTGAATATGAAAAAAAGGTCTTCGCTGAAGAAACAAAATTAGCTAAACAAAATCAAGTTAAAGTCGATCGTGCTAACAAGGAACAGGCAAAGTTAATGGCCAACTTATCTTCTACTGTGAAAGATCATTCACAGGAAATCAAAAAACTAAAAGAATTACCGAAAAAAATTACTGTTTTATTTCTAGCGTCTAATCCACGTGATCAAGGGCAATTAGGGTTAGATATTGAAGTGCGATCTATAGAAGAGCAAATTAGTAAGGCTCGTCATAGAGACTCTGTCAAATTAGAGTCCAGATGGGCTGTTAGGCCTGGTGACATTTTGGGTCATTTAAACAATTGTGAGCCAACTATTGTGCATTTCAGCGGTCATGGCAGCGCGAATGATGAATTGGTGTTAATGAACAATAATGATGAAACAAAATTGGTATCACTGGAAGCAATCGTTCATGCTATGAGCGTAGCAAATGATAGCTTACGATTAGTTTTCTTTAATACCTGCTCTTCATTTAATCAAGCATCATTAGTCACTCAACATATCGAATGCGCAATCGGGATGACTGAGAGTATTACTGATACAGCTGCACAATATTTTTCTGCACAATTTTATTCATCTATTAGCTTCGGCCACTCAGTTCAAAAGTCATTTGATCAAGCTATAGCAGCTTTAATGCTTGAAGGGATTGATGAAGTAGAAACGCCCGTGCTGTATGTAAAAGATGGCCTATCTGCCAGTGACATATACTTACTCTCTGCTGAATAGCTTTTATCTAATTAGTCATATCAATACATTTTGATATGACTATTTCTTATTATTCATCCTAACTATGGCTTCCTGAAGAAATGTGTCACGATGTTTTGACCAAGGTTATTAAATACATGCAGAGTCTTTATATATATTCCATGCTCATGTTGAAGTAGCTGGCCAGTGTGAGTAGCAAAGATGGTTAAGGGCACCTTAGGTGCATTTAGATCTATCAGCATCCAAACACATGGCTGACCATCACTCAGCTCAATATCTAATACCTGAGCACCTTCTGATACTTCAAAAGTTTGCTCCCATGCCTGGGTGACAGGAAATTTATGTACTACTTTCATCAAACAGGCCTCCTTGGATTTTCTCCTCATGGATCCGTTCAATACTGCGTGTAAGCTTACTGACTTGGGTAGCAATATTATTTGTGAGGTAATTCATGCTCCGACCCATCTCAATATTGCTGTGTTGCATGGCATCGCTCATCATTAAACACCCAAAATCCCGGGCTTCCTTAGGTGTTAATGTCAGTACAATATCATCACCGATTTCAATCTTTACCGTACCGTCATTCAGCACTGTTTTACTAATCATGCGTGCAGGACGATGTTGTTGCACCGGCATATAAACACCACGTTCAACGCGATTCACCTGGTTGGTATCCACCAGATAACTTAAGCGATCATCAATCTGTCCCCGGGTAAGATGTGGCAATGCAATCTGCAAAGTTTCACGTGTAATAATCTGCCCCTGGTTATGCAGATCCACACATGCTTCAAAAATCATGATAGTCGATGACTTCTTTTCATCGTTCTGCTCTGCGTCTGTATGTCTCTTACGCTCACCCATGGTATTCCCCTTAAATCAGATCAAGATCAAGCACAGTGAGCGTGCCGTAGTGCACTGCGCCTGTATCAATGAAATAACAGTTATGGCGTTTAACCAGTTGCAGTGAAACGCTATGCCCCAGTATTACTGCATGCACATTTTCAACCGCTGAATACTGAGTTCCTTCCCAATCCCCGAAACGATCACGTCCCCACATTACGTGATCTGCTACATGACGACCTTCGATTACTGAATTTAAGTCGTTTTTGAAGGTATCCCAGTTGTTGTGTTCAATATGGCCATGCACAAACCCAAAACGCTTGCCCTTATAGTCAACTTCAATCGCTATAGGCAACTCGGCAAAGGTGTGTGCAATGTTGTACATCGCCTGGCCATCGAGCATATAAAACCATTCACCACCATTGGCGATATGACAGCGTTTAGCAGATTCGTTATGTAGGCCTTGAATGCATAAATCTTCATGGTTACCACGTACAGCGCTAAACCACGGCTGAGAAAGTAATTCGATACACTGCAGGTTTTGTGGTCCACGATCGACCAGATCCCCTACAGAAACCAGATGATCTTTCTCAAAATCAAAGCCAATATCATGTAGTTTCTGCATCAAAAGGTTATAACAGCCGTGTAGATCACCAACGGCATAGAGCTTTCCTTCAATCTGCTTTTCCAATTTTTTGAATAGTGCCATTTAGACCTCTTGAATTTCTATGCCATGTTTCAACATCATGAGTTGCTTTTTCAGCGTATACACCGGATTTGTCGCAGTTGATTTACACTTCACATCTTCAACAATGGTCTGACCGGTCTTGAGATCGGTATATACAAAGTCTGCTTCATAATATCGTGCTGCAGTTCGGCTCTTTTTCGATGGATACTGCACCGAATCAATAATTTCAAAGCGTACGTGATGCTGTAAATCAGCAATCAATCCCATACGCTGCATGGTCTTCAGCTGCTCATACCGACGCTGCTCTTTTTTTGAATCAAACTTAAGCCCGTCCTTTTCGGTCTTAATATTGTTGTATTTTGGGGTTTTCTTTTTTGGATCAGGTACAGGCTTAGCGCATAAGTGCCCCAAGCCTGCTTTCCGAAGTTCCCGATCAGTCAATACCGCTGGCATAGGCTATTTATTCAGCAGCCAGATCCCAGGCACACACCAGCCCGGTATTTTCTGACATGAGTTCATCCAAAGATTTAACCTCTGGTAAGCCAGTGACTGCTTTATCAGTATTCGAATTAAACGCTGCCATAATGCGACGTTCAAAATTGAAGTACATCCCCGCGCTGGCCAATGCCAGGTGTAAAGTATTTGGTTTCAACATCATATTGTTCCCCGTTTGTTCTGAATCATTTGATAAGCCTTAAAGCCAACTCGAACCGGCATATAACGATATTCATCACCGTCACGTAAAAACAACGCCGTACCACGGTTGGCCAATAAGGTTGGGTAAAAATCCTGTGTCTTTACCCAAGCCTGATAATCCACATGTAGATCAAATGCAGCCTCATCCTTATGTTTCTTAGATTCACACTGCATTCTTCTCTCCAAAAATTTATGCTTGTTGCTGCGCAATTTGTTCATAAACCCATAATTGCCGCAGGTTTAGTTCAGCAACTTCAATGCCCTGTTTTAGCCATGAGTTCACAGCCAGATATTCCTTGTAAGCCGCAAGGCTCTTAAACTCGACATCAGCACTGATATATATCTGCATATACTCAATAGCATGGCCTTCTGGTATATCCTTCCGGGCATCAATGGCATCAGACAGTTCTTGCTTTAAGCCCTTCCAACCCACTTTCTTTAAACCCATGCCCAGATCTACCCGGGCATCCGCTTTACCCTGCCAGAGTTCACAGTGATGCATTTCTGGAACCTTCTGCTCATACGGCACGGTAATCATGTTGGTTTCCTCATCTTCCACATTCATCAAATGAATATTGGTATGAATAAACCACTCACACGGCTTGATATGATCGAGCGCCAGAACGACACCCATGTTCTGCCAATCGTATGCCCCTAACGCTATATGGAACGGTAACGTCTTGCTGTCTGAAAAAAGATCAAATAATTCTTTTTCATCTAATTTCTTGCGTTCAATGTACTCATGCACATGATGGCCAACATATTCCATTTCCATTGGGAACTTTTGGGTCATGTCACGACGCAATGATGCGTCGTGCTGGTACTGTCTGGTCGCTGCCGGCGATACCTTGTTTGGATTGAATTTCTTCTTACGAACTTTTAGCTTGGACATTCTTCTTTCTCGATTTCGCACAATCCACACAAGCACTATTTGAAACGTAACGCAGTTTTAAGCCACATTTTTTACATGGCTTACCTTCATAGGTATCCGCCTCATGTGTTCTGTAAACCGTAGTAGACTGCCGTGCTCCACCTTTGTTTTGTCTGCCCTTGCTGGCATATTCCATTTCAGTTGATTGATAACCGCTTTGCCCTCTTGGAATCTGGGTAATCTGGTTGCCCTGTTTCTTAAACTTTGCGACTTCCTTTTCCCAATACTCGCGCTGTGTCTGCTTCAACTCAGGATTTGTAAATTTGTGAACGACTAGCTCAACACGTGGCATAAATGTGTCTTGGCCTAAACTCATGCGGTAATCACCCTGTAATACTTGATTGAAATTTTGATAAAACATTTGAAGCGTTTGAAAGGCTGATCTCTCTTTCCAGGCTTCGTACTTTTCGTTCTAAGGTTTGGTTATGCATCTCAAGTTTTGAATAATTTCTTTGCATATAAAGAACCTGCTCTGGATCCTTCAATCTGGCCAATGCCATAGTCAGAAGATTCATTTCGTTTTGAATATTTCTTTCTTCAAAGGCCAGTAATTCAAGATTCTCTTCAATTTTTCGATGGTCCGGCCAGCTCTCATTTTTTTTGCTATATGGGTTGAGTCTCTTAATTCTTGGCACAGCCAGGACACCAGCAACTACCTTACAAATCCCCTTAGGACTGACATAGATCAGGCCCCATTTTTCCGGGAGTTCTTCAGGTTTAATTAATCCGGTTGGGCAGATGTAATAGCGATATTTACCCATACCCTGTGCTGGATTAAGGCGATGAGGTTTGTTTTTATCTACCAGAAAGTCAGAGCGACTTGTCTTCGCTTCAAGTAAAAATGTCCCCATACCATTTCGATTTAAACCATGACGCACACCAAATACATCCGGGTTTTCCCCATAACATGCTGCCTCAACGATAGTGAAGTGACAGCCATGACCATTTGCAGATTCAGGACGCTTTAAAAATCGAGCTCCCACTTCGCACAATTCACGATGGTTCAAGGTTCATTCCTCCACACCAGAATTTCAGACTCCTGACGACGGTTGAAATAAGCAAATACGTCATCACGGTTAAACGTGCATTCTGCAATCTGCAGGTCTTTCGCCTTGGCATATCGCTCAACAAACTTTTTATCCAAGCTCCAGCAAATTGACTGCTCAATTTCAATTGGATCCGCATAGGCCCGGTATGCCTTCAACTTTTTAGGCAAGCGTGCAAACTCACGACGTTCCCTGGTTTTCATAATCTTCTGACGGTTTCTGCGTTTACTACGAAACATCACCATCCAGTCGTTTTGATCTTTAAAACAACCACCAGCTTTCCATGCAGTACCCAGCATGTTCCAGTAGGCATTATCATCGATAATTTTGTTGTGATTACCTTGCATGAAAGCCAGCATCAAGTGATGTGGTACCAGGCACATAGCTCGGGCAATATTGGAATCACTGTTCATGCGGCATCATCCTTGATACAACGTTCGTCATAAATCCAAAGAGTTGGCTTACTTCCTAGGCGCATGCTAATCACGCCAGTGCCTTTGGTACGAATAATCACACTTAAGTCATAAGAGCATTGGCGCTCAGTTATGTCATAGCCTTTGGCTTTCATTCGATTTACCACGCCTTTGGTGTAAGGTCTTTTGCCTTGTGCTTTTGCATCCTTAACGCATTGCAGTACTTGGTATTGACGATCAGTAAGATCTAATTTCACACTCCACCCCCTAATCTCACCAAAGCAGCACCGATCAACATAAAAATAAACATCAATGTTTTGTTTAGGTCTTTCACGACACATCCCCAAAATCAAAAGCTGACTGGTGAACAGCAGGCTGACGATCCAGCAAAGGTCTGGTCATATCAGACAACAAACGCTGTTCTTCTGCTTCAACCAGTGGCATAGCATTCATAATATTGCGGTACTCACGGTTACTTAGGCTCTGCTCATTGGATGGCAGGGTGATATACAGCACCTGGTCTTCAGTCATATCAACAAACTTTAAAATCATCTTGCGACGTGACAGGTTTTTAGTGCCGGCATTGAACCAGTTCTTGATTCGGCTTAGTTTGATCAGACCGCAAAACTCATTTGGATCTTCACAGTGATGGTGAACAGGACGTGGTTTAAAGTTTGGCCCTGGTAATTCAGTGATCTTCCCCTTGTACCCCTTTAGCATTTCATCCAGTGCACGACGTTGCGCCTGCTTCTCTGAATAATTCCCTACGTAACGTGCCGCTTTTTGTGCTTCTATGTGCTGTAAAGTCATCTCAATTCCCCTCGAAGATGCTTAATTAATTTTTGATTGAGATCCTGAACCTGCCTGTGTTATGCAGCGATATCAGGTAAATCCCCATTAAATCCAACCTGTTTTAAATAACCTTCCCACTTCTTGGCCTGGGCCGGATCTTTGAGTTTCACGGCGATACGGGCAGCAAGTTTTTCGTAAGACTCACCTGGTTCACTGAACTTGCTTGTGAACTCGGGATGTTGTGAAAGTTTTTCAGCGAATGTAAAAATCTGTTTTTCAGACAGGTGCTGGCTTTGGTATTTCGTACCTGCAGGTTTTGCAGAAGTTTCTTTTGAATATTTATTTCGGTATGCGTTGATCACCCAGTCAGCGAAGTGATAAATCATCAACTCATCGCTCATTGGTTTTTCAGCGTTGTAAATTTCAAAGGCACGTTTTTCACGTTCAATCCATTTCGAATCCACGATGATTTCAAAATCGATACTGTCATCGGTCAAAAACATTTCTTCACGAAGTTTGTTAAAACAAAACCATGATTTTTTATTTTTAGATTCTATTGATAGATTCTTTGAAAGATTCCGTGTCCCAACGTTGGGACTCTTTCCACGGAACGTTGGGACTCTTTCCGCGGAACGTTGGAACTGTTCCGTTGTTGGGACTGTTCCAATATTGGGACCCTTTAAATCCTCGTCTTCAGCGTCAAAGGATTCCATTGTTGGGACTGTTTCACGACCATTTACACCGACCAAACGATAGACTTTGACCTGCTTGGTTCTGCCCTTTCTTTCACCAGTATCTTCGATCAATCCATCCTGAATTAGCTCATCAATAATTTTGAGTACAGTCTTGCGATCCATCTCGGTGTCTTCCACCAGACGTGCAATACTCGGGTAAGCACAGTGATCTTCACCTGCTCGGTCAGCCAGTGACAGAAGGACTAACCGCTTAAGAGGCTTAGTACTTCCACCGGCCTTTTGTTTCTGGCGCACTTTCCATGCCCAGGTGGTTGCGTCTAAACTCATGCAGCTACCTTTCTATTTTTGTTGACCAACCCAGTAATGCGGGTCAGGCCGAATGCCGTAACGCGCATATGTAAGAAAACGCGTTCTTTCCCATCATTGCGATTCACGATCACTGGTGACGTACGATTGGTAAATACCTTGTTCAAAACGTATTGAGCATGCGGCTGCAGCTTGCGATCTGCATCCCGATAGATCCATTTTTTATCTATCAGAAGTTTGATTAGATCGGACTCACGGATACCGATGGTTTTCGCACAGTCCCGTAAACAGTAGGTATTGGCAGTATCCGCAATGGTGTCGAGTGCTTCAGCCTTGGGTGCCAGTTCAGCAACTTGTTGTTGTGCCAATTGCTTGGCTTCAAATTGTTCTGCCCAGGCACGTGCAGCAGCAGCTGGATCTGCAAAGTCTGGAAGCGTTGGAGGGTGTGATTTTTCCTTTACTGAAAAATAGACTTCTTCGAGTTGCTCGAAAATATCCCACGCTTGATCTGTATCCAGAATCTTGGCATGGCGGGCCGCACCTTTTTCGGTCCATAAAATTAGACGTGCTGACTGCTTTGGAACATACTTACTTACAGTAGGTATGTTCTTAAAAGCTTTGAGATCGTCACCTTCTAGTTTGAAATAGTGTTTTCCTTCGACAAAACGATCAGCATTTCGATTGAAGTTTACTTGCACGTTGTTTTGATCGGTTCCGTAAAACTCAGCAAGTTGTGCAGTAGTCATCACTGGCACTGACTTGTATTGAATAACCGACGTGTTCTTGTCGGCAACTCGAATTGTTTGTGGTAAAGTATTCATTGTTTAAATCCCCTAAGATTGAAACACTTAAAAGCCTGATCTCGTAAATCAGGCTTTTTCTTTGCCTATTTGGTCATTCCGATCTGATAAATCTGAGCGGTGCTCATAGTTCTTATCGTTCCCTGTCAAACCAAATATCCTTTGTTTAATCTTGGTCTCAGCTCTTAACTGATCGAGATGAGGCATGATTAAAGTTTCAAAAATATATTCACTAGCACCCTGCCCAGCGCGTTGCACTTCAGCTAAACCAGCTAACTGGTCTTTAATGGCTTGTGGCATATGCATAGTGATGGATGCATCTTTTTTAGGTCGTCGTTGCCTGGTCATTGTTTTTCCTAAACTAGAAGAACTTTTCGGTCAGCCTTTAGTGCACCATTTGTCAAAACCTCAAATGATGCTTGAGTGCGTGGTGGAATACCGTTTTTTTCCCACTCTGTAATGGTTGAACGAGCAGCAGAAATTTTTTGGGCTAGTTGTGACTTATTTTTCACTTCATAAAAAGCGATTAGCTGATCAACAGTCATATTCAAAAACCTGAACTATTTAGTTTCATTAATTGAACTATACGTTCAGGTAATTGTCAATTTATTTGTTCATAATTTTGAACACAAATAAGTGAGATTTTTCCCATGTACCAATCTGTATCAGACCGAATTCAACAACGCATGGCGGAGCTTGACCTTTCACAAGCAGATTTAATGCGGTCAACTGGTGCTGCCCGAGGAACGGTTTCCGGCTGGGTCAATGGTAGTAACAACCCTAGTGCAAAACATATTGAGGCCTTATCTAAAGCCTTGAAGACAACATCTCACTGGCTTTTAACCGGTGAAATTTCTGGTTCTTTTCACACAGATCAAATATTGGAGACAGTGGTTGCTAATGACGAGATTCGTGATCACTTTGTTTGGATAGAGGTAGTTGAGGCGAATTTTTCATGTGGTGAGGGCGAATCTATTGAATTTCACTTTGATGCTATAAACGGAAAAATTCCCTTCCCACCTTCTTTTTTAAAAGATAAAAATGTCACAGAACAAACCATGAAAATTATAAAAGCCAAAGGTGACAGCATGGCCGACTTTATTAAAGATGGTGATTTGGTGGGTATCAATCTATCTCAAACAAATATTATTGATGGTGAAATTTATGCTGTTTATCTTGCTGGAGAAGGAATGATTAAACAGATATTTAAAGAAGCTGATGGTTCTTTGATTCTCCATAGTCTTAATGAAAAGTATCGAGATAAAGTAGTCACAGAAGAAAATGGCAAAAATTTCAAAGTAATGGGACGTCAAATTTGGCGTGCAGGTTAATTCAGCCAATAAGGAAATAAAATGGACAATACAAAACTACCCATCAATCAGATTATTACCAGAATAAATGATGCTGCTGCCAATGATGAGGCAATGGCTCTTACTTCTGAAGAAGTAAAAATTCTTTCAAAAGGGATTGGTGACAAATTCTTTATCCCTGTATACACCAATGAACAAATTGTTCAGTTGGTAAAAGAAGGGAAACTGGGGCAGAAAATAGTTAATACCAAGGATTAAATATGTCTACAGTCCAATTAATGAATCAAATCATTGAAAAGTTGAATAGAGCGGCTGATCTCAATCAAGAGCTTACTCTTTCAAAAGAAGAAGTTATTGAATTGCGTGAAGAGCTTGGTGACAGTGTATATATACCTGTCCTAAGCATGGAGGAAATGGCTCAATTTAGCAAAGATCAGAAAACCAAATAGATAGTACAAATAAATATCATTGAGAAGCCATGAACCCGACATGGCCATTTTGGATCGGGGGGAGAATAAAGTGGGTGGATTTATTATTGGTGCCATAGTTGTACTTGCTCTATGGGCCTTTATCTCCATGAGGTCAAAAGCAAAATCTCACGAAGCATTTAATGCATTGGATGAAGCAGAAAATTGGTTTGCTAAGGAAGGTATTAATTCTTCGTCTGTAACTTTTAGCGCTTACAATGATCCTCGTTTATCAAAACATACAGGAGCTACTGTTCTAGTATGTATGGGTAAAAAAAGGAATGGTGAACGGGTTGGATTTGCTCTTGAAATTATAAAAGGAGTTGGCGTTGTGGATAGCGCTCATATTCAACCTGAAGGTATAGCTTCACACCATGTTAAAGCTGCACATATAGCAAAGATGAATGGCAAGACCCTTATTGCTACACTACAGGAAATGGCTTTAAAACATAGATTAAACCACGTTAGATAGCCAAAATATAAAGATACAATAACAACCAACCCACCCTTAGCGGTGGGTTTTCTTTTGCCTTCAGAATACAAAGTTCAAATAATTGAATATTTTTTACATTATTTATTGAACATATTATTGACATTTTAGTTCAATTAATTGAACATACACCACACAGCAAACAAAAAGCCCCAGCGTAGATGGCAACTACCTGGAGCGTGACCCACATACTACCTGTGAGTGAAATTATTATGAATAAAAACCCGATCCAAAGCAAGTTACCAGAGTTCGGCCAGTCAAGCATGACTTCTGAACGTTTGTTGCAACACCCTGCTCCAAAACCAAAGCAATCCATGATGAAAGAAGTCGCTTCAAATGTGGCTGCTTGGATGGTTGTGTTTTCGGTCTTTCTTGGTCTGGCAATTATGGTCCTTCATGCGGCAGACAAAGAAGCTGCGTATCAAGCCGAAGCAATCGCCAAAGCTGTTGGAGAAGCGAAATGAAATTTGCAGAACACATCGACAGCTTCCAGCAGGAAGATCCGAATTTTCTAACCTACCACTGTGAACGCTACCGTGTAGGTACAGATCACCCAGTGACTTATGTGCTTAAGCGCAAAAGCAGTGTAAATGCCCATAAAGCGGGAAACATCGCAGGTTTTGAAGTTCATAAACAGGCAATTGACGGCAGCATGATGCTGATAGAACTGGTTGATCAAAAAGAATGGCTGATCAAGGCATTGAACCAGGCTAGACAACCAATCGTAAATGCGCAGTCACGTAAAAAACGTGAGATACGCAGCCATGCACATCAAGTGCGTGTGAACTCAGGTTTTTATAGCTCGGATGAATACCGTGACTGGTCACGTCGTTCACGCGCTCATTAATTTTTGGTTTTTTGAGGGAAAAATCATGACAAACGTATTTTTTAAACCGGCTCAACGTAAAAATGCAAAGTTACGCTTAGCTGTTTCTGGTCCTACTGGTGCAGGTAAAACCTATGGCGCTTTAATGCTGGCCAAAGGTATCGGTGGTCGTATTGCAGTTGCAGACACTGAAAACAGTAGTGCTGAACTGTATGAAGATATTGTTGCATTTGAACATGCAAATTTACAGCCGCCTTATACACCTGAAAAATTCATTGATGCAATCAAGGCAGCTGAGGCAGCAGGTTTTGACACTTTAATCCTGGACAGCATTACACATGAGTGGTCGGGTGTCGGTGGCTGTCTGGAAATTGTAGATAAGTTGGGTAGCACAACATTCCGCGGTAACAGCTGGGGTGCCTGGAGCGAAGTAACTCCACGTCACCGTAAATTTATCGATGCAATGTTGCAGTCCAGCATCAATATCATTGTGACCCTGCGCTCAAAAATGGAAACAGTTCAAACCAACAATGGCGGCAAGAAGAAAGTTGAAAAAGTGGGCATGAAGGCCGAACAGCGTGAAGGTATCGAATACGAGTTCACCACAGTTCTGGATCTTACCCATGAAAACTTAGCCATTGCCACTAAAGACCGGACACGTTTATTCATTGAACCAAGACCCCTGACTGAGGCGGATGGTATCGCACTAAAACGGTGGCTGAATTCTGGTTCTGCTGATGCATGTATCGACGGTAATCAGTTTTTAGAACTTCAATATCTCATGCAACAGGCAGGCATTGATATTGAGAAGTACTGCGCCAAACGTGGATTGAACAGTCTGCATGACGTTCAGCAACAAAAATTTGAAGAAACCTGTGAAGGTATCCGGGGAATCATTGCCCAGAAGTCTAGTCAAGCCGCTGCACAACAGCAAAGCACACAAGGCACACCTATAGATGACTTGAAAAGTCGTTTCAATGAGGCACTGAAAACATTACCTCAGGTTGAAGACATTCATGTTTTAAGTGGTGCTCTAGAAACTTTCCGAAACTCTGAATTTTATCCAACGATCCTAAAAACATGTAAAGCACGTGCGGATCAACTGGGCTACGAATTCACTGGCTGAGAACAAACAATGCAAGACGTACAAATTGAACAAAAAGGTATGACCTACTTCAATCATTTACCAGATCCCACCAAGCCGGTGGGGTCGATTGACCTGACCATGAGAAAGGCATTCTTTGCATTCTTACTCAATGATCAGTACCGCATTTTAAGCGTCTGTAAAAAGAAAAATATGGTGACTCTGGTACACCCTACCCGTGGCCAAGTCACGATCACTTCTTCAGAGCACCTCAATGCGGAAGGGAAAAAGCGTTACCAGGTATTTTTTAAAGTTTATTTCAAACAAGGCTCGGCCTTTATCAAAAAATTGAATTCACAGATTCGCGTCATTCAAACGTCTTAAGGGGAAATACAGCATGGTTGAGAAAAATTTATTGACGATCAGCAAGGAAGAACTTGAGCACATCGTTGAAATCAGTAAAGGGGATGCATTCCGCGCTGCAGTTGAACAACTGGAAGTACATTTGCTGCAAATAGCAATTGTTAAGTGCCGGGGGAATCAAACGCTTACAGCAGAGACTCTAGGTTTGAACCGGGGAACACTGCGTAAAAAATTAAAACATCACGGCATGATGCACTAATTTTACTATTCGGGACTTTGCTCATGACAAATATTAAAGATCTTAACAGCTTAAAAATGGATAAAAACCTAGGCAAGGTGGTCGACACATTGGCCAATGATCCGTTTGGTTTATCAGCTGCGCAAATTGCGAACAATTCTAAGATGTCGCTGAAAACAGTTAAAAACTGCCTTGCTGTGTTGTTGCAAGAGGAAAAAATTCACCTGGATGAGTTAGGTGTCTATCACACCACACAGACAACCGATCAAGTACATGCTGAGCCAGTAGTTCAAAAAGAAAATCTATTGGTGGTGAGTGCAAAGACTGGTGCTGTTCAGGAAGTAGTTAAAGACCAGACCAAAATTAATGACCCTACTCCTCCAGCACCTCAGGTCGTTGGTGTAGAAGGCTTCGATGCCAAAATCACACCTACCAATTTGCTTAACATTATTCCAGGAACACCTTTCAAGATAGAACAACCTCTACCTGAAACTCCTCAAGATGAAAGCAAACCTATTCGTGCACGGATTATTGAGTGTATTAAATCAGCAAGTCACGGTGCCAAGCCTGCAACAGTCGCTACTGCCTTAGGTCTTACTGCCCGTCAGGTGCGTAATTCTTGTTATTCACTTGAAAACCTTGGCTGCTTACGCTCAGAAAATTCAGGTGATGAACGTACATTTTTCTATGTAAAAGATATCCCTCGTGTACGTGCTGAACCCCGCATGAGTAAAGTCTCTACTTCTAAAAAGGAAAAAAATGCCAAGTCTCCATTCGATAACTGGGTCGAGCATCGTGTGGTTGAAACTAAAACCGTAAAGCTTACCGAAAACCAGCTGGAACAAGTGCTGAAGCATGTATTCAAAATGGACAATGTCACCTTCCTGACTCCACTGCCAGATCCATATGTGGTGGAACTCAAAATGGAGGTGGTTCGTTGAAGCACGGGACAATCTCTACATATACAAACCACGGGTGTCGCTGCGATGAATGTCGTGCAGCGAACACTAACTGGAAGAAGTTGTATGAATGCGGACTGGTTGAAAGAAGACAACGTAAACACGGCACGATGAGCATGTATAACACTGGCTGCCGGTGCCCTCAATGTATATCAGCATGCCGCGCTTATGCCCGTGCTCGGTATCAAAAATTAAAACAGGTAGCGTGATGGAAATTAAGAGAGAGCGGTGTGTAAATACTGGCAACTGGATCCAGATGTGTGATGTCTTAAGCGAAGTCACTCGCAATGAATATGGTGATATCCAAGCACAGCGCATGAGCCACCGTGAAATAAATTCAGCCAGACTTCAAATTGTTGCAGGTCGGTTTAAGAAGAACCGTGTGGTTTTGAATCACTGCCCTTTCTGTGGTGTTGATATTCACACTGAGCATAAGGAGCCAGCCAATGACTGAAGTTCAAAAATCTATGCACTGGCTACTTAATGCGAATACAGGCATGTCGAGTAAGTGTCTGATGGCAACACTGCTTAATAATGGTCCAGTGGCGGGCAAAGCATGGGAAACCAATTTCCACCCACATGATCCGGCCGACTTTGAGCGCTGCGTAGGATTACTTAATGCAGTACCGGAATTTCGTGAACGTCTTGGCCAAATGAAAACAGTCTCTAAACATTGGGCTGTTCTGGTTGATCACTGGGATGAAATTGAGACTCTATTGAATGAAGAAGTTAAACAGCGTTTTGCCCCTAAAACTTACGATCTGATGAAGTCGTTATTTAAAAGTATTGAGGTGACTGAGTGAGCATTCAAATTGTTCAACCTACACCATACGATGATGCCCAATTTCTGTGGTGTACTACCTGGTGTGAGAAAAAAGGTTTAAATCCATATGATGCGGATCATTGGGCAGCTGCTAAAGCGGAATATCTAAAGACTCAAGGAGGACAACAGTGACTGAATACTGTTTCATCTGTAAAAAGTTCACGGTTCATTGTGACGTGTTTTGTTCAATTTGTGGATTCAAGTGAGGTGTTATGAAAACTAATACTGAATATGAGTTGCTCCAGGCAATACATAGCGAGATGCAGGAACTTAGAAAAGCACTTAAGGCGAGTAGTGAACGCCGGATTGGTCGAATTGAGTTTGCTAAATTGCTTAATATCGAACCTGAAACACTGGATTCCAGAATTCGAGACGGTCGCTACATGAAACCGCATAAGGATGGAAGAAAGAGTTTCTGGTTAAGTTCCTATGTTCAATCTGTCATTCTTGATATAGAGTTAAAAGATAAAGTCGCCTAGAGCGACTTTATCTTTTTTAGGCGTTTCATTTTGTGAGTATCATTGTGAGTAACTCTTAGAACTAAGAGCAAAATATCAAGTTTTAAAACTTAATTATTCATCCACAATATCGGCAAATTCTGCACCTAAAATTCGCGCTAAATCTTGCGGATTTAACCCGATATCCAGACCCCTTTTTCCACCACTTACATACATCTTTTCAAGCTGGCTTGCACTACTACAAATAACTGTTTTTAAACGTTTCTTTTGTCCCAATGGGCTGATTCCACCCACCAGATATCCGGTTAATCGTTCTGCCTGTTTAGGATCTGCCATCTGCAATTTTTTACAACCGAATGCAGCAGCTACTTTTTTAAGATTAAGCTGATGATGAACAGGTAATACTGCCACAAAATATTGCTTTTCATCCGTGACTAATAAAGTTTTAAAGACTTCTTCCACCGAAAGCCCCAATTTCTCAGCAGCTTCTAACCCGAAACTTTTGGCATTGGCATCATGTTCATATTCATGAATGCTGTATTCGATTTTATTGGCTTTTAATAGTTTGCATGCAGGTGTCATAGAAAGTCTTGTTTGAGAGGTATCGCATGATTATATAAAGATTAGCTCAAGAAGTTAATGTAGATGAGGCAACTACAGAGCAAATTTTGCTTTAAGTCCGTATTCCGCTTCAATCAGACCTATTTGGTTCAATCTTTACGCTCTTCAATACTTTTAAACTCTTCTGCAAAGATGATGACGAGCAAAATATCAACAAATGTATGTGTTTTTGCCACTGTCTATGCGTTAGGTGAATCATATCTTTACTGCGTAGAAGACTTGAAGATGAACACATTCGTCACCTCACAGATCTATACACACGAAGCATATAAGTCGAGCGTTTTATCTTAAACCTGCTGAGATTCAACCCTTATATCTAGAAGATGAAGTACATTTTTGCACAGCACTTATCATGGATGCTTGAAGTTAAAGTAATGTAATTAATTCCAATCTATTGGAAGAATAGACCTAGGAAAATCCAAGGACAATAAGAGAAAATATCATTAACATATTGTCTTATCTTATATTTTTAAATTTTCATCACGTTTTAAGAAGCGGTCGATAGCTTATATATAAAGAGGATAATCAGCACAACTCTAAAGTCAGAATGTAAAGAGTTTTCTATGCTCTAGAAGTCGAACATTGCGGTAAAATCAGCCAGACAACTCTTGCTCAAAACTAAAAATATCACTAAAAGGAAGAATTTAGCGTTAACATGAAGATACAGTTACATAAAGGATATTAACTGTTTTTGCCAATTGGGTTTACAATGAAAATAATCTGAATACCCAGCGAATTGTAATTTTTTAACATTGCCAAATCTCTGCAAAGTTTTCATTATAGCGCCACTGTTTGCTATATGCTTTCTACGTTAATTCAAAGAAATTATAAATAGTAATGTAGAAAATCATGCAATAATAAGCAGAGTTTGCAGACATCTTGCAAACAAACCCCGATACTTTTTAATTGGAGCATGCTGGATGAGTTCGACCATTTTGGTTATTCATGGACCGAATTTAAACTTGCTTGGGAAGCGCGAACCGGAAGTTTATGGTCACCTTAGTCTTGACGATATTAACCAGCAACTGATTACTCAGGCTCAAAAGGCCACATTACAACTCGAAACGTTCCAAAGCAACTGGGAAGGTGCCATTGTTGACCGAATTCATCAAGCTCAGCAAGACGGCGTTCAATATATAATTATTAATCCGGCAGCATTGACTCATACCTCTGTTGCGGTTCGCGATGCCCTTCTTGGCGTTGCCATTCCTTTCATTGAAGTCCATCTGTCTAATGTGCATGCACGTGAGGCATTCCGACATCATTCGTACTTGTCCGATAAAGCCATCGGCGTGATTTGTGGTCTAGGTGCAAAAGGCTATGCTGCTGCCCTCGACTATATCATTGAAAAAATACAACCTTCTACACAATCTTAATTAGGAATACTGTCTCATGGATATCCGTAAAATCAAGAAACTCATCGACTTGATGATTGAATCTGACTTACAGGCGATCGAAGTTAAAGAAGGCGATCAGTCGATTGCATTAACTCGTCGTAATCCAGTGGTTGCAGCAGCTGTTCCTGCTATGCCTGCACCAGCAGCCGAAGCGCCAGCAGTAAAATCTCCTCGTGGCGCAGTTGAAACTTCACCAATGGTCGGCGTGTTCTATGCAGCACCAAGCCCAGGTGAACCGACATTTGTTAAAGTTGGCCAGACCGTTTCTGCAGGCGATACGCTGGGTATTATCGAGGCAATGAAAATCATGAACCCGATTGAAGCTACTCAAAGCGGTGTGATTGAAGAAATTCTGGTGAAAAATGGTGAAGTGATTCAATTCGGTCAACCACTTTTCCGCTACCGCGCTTAATCACCCCGGGGATTTATAATGTTGCAAAAAGTTTTAATTGCAAACCGTGGTGAAATTGCGTTACGCATCACCCGTGCTTGCAGAACTTTAGGGATCAAAACTGTAGGTGTCTATTCTGACGCAGACAAGGACCTGATGCATTTACGTTTCTGTGATGAAGCAGTGTGTATCGGCCCTGGTGCGAGCAGTGACAGCTACCTGAATATTCCTGCGATTATTACAGCTGCTGAAATTACCGGCGCAGATGCAATCCATCCTGGTTATGGATTCCTCGCTGAAAATGCAGAATTTGCAGAAATCGTGGAAAATTCTGGTTTTATCTTTATTGGTCCACGTCCGGAACATATTCGTTTAATGGGGAACAAGGTTTCTGCCATTATTGCCATGAAAAAAGCTGGTGTACCAACAGTACCAGGCTGCGACCATGCCGTAACGATTCACAATGCCATGGCTGAAGCGAAAGAGATCGGTTTTCCACTGATTGTAAAAGCTGCTTCTGGTGGTGGTGGTCGTGGTATGCGTATCGTAGAAAATGTCGATACCCTGCTTGAATCTGTTCAGGCTGCACAGCGTGATGCGGAAATGTGGTTTGGTGATGATACGGTGTATATGGAACGTTTCCTGCAAAAGCCACGTCATGTCGAAGTGCAAGTACTGGCTGATGGTAATGGCCATGCGATTCATCTGTATGATCGTGATTGTTCACTACAGCGTCGCCATCAAAAAGTACTGGAAGAAGCGCCAGCACCGAACTTACCAGAGCAAGCACGTGCTGATATTCTAGAAGCCTGTGTCAATGCCTGTAAATTGATGCAATATCGTGGTGCAGGTACATTCGAATTCCTGTTTGAAGATGATGAGTTCTTCTTCATTGAAATGAATACGCGTGTTCAGGTTGAACATCCGGTAACTGAAATGGTAACGGGTATCGATATTATCGAACAGCAATTGCGTATTGCTGGCGGCTTAGGTCTCGATATTCAGCAAGAAGACGTCAAAGTTTTAGGACATGCGATTGAATGCCGTATTAACGCAGAAGATCCATCGACCTTCCTGCCTTCACCAGGCAAGATTGACAACTTCTATGCACCAGGCGGCGCAGGTATCCGTTTAGATTCGCATGTTTATCCAGGCTACAGCATTCCACCGTATTATGATTCGATGATTGCCAAACTGATTTCGCATGGTAAGGATCGTGAGACATCTATTTCTCGAATGAGAAATGCTTTGGAAGAAATGATTTTGACTGGCGTTAAAACCAATATTCCTTTGCATAAAGATTTAATCCTTCAGGATAAAAACTTCTGCAAACAGGCAATGGATATTCATTACCTAGAGAAGCATTTGTTAAAGCAGCTTGAAGGTGCTGAAGACAAAGCTTAAATCAAAGCTCATAAAAAAACCGCTGTCATTCAGCGGTTTTTTTATGGTTTGCAATTTAAGGCAATACGCGTCTGAGCACAGCAAAACATTGTTCGGCTTTTTCATTGGCGCAGAAGTTAATGGTATAAGGGTTTTGCCATTTCACAAAATATTGCGAAATTTCACCAGACTGATCCACCTGATTGCCTGAACAGTCTTTTTCATTATTGTCATATTTTACTTGCAGAATCAGCGCTGGAATCTGCTTCGAAGGATCCTGTGCCGGCTGATAGTCATATAGCCCCGACGTCCACTCATCGCCACTTTTAATCACCACATTATTATTGCCTTTAAAATTATAATATTCGATACATTTTTTATTATTCGGGATTTCCATTCCCCACAATCCGACAATTTCCGGACGGGTTTTCACAGTAAATGTATTTGGGATTTCAGCAGCTTTAGCAGGAGCATTCGCTGGTTTTTTATTTTCTGTCGCCATTAGCCAAGGTGAGCTCATGAGTAAGATAAGGCTAAGACATATTTTTTTCATATTTACCGGCATCTTGTTAACAATTGATTCTAAATTATCATATTTTTTGGGATCGTGTCCCGCTCTAACGCAATTTCAATACAGAGTCAGAAATTATTTATCACATTGTTTAAAAACATGGATTTCCTTTCTGACTGTTTTTGTATATATTTCGTATATAAGAATCTTAATAGTTCGTATTAATAACAGCTTAATCAAACAATAAAATTATATTTTAGGTCAAACTTAGTTGCTGAACAAAGTGATCATTCACACTTAGAAATTTGAATAGGATTTTAAATTTGCAATTAGCTCGAATAACAGAACAACAATTAAATCATGAAACATATGCTTATTTTGTCATTGTTTTCGCTGTTTTAGTCTGTTGTTTTATTGGGATCGCAACCAGACCGATTGAGTACCTGGCCTTATTGTGGCCGGCCAATGCTGCCTTGTTAGCCCTGTTCTTACGCTTTCCACATTTAAATAATGTGGGAGGTTGGCTTGGTGCATTCAGTGCTTTTATGTTTGCAGATCTCGTCACCGGAAACAGCCTATTACAAAGCCTGTTTCTTACCCTGTCTAATCTGATCAGCACTATTGTCTCGATATTTTTTATTCGATATTTCAAGATTAATTACAAATACTATAATACTGGTTATACATTCGTTCATTTATTTGGCATCTTCGCTTTTGCCGGCTGTCTGGCCAGCGCTGCTTTTGCAGTTGCCACCCTGCCAAACTTACCCAATACATTCATGACCAAAGAAAACTTATGGATTGATTTTGGTCTATGGTGGACGGGCGAGAT
Organism: Acinetobacter sp. CIP A162; assembly: GCF_000367905.1. Taxonomy (GTDB): domain Bacteria; phylum Pseudomonadota; class Gammaproteobacteria; order Pseudomonadales; family Moraxellaceae; genus Acinetobacter; species Acinetobacter lwoffii. Next base: position 859,279 of record NZ_KB849159.1, on the reverse strand, counting down.
GGTCAATTATATCGTGGTATTACCTTTGCTTCTGGCCTTTCCCAGAATCAAGGATATGCAGTATCTGTTTAAAAACCGCCGTCAAAAGCGTCATCATTTCAGTTATTTTCTGCCCGCAGCTACAGTCGTACTCTGTGTCATCATCACCAATATTTTTTCAGGTCCGGGCACCCTGCTCTATCCTTTGGCTGCGCTGATCTGGGCCGCATTAACCTATCGCCTGTTTAGCATGACACTGATTAATGCGTTTGTGACTATTTTAACCTATTACAGCCTGACGCGGTTTTATGCCACAACGCATGACACCTTGGCAGATTCTACGATTTATATTTCGCTCCGGATCGGGCTGTTTATGCTGGCCTTATCGCCGCTTATTCTTTGTATTATTAGTCAAAACCGCAATGAGCTGTTTAAACGGGTTCTCTATCTGGCCAATCATGACAGTCTGACCCGCACCATGAACCGTCATTTTTTCTTTCAGAAAGGTGAATATTTACTGCAATATGCCAACAGAATGGAATTTTCGGTCATCATGCTGGATATTGATCATTTCAAACGTCTGAACGATGATTTTGGCCATCATGTCGGTGACAAGGTGCTGCAACATTTTGCGGAAATCATTCGCTGCAATTTACGTGCTGAAGATCTGTTTGCACGAATTGGTGGGGAAGAATTTGTGCTGTTACTCTGGAATACCGAACCATCAGAAGCACGTCTTATTGCAGAACGGATTCGTGATCTGGTGGAAAAAACCCCGATTTATCAATCAGATGGCTCGCCCTGTATATTACCGTGAGTGTGGGCATCACTCATCAAAATGAACCGCAGGCCCAAGACCTGCAAAACCTGATCAATATTGCAGATCAAGCCTTGTATCAGGCCAAACATCGTGGGCGAAATCAGGTGGTGCTTGCATCTTGAGCCTAAATGATCTACAACCTTGAAGCAGCAACACTAGGGAATGGCAATGAAATTTGAAGAATATCTGCAATATGACGGTTTAGGACTGGCTGATCTGGTCGCCAATAAACAAGTACATTCAAGTGAACTTTTATCTGCTGCACTAGAGCGTAGTTCAATTGCCAATCCCGAGCTAAATGCAATTATTATTCCGATGCATGAGCATGCATTGAAACGGAGCCAGCAAAATCTGTCCGGACCTTTTGCCGGTGTGCCTTTTCTGGTTAAAGACCTGTTTCAGGAATATGCCGGTTATCCAACTTCTTATGGTTGTCAGGGCTTAAAACGGATTGGTTATATCGCCGAGACCAATGCCGAGATTGTCAATCGCTGGGAAAAAGCCGGGATTGTGACTTTTGGACGTACCAATACTCCTGAATTTGGGATTAAAGGTATTACTGAACCAGATGCTTGGGGCAGCTGTAAAAATCCGTGGAATTTACAGCATAATAGCGGCGGCTCGTCCGGTGGTTCCGCTTCTGCCGTGGCTGCCGGAATTGTACCAATTGCGGGTGCTGGTGATGGTGGCGGCTCGATACGTATCCCCGCTTCCTATTGCGGCCTGTTTGGCCTGAAACCGAGTCGTGGCCGCACGCCTTGGGGACCACAAATGAGTGAAGCCATGCATGGCGCCGCGATTCAGCATGTACTGACCAAAACGGTACGGGATAGTGCTGCAATGCTGGATGCCACCCATGGTGAAGATCATAGTTCACTGTTTAAGATTCAGCGTCCACAGCATCATTATCTGGATGTGATTCAGCAACCGCCAAAAAAACTGAAAATTGCGTTTAGCACTTATTCTACGATTGGCACACCTGTTTCCCAGGATGCCATTAAAGCCATTGAAAAAACAGCCAAATTGCTAGAATCTTTGGGCCATGAGGTGGTCGAAGACCGTCCAGCCATTGATGGAATGCAACTGGCCAAGGATTTTATTACCACCTGGTTTAGCCAGTTTTCATTTATGCTGGATGAAATCCAGAAAGGCTATCCGTCCAAATCGAATGATTTTGAACTGGACTCTTTAGCGCTGGCGGCTTTTGGGGCCAAAACCAGCGCGATTGATTATATCCAGAACCTGAATAACTGGGGCCAGTACGTGACCCAGATGAATCATTTCTTTGATAATTATGATCTGTACCTGACGCCTGCAACGGCGACAGTGGCGCCAAAAAATGGTGAGGTCAAAACACCAAACTGGCAGAAACCGATTCTTAAAGCTTTATTGAAACTAAATAAAGCACATTTGCTGGCGCAAGGTAAACTGGTCGACCAGATTGTGAAAGAAAATCTAAAATGGGTGCCTTTTACCCAGTTGGCCAATATTACCGGACTCCCAGCGATGTCTGTACCACTGTACTGGAATGAACAAAACCTGCCGCTCGGTTCACAGTTTATTGCGCCGTTTGCCCGTGAGGATCTGCTATTACAACTGGCAGCCCAATTGGAACAGGCACAACCGTGGTTTGGGCAATACGCCAAAATCCGTATTTAATACTGAGATGATATTTTCAAGCCTGTTTTTGCAGTTCGACTTTATTTGGCAATCCGAAAATCAGTAACAAGCCAAGCAAAGTCGATACTGCAGCAGCGATAAAAATAGATGTGCCGCCGACTTGATCCCAATAATGCCCAGCCAGAATACTGCCACTCGCCACGCCAACGCCCCACATCGTGCTATATAGCGCTTGTCCACGTCCTTGCTGCCCTGCAGAAAAATTCTGGAAAATCACTCGCATCGCAATCATATGAAATAAACCAAAACTTAAAGCGTGAATCGTTTGAGCAAAAAACTGTGCCATGAATGAAGCAGGAAAGACCCCGACGATGAACCATCTTAATCCGGTCATCAATAAGCATAACGTGACCAGATGGCGCCATGACCAGCGTGTCAGAAAGAACGTCGCATAGGCAAACATGATGATTTCCGCAATGACCCCGACTGACCAGAGCAGCCCAATCTGGCTGGTGCTAAATCCCGCCTGACTGAGATAATTGCTATAAAAACTATAAAACGGCGCGTGTGAAAATAGCAGAATCAATTCAATCAGGAAAAAACTATACACCACTGGGCGTTTAAATATCGGCCATAAGGGTTCGAGCTGTTTCTGGGCGATAGGCGCCATCGTGGGCTCTTTAATGGTAAATGACCAGAGAAAGGCCAGAAATGAAATACACAGCAACAACACTGGCAACATACTGATGCTCATAATTTCAAAGACGGCGCCCAAGCCGAATACACCAATTATAAAACCGACAGATCCCCATTTTCGTACTTTGCCATAGAGTTCTGCTCTTTTTTCCCCGAGCCAAAACAAAGTCACGCCTTCAAACTGTGCCAAAATAGCATTCTGAAAGAAACTGAAAATCAGCATCAGTAAAGCTACGGACTGAAAGCTATTGGGAATGATAAAAATCATGAACCAGATACAGGCTTCCATCCAGGTGGCAATACGTACCAGCAGCATGCGTTTACCAGACTTGTCTGCAATCCAGCCCCAAATTAAGGGAGCAAAAAAGCGGGTGACGATTGCAATAGAAGATAAAATGCCAATTTCCTGATAATTGAAGCCCTGATCTTCTAGATACAGACTCCAAAAAGGCATGAACGCCCCAACAATCGCATAGTAAAAAAAGTAAAATCCACTGAGTCTATGCTGGATTGCTAGAACTGGCATTGATTTATATATCCTAATATTTTCAGAATGTTAAACTAAATAGATTTCTATAGCACTGTATTCGACGACTCTTGATTTTGCTACGAGCATCTCGCATTAGTCTAAAAATAAATTTTCATAAGTTTATGGATAAATTTTGCTAAAGTAAAAAACTCTGTGTGGAGTTAAATTAAAGTAAGAACATAAATCGGCTTCTATATTGAGCACACGATAAAGAGTGGAAATATTTTAGAAAGGAGTATGGGTGGACTTTAAATCTGAAGATCAATAATTACACAGACATTCTCATTATTTTATGGCTAAAGTATGTCCAAAGAATTTTCAGATCATAGGCTAAAAAATTAAAACTAACTCTAGCTTTATAGCAAGGAGAAAATCAATGCCTAACTTTATAAAACCTATATGCTCGGGTCTAGTCTTCCTCCCTCTAATGGCAATAAGTATTTGTAGTGCTGCATATGCTAACACTTCCCCTATAGCATCTAACTCTCCAAAAGATAATATTCATCCCAATATAGATCATCATTTAAGTGAAAGTCTTTATCCTGATGAAGCAAACATAACTGAAAAAATCGCAGATATAATTGAGATATTGATTCGGAAAGAATATTCCACAGGTATCGCGCTACGTGATGCCCATCCCAAAGCACATGGTTGTGTACGTGCAGAATTCAAAGTAGATGAAGTTCTTCCTAAAAACTTGGTTCAAGGTGTTTTTATTCCGGGAAAAACATATCAAGCCTGGATTCGTTTCTCTAATGGTTCTAAAGATGCCCAACAAGCAGATATTAAAAAAGATGCCCGTGGCATGGCGATAAAACTTCTGGCTGTACCGGGAGAAAAGCTTTTAGATGATGAAACCTCTACTCAAGATTTCATTATGATCAATCATCCTGTCTTTTTTGTGAATGATCCAGTCCGATATATGTCATTTATGCAAGATATAAATAGCGATAGATTTTTCAATAAGTTGCATATTCCTTTTGCATTAGGAGCTAAAGGAACCTGGATTGCCTTAAATACGAGAAATAAAATTTCTAATCCTTTGCAAACTAGATATTGGTCTATGGTGCCCTATCAATTAGGAATAGGCACTGATCGTCAAGCTATAAAGTATTCAGCTCAAGCATGTTCGACAGTGACAGATCCTCTTCCACATGCTCCGCATCATAATTTTCTAAGAGAAAAACTGCGCCAATATTTGCAAAAAAGTGAAGCATGTATGGAGTTTTTGGTACAGCCTAGAACATCAAACACCATGTCGGTCGAAGATTCCATGACTGAATGGCAAGAAAGTGAGGCACCTTTCTACAAGGTCGCAACTATCCGCATTCCTCCACAAGTTTTTGATACGCCTGACCAAAACAAGTTTTGTGAAAACCTTTCCTTTACACCATGGCATACCCTACCGGAACACAAACCTCTGGGAGTAATAAACCGAATGCGAAAGGTGATTTATGATCGTATTAGTGAGGTTAGACATGATATGAATTCTATTAACAGATCAGAACCACATTAAAATATAAGTGCTTATTTGAAGTTATCAGCTAACCTAAAATAACCTGTTGTACTGCTCATTCGCCTTAACTTAAAAGCTTTAGTTTACAAACTTTGTGCAGAGTTAATTTAGAAACATAAATAAAGCTGCTACATTAAAAATGACATTATAAAAAGGAAAATGGTTTCAGCGATGAAAATTAAATCTCCTATTATTAAATTGATCATGAGTTGTTTATGTTTAGGTTCAACATATGCAATAGCATCTCCTCCACTTCCCGATAGCAGCAAAATCCAAGCATCTCATATTTCGGAAAAAATACCGGGTACAATATTATCTATACAAGAACAAAATACTGATCTGTTTACGAATGCCTCACAACGTTTCTTAATCAATTATCGCAGTCGTGGCACAAAATCCGAGCCCATCGTCACTTCAGGCTATATCTTGTTACCTAAAGGCAAAGTCCCTAAAGATGGATGGCCTGTTCTGGCTTGGGCGCATGGTACAACTGGCGTTGCTGATACATGTGCACCCTCTGGCGATTATGTGGGTGGGCCAGTCCATGTCTATCAGCAAATCGCTGCTAAGGCATTGAATGCCTGGCTCGCTCGCGGCTATGCAGTTGTTGCACCTGATTATCAAGGTTTAGGCACTCCGGGCGGTCATCCTTATATGAATGCGCGAAGCCAGTTGCATACTGTCGTTGATGCTCTACGAGCGATCCACCATTTAAAGCCTTATAACTTTAGTAAAAATTGGTATGTTATGGGTCATAGTCAAGGAGGTGCAGCATCTCTTAAAGTTGCAGCGTCCGGTCAAAAAGATGCGCCTGAATTTGATCTTCGCGGGGCAATTGCACTGGCGCCAGGCGGTTATCAATATGAAGGAATCGCTGAATATGTTGCCAGCAATTCGCAAATCACGACTAATGTCGCCGCATTTTTTCCAATTGTGCTTTTAGGAGCAGAGGCTGCAGATCCGCTGCTTGCTCCAGCAAATTTAGTGAGCCCAGAAATGGGAGAAATTCTTAATCATGCACGCAGTCGCTGTTTGTCAGAATTACAATCTGACCTAAAACAAGCACCTAAGACTGTCTTTAAATCAAATGTAAATCTGGCACCTTTGACACATTATTTAAAAGAACAGTCTATTGAGAATATGACACCGACTGTGCCGGTTCTGCTGGTACAAGGTGAGAAAGATCAACTGGTCGATGATCGTGGTACTTATGCTTACTATCAGCAGGTATGTACGAAGCAGAAATCTATCGCCTTCCATCTAGTCAAAAATGGAGATCATCGTGATTCCTTAAGACAGAGTGAATTTCTAATTGGAAACTTTATCCATTCAGTTGAACAAGGGAAAGCTTTGAACACCTGCCCTACAAAATAACCCGGTGAGCTTTTGTATTTAATCATTAAAAACTCAAATATTTTAATCTTCATATTTATAGAATAGTCCTTTAAAGGAGCACTATTCTATAAAGAGGATAAACTAATATTAATCCGTATTCTTACTTTCTGTTATAACTATACTTACGATTTCGAATTGTTTTGAGCCCATCATTTTTATACTTTAATTCTTTAGCAAATAATAATTAGAATGAAAGAGGTTATTTATGTGCTCGAACTATGAATTTCCCTCAAAAAAACGTCTTTCCTTATTAGATATTCATGAAGAGCAACTCGAACTGGGCATGAAAACACATGTTTATCCTTTAGCGCCAGCCCCAATCATTATGCGCGGTGCTGATGATTTTGAGCTGGATATCGCACGTTTCGGACTGATTCCAGCCTGGGCGAAAGAATTGAAATATGGCCGGCATACCTATAATGCACGGACTGAAACAGTGGCATCCAAACCGAGTTTCCGACATGCCTGGAAAAACAACCAGTTTGCTTTGGTACCCGTCGATACATTCTATGAACCTAAATATATAGACGGTAAATCGCACTGGTTTGGCATTTCACGTGAAGATGGCAATCCTTTTACCGTGGCGGCGATTTATGATGACGCACACATTGATGGTGAGAAAATCAGATCATTTTCGATGCTGACCATAAATTCAGATCAACATCCCTTTATGAAACAGTTTCATGACCCGAATGACGAAAAACGCTCGATTATTGTGATTCCGGAAGAATCACGACATGACTGGTTGCACTGCGATCATGAACAAGCCCATGAATTTTTCTTTGAAATGAAAGATGAGTTTATTGCAAAGCCTAGAGATCAAGGTTTATCGGGAAATTAAAAAGCCCTAAACCAAGTTAGGGCTTCGTCCATGTGAAAAAGCTATTTTTGCTCTCTCAATGGATTTTCGGGTTCTGCATTGGGTTTTTTCTCTGGTTTGACATGCTTATAAGATGCCTGATTACCCTTGTCGTCATTCGATTCTTTATGCGGATTTGATTCTTGCTCTTGCTCTGGCTTATTTGTCATATGCATCTCCTTCATATATCTATTAAGAGATAAATATGACATCTACTGCTAAACATCAATGTTATTTATGTTGCACATTCAGTTTTCTAAAAAGACAAATTTTCCTTGAAGTATTCTTTTACATTTCACAAACCCTAAAGTCCATCTGAGCAAATAAGCTGTTCAGCCTGATCGTAGATGGTACAGCAAAGAATATGAATTCGCGTGCGAGCCGATATCGAATACATGAAATTTTCTAAGCTTATCCACTGCCGGAAAAAGTCTTTTCATTTCAGTAAAATCTTTAGGATGATTGGCCTTAATCATTCGATGCCAACCAGCTAATGCAGTTTCAGCCTGTGGCCTCTTTTGAATTGCTTCAAGAATTCGAGCATGGGTGATCACACGCATAAATTTTATTGTATTCCAGTTCTAAGCAGCTAAGAATTTATCAAAACGTAATCCTATTGAAATGATTCTTTTATAAAGTATTCCTTGTGAGAAATTATGTTTAGATCCAAAAATTTCATCAGTAAAGAAAAACCCCGCCAACTGATGATTGAACGGGGATTGATCTTCATTAAGATGTCTGATGATTTGGCACATTATTCAATATTTTTCAAGCAATCACGACACTGTTTGACCTCATCATGGTCACACGTGTAGTTAATTTCAGTCGCACCATGAAGACCAAATAAACAAAATATAAATTGCATCATGTTTTTCTCCTAAGTGTAAAAAGCTCAATCTAGGATCAAGCTTTATTGCTTTAAATATAGAATGATTCAATATAAAATGATTGGATCAGCGATCTAGAACAACTTCAGTACTCAGCTCTGTTGTTTAGCCTTTCAGTAAAATTGAAGCTTTTGGGCTAAGTTTGTACAGGCTCTTCAGCTTGAGTCGCCTGATCTTTTTTACAATGATCACTTTTACAATGCTTGCTGCTCATCATCTGACACATTTTCTCTTTGCAAGATTTAAAACAACAGCCAACCATTACGCCCATGCCAAATGCGCATATACATCTCATCATAGCTTTGTCCTGTCTTTTCGTGAAAAGAGATATATAAATAACATCTATTCATGTATCTCTCCTGAGGGAATTTTCAGGCTTTATGTTGTGTATGAAAACTTATGTGAAAGAGAATGAGCAAAAAATACAATCAGCAAAGAAAAAACCAGATTTAAGACGGAAAAGAAAAAGCCTGTTTAACTCTCCTAAATTAAACAGGCCCTATAATGTGCTGATTTTTAATTATTTTCATTAAGTTCTTAGAATGACGCCAAGATATCACTAGCCATGCAGCCAATCTGTGTAGGATATATAGATGCAATGTTTCAAAATATGAAAAAACCATTACTTTTGTTAATTAAATGACTGTAATTTATCCAAAAATCTTTTTAATGGGCAAATAAGACGATTAAATAACCAAAACCCAAAAAGAATTGCTAAACCTATAAATGAGAATAGGTTAATTCAGATTTGTAGGAGAAAATTCCTTATTTCAGTCAATATCGGATGTTATGAATGTTCAATGTCTCATAAAGTTTATAGATCCCTGCTTTCTTTTTAGTCATTTCTCTCTATAATTTTTCATATGAGCAATAACAATATTTTGGCAGCATGAAAAATCGCATACTAATTACTTTATTGATGAGTCTGGCAATAAGCGGCTGCCAAAAACAGCAAGCAGAGAGTGCAGCAGAAGCTGATGCAAACATTAAAGTGCAGTTTGAACAATCAGATAATCAACTGAGTGCTTATCTGGACAAACTTGACTCTTCAACAATTAGTCTGGAAGAAAGAACACGTATCCTGTGTGAACAATATCCTAAAGAATATAAAAATAACTATATGCCTGCCTTGCTAAAACTTGCACCCAAGGAATATACAGAAAAAGAGTTGCTCACCGACCTAGACAATGCCTTGAATTTCTACAAGCTAAAAGCCAATATTCAGTGTTAATAAATACTTAGTCTAATCGTGCAATGAAATATAAAAAACCGCCTGATTCAGGCGGTTTTTTTATGAAGAGCGTAAGTCTTAAACAGAATTAACACTGCGGTTTTCACTGATCTTGTTGCTGTTGGTTACTGTTTTGCTGTGGCTGTTGTTGCTGTTGGCCTTGCTGGTTTTGTTGCTGATTGCGCTGCGGCTGCTGTTGTTGCTGGTTATTTTGTTGCTGATTTGGGTTTTGCTGGTTGTTTTGTTGACGCTGCTGATCTTGATTGCGTTGTTGATTTTGCTGTTGCTGTTGTTGCTGCTGTTTCTGTTGGTCTTGCTGTTGATTATTAGCCATGGTGGTATTCCTTACTATTTGCTTTAAATTAAAAGCCGATAGGTTTCGACTTAATATCTACTCTACGCATTTTTCAGATTTCGCCAACCTTTAACCTGTTACAGATTAATTCAATGTAAAAAATAGTAAGATAAGTACTTGAAGTGGAGATTAATGCGCAACATAAATTACCTGATATAATGCAACAGAAACATAATGAAAGACTTTATAGGTCAAAAATTTATTATCCAATAAAAGGAATAACTTAAGTCCTATTTCATATATAGGAAAATTTTTAATAAAATTTAAAAAGCGTTATTAAACAGAACCACTTAATAACTATACTATTGATATTTATAAATATATACAAATAAATCTAAATCTTCTATATTTTTAAAAAATTAAATAAAACATTAAAAATACAATTCTTTTTGAATATTATTAACTGTGAAGAAATACGATACTTAACATGACCTCACCAATAAAACTTAAGCTGTTTCGAATTTACCTTGACTTTAATTCAAATATTTTTACTTATTATTTTGGTATAAACTTAGATCAAATCATTGTTTGTAATTATATTTATTAATCTATTTATAATAAATAAGCCCCTTTAAAAGAGGCTTATTCTATTCAGTTTTTATTAGATATTGACTACTTTGACGATAATCGTTTGAGTATCTTCCTGCTCTTCGGCCAGATACAAACGTTTAAGCTCTTTGCTTTTCACTTTGAACTGCAAATTCTGATAAGAAATTGTGCTTGGTATCTGATCAAAATATTGACCATCAGCGTCAATTTCTTCCTGAAATAATGGTGTACCCAATTGATAGTCAAGACTTTTTAAGACTACATATTTTACTGTGGTTTTCATTCCAACACCCTACTTTCACTAAGCACTTTATTTTTATTTTTACCACTGTTCCGCCTGAGAAGAAACCTCTATTTTTGAAAATAGCCCAAACTTTAACCACTCAGATTTGCGATCAGGTCAACATGAAATTACACTGATCTATGAAAAAAATTTTAACTTTCATAAAAATATAAATATACTTGGAGTTGATCGACAGGAAAAAATCTGCCTAGATTGATCTAAAATCACTCCCACAAAGAAAATATAGAGACTATGATAAAAACCTGTTGCGGCTTACTCGAAGAGAAAAACATAAAAATTGCCTTTATCGAAAGCGCAAGTTCTGGATATCTCAGTAGCCAGTTCTCCATTTGTAAAGGAGAAGGTGCCGAAATTCTGATTGGTGGTTTGATCTGCTACGATGTAAGTGTCAAGACTTCAGTATTGGGCATTTCCAAGAATCTGATCAATAGTCATACTGCGGAATCTATGCCGGTAACGGTTGCTCTGGCGGAAGCAGGTAAAAAAATGTTCCGTGATGCTGACTGGATTATTGCCTGTACAGGATTGCTTAAACCAGGTGGTAGCGCGACACCAGAGAAACCGGAAGGGACTTTTTTTGTGGCCATTAATGATGGCACGCAAATCCATCAGTTCCAGTATTATCTCAAAGGCTCGCCACTTGAACGCCTCAACAAACTGTCCGCTGTGGTTGCACATGACATGATCAATCTGTTGAATAACAGCTAAGCTTTCAAAGTTACTGTATAGCCTGAATAAGCTTCATTATTTCTACCGTATTTTAAGATAGATTGGCATGATCAGATGCCAATCTATTTTTTTGAGGGTGGAATGACCATGAATATTAAAACTGCACTGCTCCTGCTCCCTCTGAGCTTGCCCACTCTGGCTTTCGCTACCGTAGGCGGTCCACAAAATATTGAAGTTCTAGGCTATGAAGTCAAAGAACAGAAGCTTTATATCATGCGTCACTATCTTGATGGTCGTGGACGCTTGCCTCAACTATATTATTATAATTTTAAATCCCAAAAACCAAATCAACTGGTTCAGGTCAATTCCTTATATATCAATCCTAAAACCAAGCGCATCGATTATGATCAAGACAGTCGCAAGTTTGATCAGGACATTGCCAAAATCAAAAAACGTTTAGTTCCATTAAATCCAATTCAAAAATCAAAACCACAGCTTAAGGTGTTAAAGACAAAAAAAGGTAGCGCGCCTGCCTGGCATGACCCTCAGGAAAAAGTGCCAAAATGGACCTATCAATATCAAGTGAAATCTGGCTTACAAAAAAGCGCGGTTCAGCAAGCGGTTAGTTATCAGCAAGGCTTGAAAATTAGCCAGGCCTATAAAGTTCCGAGACAAAATAAAACTCTGGTAATAGTAAAGTATCTGGGTATTCCTTTTGAAACAGGTTATAGCATTGAAGATCCGGCACTGTTAAGCCGATAACGAAACCGATAAAAAATAAGGTCTCAATTGAGACCTTATTTTTTTTATTTTTACTACAGAAACAGATTAAGCCGCAGTAGAACGCTCAGCGATTGGCACTACTTTACGCAACTCTGGCCCAGTGTAATCCGCGCTTGGACGGATAATACGATTGTCTGCACGTTGTTCCATCACATGTGCGGCCCAGCCTGTCACACGCGACATAACAAAGATCGGGGTAAACAGCTTGGTTGGAATGCCCATAAAATGATAGGCAGATGCATGGAAGAAATCCGCATTACAGAATAATTTCTTCTCACGCCACATGACTTCTTCACAGCGTACCGAGACTGGATAAAGTACCGTATCACCGACATCTTTGGCCAAACGCTCAGACCAGACTTTAATAATGCCATTACGCGGATCATTGTCCTTATAGATCGCATGACCGAAGCCCATGATTTTTTCTTTACGTTCCAGCATGCCCAGCATTTCACGTTCAGCTTCTTCAGGCGACTTCCAGTTTTCAATCATGTCCATCGCAGCTTCGTTGGCACCGCCATGTAGAGGGCCACGCAAGGAACCGATTGCACCGGTAATACAAGAGTGCATATCGGACAGCGTTGATGCACACACACGAGCGGTAAAAGTTGAAGCGTTGAATTCATGCTCTGCATACAGAATCAAGGAAACATTCATCACCTGTTCATGTAATTCATTTGGCTTTTCGCCATGCAGTAGATTCAGGAACTGCGCACCGATTGAATCATCATCGGTATTTTCTTCAATACGCACGCCGTCATGGCTATAACGATACCAGTAACAGATCATTGCCGGCAAAGTTGCCAAAATACGGTCTGCGATATCCTGTTGCTGCTCAAAAGATTGCTCAGTTTCAAGATTGCCCAGCATGGAAACGCCAGTACGCATCACATCCATTGGATGTGAGTCGGCAGGAATACGCTCAAGGACTTCTTTTAATGCCTGAGGTAAAGTGCGTAAGGATTTCAGTTTGGCTTTGTAGGCTGCCAATTGCTCTGATGTCGGCAATTCTCCGAAGAAAATCAGGTAAGCGACTTCTTCAAACTGGCAATGTTCAGCCAGATCCTGTACGTCATAACCGCGATAGGTCAGGCCTGCGCCACTTTTGCCTACTGTTGAAAGTGAGGTTTTACCTGCCACTTGTCCGCGCAATCCTGCGCCAGTGAGTACTTTTCCTTCAGCCATTTTTTTAATTCTCCTGTTTAAACAGTTTATCTAATGTGTCTTCGAAGCTGTGATAATCTAAAAATTCGTAGAGTTCTTTTCGTTGTTGCATGATATCCAGCACATTTACCTGAGTACCATGTTCGCGCACCGAACGCATCACTTCAAGTGCGGCTTTTTGCATTGCACGTGTCGCTGACAATGGATACAGCACCATGCCAATGCCCTGCTCAGCCAATTCATCTACCGTATAATACGGCGTATCACCAAATTCGGTAATATTCGCCAGGACTGGCACACCGACCGCATCACATACTGTACGGTACATGGTGATATCAGTCATCGCTTCAGCAAAAATCGCATCTGCGCCCGCTTCAACACAGGCAGAAGCACGGTCAATCACGGCTTGCAGGCCTTCTTTTTGTAGCGCATCGGTACGCGCCATCACCACGAAGTTTGAATCGGTTTTCGCATCTACAGCAGCTTTGATACGATCGACCATTTCCTGTTGCGATACGATTTCTTTATTTGGACGATGACCACAACGCTTCTGTGCAACCTGATCTTCAATATGAACCGCAGCGGCTCCTGCTGCAATCATCTGTTTGATCGTTCGGGCAATATTTAATGCGCCGCCCCAACCGGTATCAATATCAACCAGTAAAGGTGTATCCACACGTTCAGTGATCCGGCGTACATCTTCAAGAACATTATCCAGGCTGGTCATGCCCAGGTCAGGCAAACCATAAGAATAATTCGCGACACCCGCACCTGATAAATAAATGGCTTTATAACCGACCTGTTTGGCCATCATGGCAGCATAGGCATTTACCGTGCCCATAATTTGCAATGGTTTCTCGACTTCAAGCGCTTGTCTAAATCTTAAACCTGCAGACATTTGTTCTGTCATCTTCCTTTTCCACAGTCTTGGCTATAATTATTGAAATTCGAGTATACTCATTTGGCTTGCTCATTCCATAACCCGATAGAACAAATACTCTAAAACTTTAGTCAAATTTTTAAGTTTTGCTTTACCTAATTAGCAAATAGCGCACTTATCTGGCGCAATTATGAAATATGTGCATATATTTGCTATGATGGCGTTTCAATCTTTATTGTCATGTTGATGTACGATCTCCTATGCAAGACCTTGCCCTAGAACCGCTCGCCAAAGATCTGCCACAGACCAAACGTGGTCATGAGCGTTGTATTGCGCTGCTGATCAGTGCAACCGAGCTATTTCTGGAACGGGGTTATGACGCTGTCTCTCTGGATGATATCGTCCAGCATGCCGGAGGCTCCAAAGCTTCGATCTATAAATACTTTGGCAATAAAGAAGGCTTGTTTAAAGCCATCTGCGATTATCGTCGTATCAAGTTTTTTGAAGATATCAGTATTCCGATCGAATTGATGGCACTGGATTTTCGTAGTTATTTAGTACACACGCTACTCAATTTTTATCACCAGATCATGCAACCTGAAAACTCGGCCTTTATGCGTCTGGTGCTGGAACAGAGTCAGCGCAATCCAGAACTTGCCCAGCATATTCATGAGCGAGGCCCGGTGCATGTACAAAGTGCCATTGCTACGGCTTTAGAACAGGCAGATGCGCAAGGTTTATTGCATTGCGAGAATCCGCAATATTCGGCACAGTTGTATTTTGGTATTTTGCGCAATCTGGAATGGCGTATTCTGATGGGAATTCCGGTACAGGAAGATGATCAGGAAATCGACAAATACATCAGTTATTGTGTGGATCGCTTTTTAGACGGTCATCAAAAAGTCTAGTTTTTTTGCATTTTTCATTGCTTATAGTATATTAGCCGATTCCGTATTTTTTTCTTAAACTAACCAACAACTGATTGTTGATCGAGTTTTTCGGCAATTATTGTGGAGTAACGAATGGCTCTCCGTCACTTTCTCACCTTACGCGATTTATCAACTTTAGAACTTAACCAGATTTTGCAACGCGCAATTGAGCTTAAGCGCAAACAGCATAACAATGAAGTGTTCCAACCATTTGTTGGTAAAGTGATGGGCATGATTTTTGAGAAATCGAGTACCCGTACGCGTGTTTCGTTTGAAGCTGGCATGAGCCAATTTGGTGGTAGCGCGATTTTCCTGTCTTCACGCGATACCCAGTTAGGTCGTGGTGAACCGATTGAAGATTCTGCACGTGTGATTTCAAGCATGCTGGATATCGTGATGATCCGTACTTTCGGCCATGATATCGTGGAGCGTTTTGCATCTTATTCAAAAGTTCCAGTGATTAATGCGTTGACAGATGACCACCATCCTTGCCAGCTACTTGCTGACATGCAGACTTATGTAGAGCAACGTGGCTCAATTGAAGGTAAAACTGTTGCCTGGATTGGTGATGGCAACAATATGTGTAACTCTTATATTGAAGCTGCACATATGTGGGGCTTTAATCTGAAAATTGCAGCGCCAAAAGGCTATGAGCCACAAGAAAAATTCCTGTCTGAATTCGCGCATTGTGTGGAACTGGTTCCTTCTGCTGAAGATGCAGCGGTGAATGCTGACCTGATCGTGACTGATGTTTGGGCAAGCATGGGTCAGGAAGAAGAGCAGAAGATCCGTGAAAAAGCCTTTGCAGATTATCAGGTGAATGAACGCCTGATGGATCTTGCACATCCGGATTGCTTGTTTATGCACTGCTTGCCTGCGCATCGTGGCGAAGAGATTTCAGAAAATCTGCTTGACCATAAAAATGCCGTAGTTTGGGATGAAGCTGAAAACCGCTTGCACGCGCAAAAAGCTTTGGTTGAATTCCTGATTAATGAAAATCTGAAAAAAGACTAATTTTTTAAGATGAATCTTCACAAATTAAGCACCAATCTCTGGTGCTTTTTTTGTCTCAGCTCTTATAATCATTGTTGAAATGGAATAAAAAGTGATTTTATACAATGCAAAAAAAATATTGGGCTTTGGCACTCTTGACTGGTTTTAGCAGTGTCGCCTTACCGGTGCATGCTTCTGAATTTGACCAATATCTTCAAGAAAAAAATATTATTGACAGCAAATTTAAAATTCAGAAAAAAGCTGAGCTGAATGAATTGCTCGCAGTGCTCAGTGCAGAGGATTCCAGAACTTTACCATTGCAGATTGATCAAAATACGATTATTGAACAATTACAGTTAAGTGCCAATAAAACCACACTGAAAGGCATGATCATCACGCCCGATTTTAGCCAGTTTGAAAAAGACTTGGGGCGCAAAGAAGTGATGAAAGTCATTCGCAATAATCTGCTCAATAATTGTGAAATTTTCTTTGAGCATCGCTATCAGATTGAGAACCCTTACAAGGTTGAACTCAGCCTGAACTCGCAGACACAAACATATAAAACGGATATTTCCCAGAAAGATTGCAAATTAAAATAATCTAAACACATAAGACATTTATTTCGATTCAGGATTCAAGAATCCTGAAAACAAAAGGTAGCCGTGGCTACCTTTTTTAATAAGGTTTACTGTTATATCTTGCTAACGCACCAAGCCTTGCGGCTGCAAAATAATAATCAACGCGCCCAGTATTACCACCATGCCACCAAGTAGATCCCAACGCGATAGAGTCACTTGATCAACGAAGCGCAACCACATCAGTGCTGAAAAAATATAGATACCGCCATAAGCGGCATAGATCCGTCCTGAAGCAGCTGGATGCAAGGTTAACAGCCAGACAAAAGCCGCCAAAGCCAGAGCTGTCGGAATCCATAACCAGTGGCTTCTCCCCTGATTTAAAATCAGATAGGGAAAATAACAACCTAAAATTTCCATCAATGCCGTGACTAAAAACAGTAAAAATGTCGTGAACAGCTTGGTAACTTGAATATCCATAATTTATCTTTTAAATGATATGAATTTGATAATTTAAAATATGAGTCCATGAAAAAACCCGTGCAAGCACGGGTTTGATCCTTCTTATTAATTAAGCTGGTTCAGCAGTCTGGTCTTCAAAAACTTCAAGTTTTAAGCCAACCGCTTTACCATTTTCTTTTTTCACAGATACTGCAACATTGCCGCCATTTTCAGCCAGCTCACCAAACAGGATCATCTCAGCCAGCGGTTTTTTCAGGTGTTCCTGAATCAAACGTTGCATTGGACGTGCGCCCATTAAACGGTCATAGCCATGTTCTGACATCCATTCACGTGCACTCTGATCCACTTCCAACATGACTTTTTTGTCATCTAGTTGTGCTTGAAGTTCAGTCAGGAATTTATCTACAACATTTTCAATAATGCTGCTTGGTAATGCCTTGAACTGAATCACGCCATCGAGACGGTTACGGAATTCTGGCGAGAAAACTTTCTTCATCGCTTCCTGATTATCGTTACTATTGTCCTGTTCCATAAAACCAATGCTGACACGTGAAATACTTTCAGCACCAATATTGGTGGTGAGTACCAAGACCACGTTACGGAAATCAGATTTACGCCCGTTATTATCAGTCAATGAACCATGATCCATAATCTGCAATAAGAGGTTAAACACATCTGGATGCGCTTTTTCGATCTCGTCTAGCAACAGCACACAATGCGGATTTTTGTGAATCGCATCGGTGAGCAAGCCACCCTGATCAAAACCGACATAGCCCGGAGGTGCACCGATCAAACGTGACACTGCATGACGTTCCATGTATTCCGACATATCAAAACGAACCAGTTCCACACCCATCTGTTTCGCGAGCTGCTTGGTCACTTCGGTTTTACCAACACCTGTAGGACCCGCAAAGACAAAACTACCTACAGGCTTATCTGGAGACTTCAAACCGGCACGTGACAGTTTAATTGCAGAAGCCAAGGCCTCAATCGCTTCATCCTGACCAAAGACCACACGTTTTAAATCACGCTCAAGATTTTCCAGCACACTCTTGTCATCTTTAGAGACAGTTTTCGGAGGAATACGCGCAATTTTAGAAACGATGTCTTCAATATTTTCTACGGTGATTAAACTGTCATCTTGTTCTGCTTTGAGACGGCGCTGAGCACCGGCTTCATCAATGACATCAATCGCCTTATCTGGCAAGAAACGGTCGTTGATAAATTTCGCAGAAAGTTCTACCGCAGACACTAAGGCTTGATCTTCATATTCCACATGATGGAAATCTTCAAACTTCGATTTCAGACCACGTAGGATATCAATAGTTTCAGAAATAGATGGCTCATTCACATCAATTTTCTGGAAACGACGCGATAAAGCATGATCTTTCTCAAAGACCTGACGGTATTCCTGGAATGTGGTTGACCCGATGCAGCGTAAAGAACCATTTGCCAGCGCCGGTTTGATCAGATTCGATGCATCCATGGTACTGCCCATACTCGAGCCTGCACCAATAATCATGTGAATTTCATCAATAAACAGCACTGCTTCAGGTTTCTTTTTCAACGCATTTAAAAGCTGTTTCAAGCGTTTTTCAAAGTCGCCACGGTATTTGGTTCCTGCCACCAAAGCACCAATGTCCAGACTGAAAATTTCAGCATTTTCCAGTGGTTTTGGCGCTTTACCATTGACAATTAACCAAGCCAGCCCTTCAGCAATCGAGGTTTTACCGACACCTGGATCACCGACAAGGAGTGGGTTATTTTTACGACGGCGGCAAAGAATTTGCGCGGCACGCTCGATTTCTTTTTCACGACCAATCAGTGGATCGGTCTTACCTTTTTGTGCTTCAACATTCAGGTTAGTGGTATAAAGTTCAAGTGGACCTGAACTTGCTGAAGATGCTGATTCGCCATCTAGATCTTCGATTTCTTCTTCAGACTGTACATCTTCTTTACGGGTACCATGAGACAGGTACTGAGTCAGGGTCAGACGGTTAATTTGATGACGTTTCAGCAGATAGACTGCAAATGAGTCACGCTCAGAATACATGGCAACCAGAATATCAGCACCTTCTACAGTACGATCGCCGCCGCTTGACTGCACGTGAAAAATCGCGCGTTGCAAGATCCGGTCGAAGCTTTCTGTCGGGTGTGGTGCCTGATCACTATTTTCACCAAGTTTAGGGGTATGTTGTTCTACGTACTCTTCTAATTCCTTACGCAACACGATGATGTCCGCACCACATGCTTTGAGAGCATTCACGGCTGAATCATTGTCGAGCAAGGCTAACAATAAATGTTCTACGGTCAGGAACTCATGTCTCTTTTGACGAGCCATGCTGACAGCCAAACGTAGTGATACTTCTAATTGACGACTGAGCATGTAACCCCCTTAATCTTTAGGCTCTATTTGGCAAATTAACGGATGACCTTGTGATCGAGCATAATTATTGACTTGGTTCGCTTTGGTCTCCGCAATGTCTCGAGGATAAACCCCAGCTACACCCTTTCCTTCATAATGTACAGTTAGCATTACTTGTGTAGCTTGGTCAAGATTCATTGCAAAGTATTGTTGTAAAATTTCAATTACAAACTCCATCGGCGTATAGTCGTCATTTAATAAAACAACCGCATACAACGGTGGACGTTTCAGTTCTGGCGGTGCAGTCTGTACAGCTAAGTCAGAATCACCGTCTTCAGAGGGTTCATTTGCTAAACGTGGGCTGATATGCCAATCAACGATTCCAGACTCATTAAAAGAATTTTTAATATCACTTAAACACATTTGACGTTTATTGCTTGGCATAAGATTTATATTTCACACTTAATTTGCATTTGCTTCGGTTTTCGGAATTTCTGACAAGGTGGCAGACTGATTTTCGACTGCTTTGCCCTGTTCCCAACTAAAACGACGAATCACAGGCTTGGCACCAGTAAGACGCACTTCAATAAATTCTGGTTTAAAGCCTTTCGGCATGGTCCAGCGGCCAGTGAGTCGCTCATAATTTTCAAAATTAAAGTTTTTATCTTCCAGTGGTACCACCAGAATTTCAGTCCCTTTAATCAGGCGCAGTTCCACACTACCTGAAGCACGACTTTTGCCTGGACTGACCTGAACCAGATCAATCTGGTATTCAAAGGCATTTTCGGGTAATGGTTTAATCGACAGGTTTTGAACCGCCAATGCCAAACCACCACGTTGACGCAAAATTTCGCGATAAATGGTTCCTACACTTTCAGCCTGCACCTGTTCATCACGTGCCTTGGTCATGGCCAGATACAGATCATTGGCGTTGCTGACAGCTAGATCACGCTCCTGAACCGCAGTATTCAGCGTCTTGTTCAGTGTTTCAAGACTGGCTTTCTGAGTCTGTACCACATCGACCAGTTGCTCTGCATCTGCATCATAACCCGCCGCAGTCAAACCCTGACGATGTCCTACGGTATATCCGAGTACGCCACTGCTTAAGATCAATACAGCCGCACCAATGGCCAAGGGCGTATTACCTTTCATGAATGGTTTCTTAGTCCCGGGTTCCTGAGGAAGCGTCGTATTTGACTCGTTATTCGGCATTTTGATCTCTTGTTTGCTTTAATCAAGACACACATTTAAATGCAAATCTAAATGTGTGTGAAGTTCTAATACGTTTTTTATGGTAATAAACCAATATTATTTAAGCCAGCGTCTTCAGCAAAACCAAACATCAGGTTCATGTTTTGTACAGCCTGACCTGCTGCCCCTTTTACCAGATTGTCTTGTGCAACCAGTACAACCAGTTTCGTTGGTTGTGGCTTATACAAGGCAATACGCAACTGATTCGCTCCACGCACTGAACGGGTTTCGGGTGAGCTACCCGCCGGCATAACATCGACAAATGCTTCATTGGCATAGAACTGCTCATATAGCGCTTGTAAATCTGCTGATTGGCCTGCTTCAGTTAAATCGATATAGATGGTCGACAACATACCACGAATCATCGGCACCAAATGCGGTACAAATAAAATATGATCAAACACATTTTTTTGACCTGAAATTTTTTCCAATGCTTCGACAATTTCAGGGTGATGACGATGACCCGCTACACCATAGGCCTTAAAATTATCGGAATTTTCAGAATAAATCATGCCCAGACTGGCTTTACGACCTGCACCTGATACACCAGATTTGGCATCGATAATAATGCTTTCAGGTTTCACCAATGCTTCAGCCGCTTTTAAGACCGGCGCCAGACCCAACTGAACTGTAGTTGGATAACACCCCGGATTCCCGATCACACTGGCCTTTTTAATTTCTTCACGATTTAGCTCAGATAAACCATAAACAGAATCTTTTAACAGTTCTGGACATGCATGTTGCATGCCATACCATTTTTCAAACTGTTCAAGATCTTGTAAACGAAAATCTGCCGCCAAGTCGATCACTTTGGTATTTGCAGCAACCAGCTCTTCGGCATGTTTCATTGCGACACCATGCGGCGTTGCAAAGAACACCACATCGCATGATTTTAATAAACCCAGACTCAAATCAGAAAATTTAAGATTGGTATGCCCGCGCAAGCTTGGGAACATGTCATCTACACGACGACCTGCTTCAGTACGTGATGTCAGTGCTGTTACATTTACATCTGGATGTCGTAGCAAAAGACGCAAAAGTTCAACGCCTGTATAACCCGTACCACCCACAATACCCACTGAAATCACGATGATTACCTCAAATAAATGTTTCCTTTATACAGCCTAGTATGACAGGAAGTTGAGGTTTTCTAAACCATTTCACTGGGGTTTGCTGGTTTTTTAATTGATCAGTAGGATAAGTCCGATTTTGATCATGAAACTTTTAATTTGCTTAGGCTATTTCAATAGAGTTATATGGACTTATTAATTATGGTTTTAGGCACCCCACCAATATGGCAACGGCGTATTTTTCAGCGTTATACGATGCTGCTGGAAATGCTGATCATGCTTAGCAACTTCTGCCCAAAAGCGTGGACTATGATCAAAATGCTTTGTGTGTACCAGTTCATGGACAGCGACATAATGCGTGACCTCTTCAGGAAATAATACTAGCGCACTATTCAGCATAATGTCATGTTTGGCCGAACAACTGCCCCACCGGGTTTTAGGTTGTCGAATACTGCAGTTTTTAAAAGGCAAATGACATTGCTGTGAGACAAGATTTAAATATGAAGGAAGCTGTTCTTTTGCGTAGGCAATCACGAAAGTTTTTAAATATTCTTCAGGATGTCGGTCACTGATGCAAAGCTGTAAATTTTTATGATCAAAAATGAAGTTGCTCTTCTGGCTTTGATAAGAAATTTGTACAGGTTCTTTTAGATTAAATAACCGCAGCTCAATCGGTAACGTCCGGTCAATATTTTCGATTTTTTCTTGCTGGGATTGCCAGGTTTTAATCAGCCAGCTTTCAGATTGTTCAATAAAATGCCGTATCTGTTTTTTGCTGCAAAAAACCGGGGCTGTGAGGCGAATCTGGGTCGCATCGACACGCAAACGTAACCGGGTTGAACGGACATTTCGGGTGATTTGGATTTCGGGTAGATCGGATAAGGTCATTATAGTTTTTTTAATCTCCCTAACCCCCTCTTTTTCAAAGAGGGGCTTTTAAAAGTCTCCCTTCTTGCACTTGTTTTAAAGCAGTGCTTCAAAACTTCGCTCAGGGAGATTTAGAGGGATTTTTTCTAGAAAGTTTAATTAAACCGCTGTACGCTCTTCAATTCCGTTATCAGTCGCGACAATGGCGATATCTGCTTTGTTGATCGCAAAGATACCGTTACATACCACGCCCGGAATATCGTTTAAGGTTTTTTCCAGTTCAAGTGCATTTAGAATATTCAGGTTGTACACATCTAAAATCACATTACCGTTGTCAGTGACCACACCTTCACGGTACGCAGGATCGCCACCTAAAGATACGATTTTACGCGCGACTGCAGAACGCGCCATTGGAATCACTTCTACAGGAAGCGGGAACTCACGCCCTAATTGTCCAACCCATTTAGAATCATCCACGATACACACAAATTTTTTCGCAATAGAGGCAACAATCTTTTCACGTGTCAGCGCTGCACCGCCACCTTTGATCATATGCATATGACGATCAATTTCATCTGCACCATCAACATAAGCATCCAGACCACTGACAGAGTTCATATCTACCACTTCAATGCCGAGTTTTTTCAAGCGTTGTGCAGTTGCTTCTGAACTGGCTACCGCAGCTTCCAATTGCAGCTCAGGCAATAAGTCAATTAAAAAGTTTACAGTACTGCCTGTACCTACGCCTAAAATGCCCCCTTTTGGCAAGTGTTTTAAAGCGGCTTTGGCTGCTGCTTGTTTTTTCTCATCTTGGGTTGCATATAGACTCATGGCTTCACTCAACTATTTTGGACTTTTGCAGCTTTTTTAAACCGCAAAGCCGTGTGGTTTGTTACAATAAGCCCCTATTTTAAACTGTTAGATGGAAAATTAACATGCTGTCTCGTTTGGTTCGACAAATTTTACAAGCAACGGTCTACGATGTTGCAATCGAAACTCCACTCGAAGCAGCGCCACGAATTAGCGAACGACTCAATAATAATATCCGCTTTAAACGTGAAGATTTACAACCGGTTTTTTCATTCAAGCTACGCGGTGCCTATAACCGTATTAGTCAATTACCGAAATCACAAATGGAACGTGGCGTTATTACTGCTTCAGCGGGTAACCATGCACAGGGCGTGGCACTCTCAGGGAAAAAGCTGGGTATTCGCGCGATTATTGTGATGCCTAAAACCACACCTGATATCAAGGTACAGGCGGTTAAGCGTCTTGGTGGCGAAGTGGTTTTGCATGGTGATTCATTTGATGTCGCCAACAAGTATGCGATTCAACGTGCCCAGGAAGATGGCATGACCTTCATTCCGCCTTATGATGATGAACTGGTGATTGCTGGCCAAGGTACGATTGCTAATGAAATCCTGCGTCAATGGCGCGATGTGGATTACGTGTTTGTCGCAGTTGGCGGTGGTGGCCTGATCGCAGGTGTTGCAGCGTATTTAGGTGATGTCGCACCCCACGTTAAAGTCATTCCAGTGGAATACGACGAATCTGCCTGTTTAAAAGCTGCTTTAGAAGCAAATGAACGTGTGATTCTCCCATCTGTGGGCTTGTTTGCTGATGGTACAGCGGTAGCCCAAATTGGTGAAAAACCATTTGATGTGATTCGTCTGCAAAAATCGGACAATTCTGGCCCAATCGTGGAACCGAATGTGGTGCTGGTGAATACGGATGAAGTCTGTGCAGCGATTAAAGACACTTATGACGAATGCCGTAGCATTGTAGAACCATCTGGTGCAATGGCTCTGGCAGGTATTAAAAAATACGTGGCTGAACATGGCATCGAAGGGAAGAACATGGTGTCGATTGTCTGCGGCGCCAACATGAACTTCGACCGTTTACGTTATATCGCTGAACGTACCGAACTGGGTGAACGCAAAGAAGCGATTTTTGCCGTGACCATTCCGGAACAGAAAGGTTCATTCCTGAGTTTCTGCCGTGCATTACAAGGCCGTAATATTACTGAATTTAACTACCGTGCCAGCGATGCTTCTGCTGCGCAAGTCTTTGTCGGCATCAGTCTGAAAAATGGCGAGAAAGAACGTCAGGAAATTTATGAAACCTTAAAGTTCCAGTATGACGTTGACGATCTGTCTGATGACGAAGTGGCCAAACTGCATATCCGTTACCTGATCGGTGGTCATGCCGATATTGAAAATGAGCGCCTGTTCCGCGTGGAATTCCCGGAGCGTCCTGGCGCTTTACTGATGTTCCTGGAACGTCTTGGCCCAACCCATAATATCACCCTGTTCCACTACCGGAACCACGGCGCTGCTGAAGGACGTGTTCTGGTGGGTCTTGAAGCAACCGATGCACAACAGAATCCGGATGGCTTGATCGAAACTCTCGAAACCATTACCTATCCATATCAGGAAATTACCAATAATCTGGGTTATCAACGTTTCTTGAAGTAATTCTTTCAAACATAAACCGCCTTTCGAGGCGGTTTTTTTATGTCCGGCTGAATGAAAATGTATGAAGTATTTATGTAAGGCCAGATAGCTGAAAACTATAAAAATCTTTAAGATACATACTTAGACATGAACTGATTTGAAATAAAAAGATTTAAGGAAATATGCATGGCATTATTTGCAGTCATTGGGCTGGGCAGCTTCGGTGCAACAGTGGCGACTCAACTGATCAGCCTGAAACATGATGTGATTGGAATCGATCTCGATAAAAAATATGTGGAAAATATTTCCGATCAGCTCACCCATGCGGTCATTGCCGATGCAACCGATGAGCATGTCCTGGATGAACTGGATATCCAGCGCTGTGAAGCGGTCGTAGTCGCAATTGGTGAAGATATTGAAGCCAGCATTCTGTGTGTACTGCATCTGAAAAATATGGGTGTAAAGAAAATTTGGGCCAAAGCCAAATCCAAAGCCCACCATATGATTTTGACCCATCTGAACGTCGAAAAAATTATTCACCCAGAAGAAGATATGGGCGTCCGTGTGGCACAATCACTCAGCTACCCGATGGTTAGCCGTTATATGTCACTTGAAGATGATCACTATATTGTCAAGATCGAGATTCATGCAGATCATCATGGTACACCGTTGAATCAGTTGATGAAGCATATACCTGAAATTACCACCTTATTACATAAACGCGGATCTACGCTGCAATACCACGTAGATGCCAATCAGATTCTTCAAGAAGGCGACATTTTACTGGTTGAAGGATTGCTGGAACCTTTGCGCCGTCTTGCTAAATATTTTAAACATTTATGAAAAGTTCTGATTTAAAGCAACACAGGACGATTAACCTCAGTCCTCCGAGCTTACTGGCTTTGGGTTTTCTCGGATTAATTCTGATCGGCTCACTGCTATTGATGCTGCCTATTGCACATCATGGAGAAATCAGCTGGCTGGAGGCGATTTTTACAGCAACTTCTGCTGTGACCATTACCGGGCTATCGGTGGTGAATGTCGGTGAAGCCTATACCGTATTTGGTCAAATCGTGATTATGTTTTTGTTGCAATGCGGCGGCTTGGGTTTTATGACCTTTGCCATTCTGGCAGTGATGAGTCTGGCACCGCAACTGGGGCTAAAACAACAAGTCATGGCACAGGAGTCCATTGGACAAACTAGTCTGAAAAAAGTCAGTTTTACCATTAAAGCCGTGTTTTTATATTCTCTATTCTTTGAAGCGATCGGCACGCTGATTCTGACCTTGTCCTGGCTTAAAGAATATCAATTCACTGATGCATTATTTTATGCAGCCTTTTATAGTGTCTCCGCTTTTAATAATGGTGGATTTTCACTATTTCCAAATAGCTTGATGAGTTTTTCAGGGCAATATCTGATTACCTTTACCATCAGTATGTTGTATATCATTGGCGGTATCGGTTTTCTGGTGCTGATGGACGTCAAAGAACATAAGCGCTGGCGTAAGTTGAGTACCAACAGCAAGCTAATCCTCTCAACGATTCTGGGTCTGAACCTAAGTGCTTTTATCGTACTTTGGCTACTAGAGGCTTCCAATCCACACACCTTGGGTCTCATGAGTTTGGGCGATCAGGCCGTGAATGCCTGGTTCCATGCCACCGTTCCCCGCTCTTCAGGTTTTAATAGCTTGCCAATGGAACAAATGAGCGATGCATCCAGTCTCGTTACCATGCTGCTCATGTTTATCGGGGGCGGCTCCTTAAGTACGGCGGGCGGCATTAAGGTCGGTACGTTTATTATTGTGGTCATCAGCGTAATCAGTTTTTTAAGACGCGAAGATGAGATCCGGCTGTTTAATCACTCTATTCCTGAAAAAACTACGTTTAAAGCATTGGCCGTCGTGTGTATTACTGCAGCATTGATCATGATGGGTTTTATGAGCTTATTAATCCTGGAACCTGAGCAGGATTTTCTGGATCTGTTGTTTGAAGCCGTGTCTGCGGCCTGTACCGTCGGTTTGTCCCGAGGGGTAACAGAGGAACTACAACCTGCCAGTTTGATTATTCTAATGCTGTTAATGTTCGCAGGGCGTCTAGGGCCACTGACGCTTGCTTATTTTATTGCGACTCCGAAAAAGAGTCGTCTCAAACATCCGCCTTCAGAAATCCAGATTGGCTAATCTATCTATAAAAAAACCATGCAGCGGCATGGTTTTTTATTTTCATTCCAAGATGTTTAAAGTTGGAATCCTAGAACCAGTTCATCAAGGAAACACCTAAACCGACATACGTGGCACGATGGTTATAATCAATCAGGCTTTCTCCGTAACCATCAAAAAGCTGGAATTGGCCACGCAAACGCCCACTGATCGGGAATGACCAGTCGAACTGTACCGCTCCACGGTTTTCATCTCCACCTTTTAAGGTATGTCGTAGCATCAATGAAAAATCATGCTCCTTATAACGATAAAATGCGGTCATGTCTCCACGGCCAATATAGTTCTTGATCTCTGGATTGTTATCGTCTTCTCGCTTCTCTTCAAAGCGATACCAAGGACGAACCATCAAGGCAAAATTGTCTTTTTCAAAACCAAGATTCAGCATCACCCGATTCCAGCTACGTGATAACGGATCAGAACGACCATTGGACTGATGATTGATGGTCAATCCCAACATACGCCAATTCAGACCCAAAAGATCATAATTGGTACGGAAAATCAAACTGGCTTCGGGTTCATAGTTGGTCTCACGAAACGGACGTGATTCTTCCGAGTTATACACCTGCCAACGCGAAGACTGAGTATAACCAAGCCAGAGATCGCCATTATCTCCCAAGATATTTTCAACCGCCTTGGTCTTTAAAGACAGTTGAAACTTAGCTTCAGTTGAGGTGAGATTCTGTTTCTCTGTCTCTATATTGTTGGGATTTTCACTCTCGGGTAATTCATTCTTGTTTGATGTCCAGAAACCTGGCATCAAATACACCGGCTGATAAGAACGAATGTTCCAGGTGCCTAATTTACTTTCCGGAGAGAGTTCCCAGCGGCTATCCAGCAAAGACAGATTCGGCGTCAGCTTTGATCCTTCAGAAGCGTAAATATTGGAAACAGTCTGACCAATTTTCGCTTTTAAATTGTCGGGTTCAGGCGCAATTTCTGCTGCTGCACGACGTTCAGAAACGATTGCAGGCTTATCAGTAACCGGAATTTTAAATAAAGTATCATAACAGGCCAGACGCTCTGCACTAATTTCCAGTGCAGCACAGGCTTCAGCCGTTGCCGGCGTGGGACTGTTGACTACTGTTTCTTCCGCATTCACTTGCGTCCCAACTGCACAGCCCAGCAACACGCTCAGCTGTAGAGTTGAGCGCTTAAACGAATTAAGCGCCATCCCTTATCCTCTTTTTTTTATTTATAGAACTTGTTGAATTACAAAACCAAGCTGCTCCAGCATTTCACGTTTTGCCACTGGTGCCACAACGGCTTTCGTCGCCTGCTGCTCGACCAGATAGGTCTGTGCAACACGCTGCAAATCATCCAGTGTGACATTCAATAAACGTTCACGTAATTTTTTACGGAACGCTGGCGTACGTTGATGCAAGTAGGAATAACATGCAGTAATGGCTTCGCCTGCCGGTGAGCCTGGTTTATCCATACTGGCAATCAGCCCCAGAATGGCTTCTTCCAGTTGATGCGGCTGTTGTGGTGCATTGAGTAACCACTGAATACTCGCATCAAAATCCTGGAAGGTTTCTGCCAGACGTGGGTCACGGTAGCTGTAGAAACGGAACGAACAGGCATTGCCGTCATAGCTCGCACCACCACCATAGGCACCGCCTTTTTCACGAATGGCGCTGTGCAGGAAGCCATTACGCAAATAACCCGCTAGTACCATCAAGGCAGCAGCATCAGGGTGTGAGACTTCAACTGCCGGATAAGCAGCCGCACAGAATTGGACATTGGCTTGAATCAACCAGGCTTCGTGCTGATCATGGGTTACTTTTTCGACTTGAGTCAATGCAACCGGTGCTGGATCAACAGCAAGTTTGTCCCAGACATTCTGAATTTCTTCGATCAGATGCTCAGACTGCGGCTCTTCACAGACTAACAGGAATTGCTTTGGTGCTTGCAACAAGACCCGATGAATCCGTTTTAATTCATCAATCAGCAGATCATATTCAGCCGGATCTTTTTCGATCTTAGACACCAGCTCGATCAGCCAGTTCAATGCACCCAAACCGGTATTGTGATAATCACGCAAAGCCAATGCACTATGCTGACGTGAAGCCGTTTGCATTGCATAGCTATGTCCAGAACCAGAAATACGTGACTGCCAGCGCGTTTTACGCTGTTGTAACAGTTCAACAATACGGTCTTTCTCATCAAAACGAAGCTGTTCAAAACCGATCTTTAACAGACGAATTGCATCCAGATGATTCACCAAAGATTTGGTGGTCAACGTCAACCAGGCAGTAATTTTGTTTTTGTCATCGACTTTAGAACGCAAAGATGCGCCCATGCCCAGACCGCCACTTACCGCTGTTTGCAGTTGCTGGAACTCAAGATAATCATACTCACCCGCACCAACTTCACCCATCAGGATCGACAGCAGGTTAAAGTAAGGCGACTGCACCACTTCATCCGGAATATTGACCAGAACCTGTTGATAATAAATCCCATTGGTGCCGGCATGATACAGGTTCAACGGCGTATCAACACGGTTACAGATAATCTCACGCAACTGGCCTTGAACAATTTGCAATTCCGCAGGGACATCTTCCAGACCGACTTTCGGCAATAAGTTCAAGTCATCCGGCGTGTCCTGACGAACATTCAATGCTTCAGTCTGGGCAATAATTTCAGCTTTTTGTTCTTCAGTCAGATTCTTTCCAATTTCGGCTAGACGCGCTTTTTCATCAGCCGCTTCTTTGGCAGATTTGGTCGCATCGGGAACCAGTGTCAGTTGGACACGATGTGGGTTATCCAGCAGATGCTCTTTGATC
The DNA here is from genome assembly GCF_000367905.1 of Acinetobacter sp. CIP A162. Classification (GTDB taxonomy): domain Bacteria; phylum Pseudomonadota; class Gammaproteobacteria; order Pseudomonadales; family Moraxellaceae; genus Acinetobacter; species Acinetobacter lwoffii. The sequence continues at coordinate 829,076 of NZ_KB849159.1, read as the reverse complement.
AGATTGGAAAGCCACATCGGATCTTGCAGCTCTTCCTTAACTGCGGCAATCGCAGAATCCACATCCCAAACTTCAACCGGATCACGGTGATGAATCGCGCTGCCCAGACCGCTCAGAATCAGGCTCAAACCATACGGCGTACCATCACCATTGATTTCACGCTGATGCAATTCAATTTGATGCAGGATCGCATCGACCATGTTCTGATCAACCGGTTTAGAGGCAACATCTTCTAGAACCTTAAACACACCATTTTTAAATTCTTCTGCATGTTCAGGATTTGAACCCTGCACCGCACAGTAGAAAGTCATTTCAAAATTAGAATCATCCACGCCCATGAATGGACCTGTTGCATCTGCATAACCACACGTTTCCAGATAATGACGCAGTGGTGATGCTGAATCTTCAAGCAGAATCCCTTCAACTAAACGCATGCCCAAACGCAGTTTAATGTCACTAGCTTCCGGCAATAACCATGACAGCACATGATAGGTCTTGTCCTGTAGATCTTCGGCATCGACCGCATAGCTGTCGGTAACCGTCAATGGTGCAGTCAAACGGGTTTCAGGTGTTGGATACAGCGTCTGACCTTTTTCAAATTTGGATAATGCCAGATGTTCAAACTGCTCTTGCAATTCAAATGCTGTTTTATTGCCAAAGGTCATGAAGACTGCATTACTTGGATGGTAATGTGACTTATAGAAATCTACTAACTCTTGGTAAGTCAGGTCAGGAATATCTTTAGGATCACCACCAGAATTATAATGATAGGTGGTATGCGGATATAAATGATGCGCCAGCGTGTGATACAGCTGGTCTGAAGGCGAACTCATCGCACCTTTCATTTCATTAAAAACTACGCCTTTATAGACAGGCTCGCCATTTTCCAGCTCAATGCGAATGCCTTCCTGGGCAAAATCCAATGGATTCAGGTTCGCAGCAAATGCTGCATCCATATACACTTCGAGCAGGTTCTGGAAATCTTTACTATTTTGGGTCGCAAATGGATACGCAGTCCAGTCAGCCGCAGTAAAGGCATTCATGAAAGTATTCAATGAACGGCGAATCATCAGGAAGAATGGATCACGCACCGGGAATTTTTCTGAACCACACAGCGCAGTATGTTCCAGAATATGGGCTTCGCCTTTAGAATCCATCGGCTGGGTACGAAACGCCACCAGAAAGACATTTTCGTCGTGATTGGTCGCCAGATGATAATGCGTGGCGCCAGTCACTTTATGTTTATATTCAGACACGAAAATGTCTAAAGCTTCAACATGTTGTTGACGTACCAACTGAAACGCAGGATGTACAGTTTGAGAAATGGTTTCAGTGACATCTACAGTCATGCGATCTCCTAATGCTTTAATTAAAATAACTAAGCGCATTATAGCTTTAGTTGTTTGAATTATTCACGTTGAAAACCGAGGATTTTGATCGAATTAAGTAAACTTGATCATTTGAAAATTAAATCATCAAATTTACTTCCTGCATCTAGATGAGTATTTACAAGCTTAAGAAATCAGATATTTAAAATAGTTATAGCTTGGATTATTTTCTACAAATACATAATTCTGCTTTTGATAAAAACTGGCGGCCAGTCGGGTATCTGTTTGTAAGCATAAAGCCGAATAATGCGGACGTGCCAATTGCTCTAGGTAAGCCAAAAGCTGTTTGCCTACGCCATGCTGACGATATTTCGGATGCACATAAAAACGGCGTACACGACCAATGCGGTCTTCAATGCCGTTATCTCCCCATTGCTGGTTTAAGCCACCACAGCCAACCAGTTTCTTGCCATCATGCGCCACCACCAAATATTCATTGGCGTGGCTAAAGCAGTTTTTCCCGGTGCGATATTCTTCTATTAACTTATCTACCAAATTATAGCCTTCTTTACGTGCCAGAGTTGCCAGTGTTTCGATCTGATCCGGGAGTTGTTCGGCTGTTACAATTTTAATATTCATATACGCACACTATTTGAAATTGTTGTGAAGAATCACTGTTGCCAAGCGACTTAAAGTATCATGCCAGGAGCGATATCTCTTTATAAATAAAATGTGATCCTTAAATCAATGCTGCAGCACACCAGTGCACAAAAATAAGTCAGTTTTTAGACCAAAGATAGCTGCTGAACAAAATACAGCATTTTTGAAAAATATTTGAAAATGATTCAGCAAACTACAGCAATCCCAAGCAATCGTGTAAACTTAGGACTTTCATTTTTAATGTGATATTTGAACATGGCAACTGTTGATCTTTTTGCGATTGGTAATGCGCTGATTGACCAAGAATTTAAAGTTTCTGATGACTTTTTAACTGCACATCACTTGCAAAAAGGCACCATGCAACTTGCAGATGGTGAGACTCAGGCCACTCTTTATCAAAATCTTCAAGCGACTCAAGTGTATAAGGGTCAGGCTTCAGGCGGTTCAGCAGCCAACACTACCGTGGCATTTTCTGCGCTCGGTGGTTCTGCATTTTATGGCTGTCGTGTCGGAAATGACGAACTGGGGCACATCTACCTGAAGGGTTTGAATGATGCAGGTATTAAGACCACCACCCAATCGATCAGTGAAGGCGTAACAGGGACATGTATGGTTCTGGTCAGCCCTGATTCTGAACGTACCATGCATACCTATCTGGGTATTACGGCCGAACTGACTGATCAACAAATTGATTTCAGCGCACTAAATAGCGCGAAATGGCTATATCTCGAAGGTTATTTATCAACTTCTGACACAGCACGTCATGCGGTACAACAAGCACGTGATATTGCCCGTGCCAATGGCGTTAAAATTGCCCTAACTTTATCTGATCCTGCCATGGTGCAATACGCGCGTGCCGGTTTGGATGAAATGATTGCAGATGGTGTAGACTTGCTGTTATGTAACCAGCAAGAAGCGCTGATGTATACAGAAACAGATAATCTTGAGGCAGCCCTGCTTAAATTAAAAACAATCAGTCAGCACGTTGTCATTACATTGTCAGCTGAAGGCGCACTGATTTCGGATTATCAAAATACATTTACTGTTCCTGGCCGTAAAGTGCCTGCAGTAGATGCCAACGGTGCCGGTGATGCTTTTGCCGGGGCTTTCCTGTACGGATTGAATGCTAATTTGGGTCTTCAAGCTGCGGCTGAACTGGCGATTCTCATTTCGAGCCAGGTGGTTTCACAATTTGGTCCACGCCTGGCAGTTGAAGACTATGCGGCATTATTACAAGACTTTCAAAAGGAATGTGCTTAATGTTTAAAATTTGCATGACCGAAGACGTTCCAGAACGCGAAGCACGCTCTTTTGAGCTTCCCGATGGAGATAATATCTTTATCACACAGCGTGACGGTGCCTTCTATGCCTATCAAAACCTGTGTCCGCATTTGCAGGTCGAACTGGAATTTCTGGAAAACCAGTTTCTGGATCGCGATCAGGAATTTATTGAATGCTCCACGCATGGCGCCTTGTTTCTGGTAGAAAGCGGTGAATGCATTTCTGGGCCTTGCCAAGGTCAAGCACTTGAAAAAGTAGAGATTACCGTGCATTCTGATGGTGGAATTTACCTCTCAGAATAAGACTAAAACGGACTTCACCATGCCTGCATTTTTTCTAGACTATAACCTGATGCCTTTTCATCTGAGTTTATTGGCGATTATTCTGTTCGGTGTGGTGAAAACCATTGGTTTCTATTTTGGACTCAGACCCAGCAAGTTTCTGCAAAAAATTTCACCTTATGACTTTCAGCAGATGGATCTACTAAACGTCAAATTCTCCAAAACCTTGATTGTGTTTTTCTTCCTGATGAATTTTAGTTTTGCCGGCTATGTTTTACAGTTCCTGATCTATTCTCAGGAATTTAAATTTCTGCCTGCTTATTACCTGATTATTCCGGCTTTAATCATTGCGACTTTTTTTACTATTTTTATGATTCACTGTCTGGATCAGGTCATTCCACCTAAATATAAAAAGAACAATGTCAATTTACTTGGCCGTTTGGCGACAATTTCCAGTGGCAATGCCCGACCCGGTTTTTCTGCTCAAGCGCGGGTGCGAGATGAGTATGGGCAACTGCATTATGTACAGGTAGAACCTGAGTTTGGTGAACTCGGTTTTCAGTCGCAGATTATCCTGATTCGCATGAGAAAATCTCATTATGTTGCCAAGAAAATTTGTAAATCTAATCAGCTGTTCAGCATGAATCTAGATTAAATTCTAAATCATTTGATAGTTATTAAAAAATCCCGACAGATATCGGGATTTTTTAATGTCTATATTTATTTTTTAAGAAGTCCTGAAACCATATTCAATACATTTTGAATATCATTATTGGCTTCCTGCTTGCTGGTTTGCTCACCTTGTGGAGTAAGCGAATCAATAATCTGCGGCAAGACCTGTGAAATCGCACTATACACATCCTGCTTCGGTGCATGGGTTTGTTGTGCAACTGCTTCAACTTCCTGATCATCAAACAGGTTTTGCACCTGCTGCGGATCGACATTGGCATTTTCACCGGGGCCGGTCGACACCCAATCATCGACCTGGCTATTGAGCCCCTGTCCTTTTAGCTTGTCTAATGCACCCTGTAAACCGCCCTGTTTTTGAATCCAGGCCAGCACTAAAGGCAGTACTGCAATCAATAAGGTTTTACCAGTAGAACCACCCAATCCTGAACGAGGCTGAGCAGTACCTTGAGTACCACTACCACCGAACTGACTTATTACTGAACCTAAAATTGCCCCCAGACCATTTTGTCGAGTCTGCTGGCCGGTTTGATTTTGCTGGTTTTGAGTATTTTGATTTTGCTGAGAATTTGACTGGTTTAAATGCCCTAGCACAGACCCCAGGATATCTGCCAAGCCACCTTGTTGTGAGGACTTTTGCTGCGACTGCCCACCACCCAATGCCTGCTTTGCTAATATTTCCACAATACTACTCAGGTTTGTCATGTCCTATATCCTATGTGCATCTTAATTACAGAATACGGCCTGCCCTCATATTGTCTAGGCAAGATTGTGTTAATATTTGCAATCTTGGTTAAGCAGGTTTTCGGTTTACCAGCGAAATTTATCCCAGTTTTCCGGCTTAGCCCAAAATTTGGAGTTAAACCAGTCTGGCACGTGCTTATAGGTTAAAATATTAAACTGCCACAGCGCAAAATCGGCCTCATGTGTGGTCTTGTCAATCAGCTGGGTAAATCCTAAAGCTCTCAATAACTTTTCATTTTGCAGCCGGCTGATCACCACTAGCCGTTTGGCAAACAAATCACGTAATTTCACCAGAATTTGACTCATGATCTGTTCAGACAAATGTTCTGTTTCTGCAGTATCCAGCATCACCACAGCCAAGTCATAACGTTGCTGAAAAGGCAGATTTAAAAAGTCAGATACGCTAAAATAGGACCATTGAATAGCTGGCTGAAACTGGACTTGGCTCAAGTCCTGCCCAATACAAATAGCAGTATGAATTGGCTGTTCCTGTGCGAAATCGTCTAGCATTGAAGTAATGACATTCTGCTCAGCCATAACTGCATCCTTATGATTTAAGTGAGTAATTTTTATGGAACTTCAGGGCATTTGTCATAAAATGCACGTCGGCCTCAAGGACCTTAGTGTAACTGATCAACAGATACAGCGGGCAAATGTTGAATATAAATTAATTTTAGATCGTGCAGAAATTGATCTTCCGTTTAATTTAGGCCAAGAAATCGAGATTGAATGGACCGGTAATATTTACTGCGTGTCTTGTGGCAACAAAACTTCCAAATCATTTTCGCAAGGTCACTGTTTTAAATGTTTTAAAACCAATGCTTCATGTGATATGTGCATCATGAAGCCAGAGACGTGCCATTATCATTTGGGCACTTGCCGCGAAGATGAATTTGCACAGAATGTCTGCTTCCAACCACATATTGTCTATCTGGCCAATTCCAGTGCATTAAAGGTCGGCATTACCCGTACCAGCCAAATGCCGACTCGCTGGCTTGATCAGGGTGCCTCCCAAGCCCTGCCGATTATGAAAGTGGGCTCACGTCGTCTTTCCGGAAAGCTTGAGGTCATGTTTGGTACGCAGGTTGCTGATAAAACTGACTGGCGCAAGCTACTGAAAGGTGAAGCAGAACCATTGAACCTGATTGAAGTGCGTGAACAACTGCTGGAAGAATTTGCGCCTAAAATTCAAAGCATTCGCGAAGAATTTAATCAGAATCTAGAATTTAATGAAAATATTGAAGTATTGGAAGATGAATTCGCACGAGAGTTTATTTATCCGGTAGAACAATATCCGGAAAAGATTAAATCGCATAATCTGGATAAAACTCCTGTGATTCGTGGCAAATTACAAGGCATCAAGGGCCAGTATTTAATTCTGGATACTGGCGTGATTAATATGCGCAAATATACCGGTTATCAACTGATTATTCGTGCTTAAACCATTATTTGCCTAGAAAACAAAAAACCAGCCCGCAGGCTGGTTTTTTTATACAACAATTTTATTTGATTTTTGCCTGAGATTTCAGGTAACGCGTATAGTCATCAAATTCCTGCTGACCACGAAGTTGCTGATATAACTTCACCAACTCACTACGCTGTTCTGCACTTAATACATCCACCGGATTTTTCTTCACTTCTGATACCGCAACCACAACCAGTTCATTCGGCATTTTCGCTGTGGTCACTGACCAATGGCCTGCTTTTGGTGTCGGCAGACTAAAGGCCGCACGCTGTACATCACGTTTTAGTAAACCTTCAGCACGTGTGTAAACGCCAGCATCTTCAAAGATCAAATCACCTTTCGCCACTGCTGCAGCCGGTTTGGTTTTGAACTCATCCAAAGCTTTCTGAATTTTTGCTTTTGCCAAAGCAGCTGCCTTGTCTTCAATCAACTGAGCCTTAACACGGGGTTTTGCTTCTGCCAATGTTTGTTCGCCGGCTGCATGATAATTACGCACCTTTATCCAGGCTACATCACCATTGGCTAACTGAATGCTTGATGAAGCATTACGATCACCATTTTTAACATCGTCATTAAACAATTTGACTTTGAGGTTAGCATCGCTCAGCACAGGATCACGGGTCGAAAGTGTTACACCTTGGGCTTTCTGGACTTGTACACCTTTAACTTCCTGTGTAACGACATCCAGAGAATCACTTCCTACCACCATATCATTTAGCGTATTGACCGTATCAGAGAATGCATTGGATTTTTTAGCAGCCAAGGCTTCTTCAGACAAACGTGCTTTTTGTGATTCAAAAGAAGGAACTGCAACATCTGGCGTTTGCACAGAAATGATGTGGTAACCATAATCTGTTTTCACTGGTGCAGACACCTGACCCGATTTTAAAGAACTAACCGTCTGATCAAATGCAGTACCAAATACACCTTCTTCATAAACGGCAAGCGCGCCACCTTTAGACTTAGATTCAGGGTCTTCAGAATATTGTGCTGCTGCCTGAGCAAAAGTAGTACCGGCTTTAATTTTGGCTGCAATATCGGTCGCCAGTTTTTTTGCTTCAGCATCACTACGACTGTCCGCCGTAATTAAAATATGCTTCACATCTGGTTTAACTGTCTGTTTTTGTGTTGCAACAAAGGCGGTATAGGCTTCCTGAAGCTCAGCCTCTGTAACCGCTAAACTCTCCACCTGAATATCGCTTGGCTTTAACACCACATAGTCGACATCTACACTGGTCGGCTGTTTAAATAGCGTTTTGTGTTTTTCATAATAAGCAGCAATATCTGCATCCGTCACTTTGACATCTTTTTTATAGCTGTCCAGATTAATGCTGGAAATATGAATATGACGTTGTTCAGTTTGTAAATCGGCAATCTGCTGCATTTCGACTGGGCTTACCAGTGGATAATCCAGGAAAGTCGATGACAGCATCTTCAGCGCATGATCTTTACGTAAACTTTCAATCAAAGCGCGATTGGTCATGCCAATTGATTTTAGATAATTTTCATATAAAGCATTCGAGAACTTGCCATCTTGCTGGAAAGTAGGCTGCTGAGCAATCATCTGTTCAATTTGCTGGTCACTCAGACTGATCCCTAATTCTTCAGCCTGTTGCAGCAATAAAGTACGTGCAACCAGAGTATCCATGGCTTTCTGGTCAATGAAGCTTTGATTCAGTAAAGTTTCATCCCCATTGGCATAACTGAGATATTGTTCTTTAAATGATTTGGTCAGTGACTCTAATTCTTTTTGAGATATTTCAGTCCCGTTCACTGATTTTGCCGCATCAGAGTTTCCGCTGCTAAAATATCCTTCAATACCTACAAGTGCTAACGGGGTCAAAAACAGAACGAGCAAGACTTTGCCCAACCAACCCTTAATAACTTTACGAAAAGCTTCCATAAGTATTCCAATATTTTATTTGCAAAGGATTTTAACCGAAAATACCCATTGAATGAATGTGTTAATCATCACAATTAAATTTATCAATAAAAAACGCGCCAAAGAAGGCGCGTTTCGTCGCTGGGTAAGCTTAAGCTACAGCGTCTTTTAAGCCTTTACCTGCTTTGAAGCTAGGTACTTTGCTTGCTTTGATCTCAAGAGTAGCACCAGTTTGTGGGTTACGGCCAGTACGTGCAGCGCGTTCTTTCACACCGAAAGTACCAAAACCCACTAAAGTTACTGTATCACCCGATTTTAAAGCTTCAGTAACAGAAGCAATTGTAGCATCTAAAGCTTTACCTGCGTCAGCCTTAGATAATCCCCCTTTTTCTGCAATTGCATCAATTAATTCTGATTTATTCATGAAGATTACGTCCTCTTAATATCGTTTATTTAAGGTTCAAGAATTGGTTTAACATGCCATAACGCCTTTATAGCAATGCTTTAGGTATAAACGCAATACTTAAGAACCTCTTTTTTTTCAAAAAATATGCGAAAAAAACATTGAATAATAAATAAAGTCATTTTATTTAAGTTTTTTCGGCAATTCTTCTTTCATTTTTTCTTGTTCCGCAGTCAACTGATCAACCTTGGCATGCAACTGGAGAATTAAACGTTCCAAATACTGTACATCCTTCAGTGTGACTAATCCTATACGATTCAATGAGTGATGAACAGAGTTGTCGATTAATTTTTCCACTTTGTCTTTGGTGTCTGTGACCGACTCTTTGGCTTTTTCTGAAACCTTCTCTACAGTTTGATCGGCAATATCTGCAGTTTTAGATTCAAGTTCTTCCCCGACCTTGACCAGCGAGTCAAACAGTTTATTGCCTTCCTCTTCTGCACGTGAAAATGCCCCAAGTCCAGCCAACCAGATCTGTTTGGTGTATTTACGAAAATCAAGAACCGATTTGCGCTCCGAGGCAGATTTAGACTTGGGTTTCAGCATTTTCTCATTCGAAGCTTCAGCTGAGTCTTGTGCTGTTTTTGACTTGTCCATGTGCACGGCTCCTGTTTGTTTTCTGCGCAATTATTATAAATTATTCTACAAAACCACTGCATAATAGCAAATTTAGTACTTGATAGATTTGATAAACTGTTCTACAAAGCAATTTATTTCAAGTCTAATTTGATTTAACCCTGAAATCTCTTCACAAGCAGGAAGCTTTTTCACTTTATATTTCAGGTAAGGATTGGTTGTATATGAGCGAATCGCAACAAAGTCAAAATCAACCGCATTTGTTGCTTACGATGACGTTAATTGTTTTAGAGACAATATTTACTTTCATTCTCAAGCATGATCGTGTCGTTGCATTACAGGCCAAAAAGTTTGTAGATAAAAACATCTCGATTAAAATCAATAGCTATATTCCATATTTCGACTTTTATGTGCAATTCACCCCCAATGGACTATTATTTGACCACAAAGCACCGGGCCGCATTGTCGACCTGGATGTGCGCACTACACTTCCCGATCTGATTAAAATTTTCATTTTTGGCAATCGTCGTAGCATTCGCAGCATGCGCATTGATGGCAATCAGGTTTTAAAAGATGAGTTTCGTGATCTGTTAACCGTATTCAGCTTGCCAAAAGTACTAGCCGACTGGAAACACTGGCTGTCTGATGCGCCGACGGATGAAGCGGAAATTATTGCTTCTAAAAAGCGTATTGCACCGCTTTTAAAGAAAATTGAAGAACAGCGCTCCAAGATCAATACCCTGCAAGTGGAAGTCAAACAGTATAAAAACCGCCTGAAACGGATCGAACGCCGTCAAAAGCGTATTAATATCATTTTTGGCCTGAGCAGCGTACTTTTGATTATGTTATTAGTGTATAATTGGCTGAGCATGTAAATCTTTCATTCTCCAAAAATTAAATCCCACTAAGGTCTACTAAAAATAACTTGACTAATTTAGTCGGGATTCATAAAATCTACACATCTAGTCTAACCATGTGTATCGAATCATGCGCCTAACCACTCGCGGTCGCTACGCTGTGACTGCTCTACTTGATCTAGCTTTGCAGCCTTCTGAAAAAACGATAACGCTCGCTGAAATTGCAGCACGTCAAACTATTTCTGTTGCTTATCTTGAGCAGTTATTTGCGAAGCTCAAGCGTCATGGTTTAGTTTCTAGTGTTCGTGGCGCAAATGGTGGTTACCATTTAGCACGTAATGCAGATGAAATTACTGTGTTAGCAATTATTGAAGCTGTAAACGAAACAGTTGATGCGACTCGCTGTGACCATAAAGGCAATTGCCAGAATGGCGCGATGTGCTTGACTCATGATTTATGGCAGGAACTCTCCCATCACATCGCCGATTATTTAGAAAAAATCTCGCTTGCTGATCTGGTTGCACGTGACAACGTCCAGACTGTGTCATTACGCCAAAAATCAGCACCTTTAGATTCAGCCCTTTTATCGGTTACAGGTATTTGACATGAAACGTCCGATTTATCTTGATTATGCAGCTACAACTCCTGTAGATCCTCAGGTTGCTGAACGTATGATGGAATGCTTAACATTCGATGGTACCTTTGGTAATGCGGCATCTCGTTCACACGCGTATGGTTGGCAAGCAGAAGAAAAAGTTGAATATGCACGTGAACAAGTTGCGAATTTAATTAAAGCTGATCCACGTGAAATCGTATGGACTTCAGGTGCAACCGAGTCAGACAACCTTGCGCTTAAAGGTGTGGCTCATTTCTATGCATCTAAAGGTAAACATATCGTTACCTCTAAAATCGAACATAAGGCAGTTTTAGATACCTGTCGTGAGCTTGAGTCTGAAGGTTTTGAAATTACCTATATTGAGCCTCAACCTCAAACCGGTTTAATTACGCCTGAAATGGTACAGGCAGCGATCCGTCCAGACACAATTCTTGTTTCCCTGATGATGGTAAACAATGAAATCGGTACTGTGACTGATGTTGCAGCGATTGGTGAAATCACTCGCGCCAACAAGATTTTCTTCCATGTCGATGCAGCTCAGGCAGCGGGTAAAGTTGAAATTGATCTTTCAACTTTAAAAGTAGATTTGATGAGCTTCTCTGCGCATAAGATCTATGGCCCTAAAGGTATTGGCGCACTGTTTGTACGTCGTAGCCCGCGTGTACGCCTTAAAGCTGAAATGCATGGTGGCGGCCATGAACGTGGTATGCGTTCAGGTACCCTTGCGACTCACCAGATTGTAGGTATGGGTGAAGCGTTTGAACTTGCAGGCAAAAACTTGGAAGCTGAACAGACTCGTTTACGTGTACTTCGCGACAAGCTGTGGAATGGTTTACAAGGTCTTGAACAAGTGTTCCTGAACGGCCATCCAACACAAAACGTAGCGAACTACCTGAATATTAGCTTCAACTTCGTTGAAGGCGAATCATTGATGATGGCATTGAAAGATGCTGCGGTATCTTCAGGTTCGGCATGTACATCTGCAACACTTGAACCATCTTATGTACTTCGTGCATTGGGTCTTTCAGACGAACTTGCACACAGTTCGATCCGCTTCAGCTTCGGTAAATACACCACTGAAGAAGATATCGATCACGTATTGACTATCACTAAAGCTGCTGTTGAGAAGTTACGTGAACTTTCTCCGCTTTGGGATATGTATAAGGAAGGTATTGACCTTTCTAAAGTTGAGTGGGCTGAGCACTAATTTTCATTCTGAGATAGTGACAAATCCGTTGCTATCTCATTGAGAAAAGTTTTTTTACCCCCATATTTAATACTGAGGCTGACCCCGAGGTTTGGAGAAGCAACATGGCTTATAGCGAAAAAGTAATTGATCATTACGAAAACCCTCGTAATGTTGGCGTTTTAGATAAAAATGCTGAAAACGTTGGTACTGGTATGGTTGGTGCGCCAGCATGTGGTGACGTGATGCGTTTACAGATTCAGGTAAACGATGAAGGCGTGATTGAAGAAGCACGTTTCAAAACTTATGGTTGTGGTTCTGCCATTGCATCAAGTTCACTTGTGACCGAATGGCTCAAAGGTAAAACTTTGGATCAAGCTCAAGCGATCAAGAACATTGATATTGCAACTGAACTTGCACTTCCACCAGTAAAAGTACACTGCTCTGTTCTTGCTGAAGATGCAATCAAAGCAGCTGTAGAAGACTACCGTAGCAAGAAAGTTAAAGCTTAATTGTTCCACGTTTTGAAATTTTAACGGAGTTTTCATGATCCATTTAACTGAAAATGCTGCAACTCATATCAGCAATTATTTAAAAAATCGCGGTAAGGGTGAAGGCATTCGCGTTGGTGTGAAAACTTCAGGCTGTTCTGGTCTGGCCTATGTGCTCGAGTTCGTCGATGAAGTCGATACACATGACCAAGCCTTTGAGCAGTTTGGGGTTAAAGTATTCGTTGACCCGAAAAGCCTGGTTTATCTTGAAGGTATGGAGATGGACTATGTTAAAAACGGCTTGAACGAAGGCTTCGAATTTAACAACCCCAACAAAAAAGGCGAATGCGGTTGTGGTGAATCCTTCACTGTATAAACCCGGCAGTTATTCTCTTTTTGACATTAAAACAGTGTGTTTCACACTGTTTTAATTGCATTTATACAGTTACTTTTGCACATTAATCGCGGATCCCATCTCCCATGAATCATTTTGAGTTGTTCAACCTTCCTGTAGCACTCGATATTGATTTAGCGGCTTTAAAGACTGAATTTTTAAAGTTGCAGCAACAATATCACCCAGATAAAGCTGAAGACAAAGATCAGGCTCTGATTAAATCAAGTGATATCAATCAGGCATTTAAAACCTTGTCAGCGGTCGATAGCCGTGCAGCGTATTTACTGTCTCTCAAGAAACAGGATTATCACTTAGATCAGTCGATCAGTGATTTTGAATTCTTGCAGGACGCTCTGGAAATTCGTGAACAACTTGACGATGCAACTTCTGCTGAAGATTTAACTTCACTGAAAGTCGAAGTCCAGCAATGGATTGAGGGCTTGGTTCGCGAGTTCAAAATTGATTATGCGGATGAAGACTGGGCCGAAGCACGCGATACAGTGCGCAAACTACGCTTCTTCGTTAAAGTCATGGCCGATATCGACAAAGCGGAAGACCGCTTCCTGGACGATGACAGCTTTGATCTTGATGATGATTTCTAATTTTTAGTATTTAATATTTAACGTGCAAAGGATGTAACACTATGGCTCTCTTGCAAATTGCAGAACCAGGTCAATCAAGTGCACCACATGAACACCGCATTGCGATTGGTATCGATTTAGGCACCACCCACTCTTTGGTTGCCACGGTTCTTTCAGGTAAAGCCAAAGTACTTAATGACGAACAAGGTCGTGTGCTACTTCCTTCTATCGTGCATTATGCAGAACAACAGACTCAATACGGCAATGAAGCTGCGCCTTTCATTACTACTGACCCTAAAAACACCATCGTTTCTGTAAAACGTTTTATGGGTCGCTCGAAAGCTGACATCAAATTCCAGCATCCTTATGCGTTGGTTGGTGAAGCGAATGAAATGCCGGCTTTTGAAACCGCACAAGGCCGTAAGACGCCGGTTGAGATTTCTGCAGAAATTTTAAAGCAGTTGAAAGACCGCGCTGAAGCCAGTCTGCAAAATCCGGTCAATGGTGCCGTTATTACTGTTCCGGCCTACTTTGATGAAGCACAGCGTCAGGCAACCCGTGATGCTGCTCAACTTGCTGGCTTGAATGTTTTACGTTTGTTGAATGAGCCAACCGCTGCTGCTGTTGCTTATGGTCTCGATCAGGAAAGCAATCTAAGTACAGATCGCAACTATGTGATCTACGACTTGGGTGGTGGTACCTTTGACGTTTCGATTCTGCGTTTTAGTCAAGGTGTGTTTGAAGTTCTGGCAACCGGTGGCCACACTGCCCTCGGTGGTGATGACCTAGATCGTTTGATCCTGAAATGGGCCAAGAAACAACTGAATATTGACACCTTGAATGATGCAGAATATGCACATTTTGTGGTTGCAGCACGTAAAGCCAAAGAAGCTTTGTCTGATGCAGATTCAGTTCAACTCAAATTGCTTGATCAGGTATTGACGCTTGACCGTCCGACATTTGAAGAGATCATTAAAGTTGCTTTGGATAAGACCATCAGCGTATGTAAGCGTGTGATGCGTGATGCCAAGCTTGAACTGGATGACATTCAAAATGTCGTTTTGGTCGGTGGCTCAACCCGTTCTTATGCAGTACAAAAAGCCGTGCGTGAAGTATTCAATCAAGAACCACTATGCACTATTAATCCGGATGAAGTGGTTGCGATTGGCGCATCAATTACTGCGAACCAATTGATTGGCAACTCAACTGATGGCTCATTACTATTAGACGTGACGCCTCTGTCTCTTGGTCTTGAAACCATGGGCGGACTGGTTGAACGATTAATTTCGCGTAATACTGCGATTCCAGTCGCTCGTCGTCAGGAATTTACGACTTATCAAGATGGCCAGACTGCCATGTTGATTCATGTGGTTCAAGGTGAACGTGATCTGGTTGAGCATTGCCGTAGTTTAGGGCGTTTTGTCCTGCATGGCATTCCACCAATGACTGCCGGTCAGGCACGTATTGAAGTGACGTTCCAGGTCGATGCAGATGGCTTGCTGACTGTATCTGCCAAAGAAACCACCTCTGGCGTGACGGCTCAAATCGATATCAAACCATCTTATGGTTTATCGGGTGAAGATACTGAACGTCTGTTGCTAGACGGTTATAAGTTCGCTGAAGAAGATAAGAATCTTCGTCATTTGAATGAAACCAAAGTGGAAGCACAGCGTGAGCTGGAAGCACTGGTTCAGGCACTCCAAGCGGATGCCGGTCTGTTGACTGAAGATCAACTTGCAGCACTGCAAACTGCGCAAGCACAACTTGAAACTCAGCTTCAGGGTTCAGATATCAAAGCGATTGAATCTGCCGTTGAACAGCTTAAAATACATAGTGATGCTTTTGCAGCAGCACGTATGAATCAACATATTGATGCAGCTCTTAAGGGCACTAAACTCGACGACTGGTCAAACTCAAACTAATTTAAGGTAACGACTATGCCACGTATTAAAGTTCTTCCACATGCGCAGATTTGCCCCGAAGGTGCTGAGTTTGAAGTCGAACAAAATGCCAATCTTTGCGAAAGCCTGCTAAAAAATGGCATTAAAATCGAACATGCTTGCGATATGTCAGCAGCGTGTACCACCTGCCATGTAGTGGTACGCAAAGGTTTTGACAGCCTGGAAGAAATGGATGATGTTGAAGCTGACTTACTCGATCGTGCCTGGGGTTTAGAACCTGATTCACGTCTTTCTTGTCAGGTTAAACTGGACGATGAAGATCTGGAAATTGAAATTCCAAAATACACCATTAACCATGCGTCAGAAAATCACTAAGATTTTCGTTGCAGGCTAAAATAAAAAACCACGCTCATGCGTGGTTTTTTCTCTTTATAAGAAACAATTAAAGTAAATTTACATGAACTTTAAATGTGTTCAATTACTTCATCCTCAAGCTTCAATTTGACAATACCTTGTGAATTGGTCATTTTCTGCTGAGTTTCAATGCGTTTAATCATTTTTTCTAGTACATGAATCAGCTCAGGATATTCAAAGTTTTGCACTTCATCCAGATTCAGCAATAAATGAAAGCCCTTATATTCATAATCGAACCAGCGCTGATACTCGACTTTCTGAGACGCATATTTTTCCATGACCTGCCAGGTTCTTACATGTGCTTTAATGCCTTTCAAGAATATCGGCTTTTTCGGTGCACAAAGATAATCATCTTTGATCAGATTATGAGTATCTTCCGAAATCAGGATTTCATCGACTTCCGCTGCACTTTGCAAACGCGCTGCCAGATTGGCATCACGTCCTACAATGGTATAAGCCATACGATGCGTAGCCCCATAATTCCCTACGTGGCAATAACCGGTTGAAATCCCCATGCGGATATGCAGTGGCGGATAACCCATTTTAATCCAGCGTTCCCGCAGCAATTTCATTTGCTGACGCATCGCCAATGCCATTTCCATACAGTTCTTAGCATCCTGTTCCACACCTTCGGAGTTCGGATCACCAAAGAAAATCAGGATGGCATCACCCATGAATTTATCGACAGTCGCTTCATAATTTTTAGCGATTTCGGTCATATGCCGAAGATAGTCATTCAACAGGAATGCTAAATCATCTGAAATCAGAGTTTCAGATAGCTCTGTAAAGCCTTGAATATCAGAGAAAAAGATCGTCAACTTTTTACGTTTATATTCAATTTTGGCTTCAGATTCACCTTTCATAATGGATTGCCATAACTGCACGGGCGCATAGCGACTCAGCTGATTGGCAAATTCCATATAACGGTTCATCTGTTCGAAATAATGGTCTTTTTTCTGGGTCATGTATTGCACACGACCACTTTGATAAAAACTTCCGACACCAAAATAGGTAATCAGACAGATAAAGCCTAAAACGGTCAACTCACTGCTGGTCGGTTCGAAATAATTATTAAACCCAAAGACCAGAATATTGGCCAGATAAAAAAGCGTAATCCCGATCAGGCTGGCTAGAGATGCCATCATAAATGAAATTTTATTGCTGATCGCGGTATAGAGCACTGCGACCAGACCCAGCAAGGACAAGACCAAGTCCAGATGCACGGCCGCCAAAACCACCGAAATGACAATGACATCAATCAGGAAAAGAATATTACGCCGGATGTGATAATCATGACGATAGATCAGCCAGCGAGATAGTTTCGGTGTAATTAGCAAAACCAGAAACAAAAAAAATGGAACAAAAAGCTGATACTGGGTATCTGGTTCAGTGTAATGAAAGACGACCAGAACCACAGACAGCATGATGTATCCCATCATGCGATGGAAATACTCAAACTGATGGGGTTCTTTTTGAATCCAGTCGTCTAATTGCACTCACTCCCTCCCTGAAGTCCGCAACTGTTCATGGTTCTCGGAATGCCTTGGCTGATTAGTCCATGCGCCAGTCAAATGGCATGTCGCCCTGACCACGTAAAGCCAGCATTAAGGTTTGACGCATATGTGCCAATACTTCACTGCTATAAGGAACAGCAGGTGTACCCCAAACAGGCTTCGGCCATGCAACGTCGTTCTGATAACGAACTACATGATGAAAATGCAATTGCGGCACCATATTACCCAGCGCTGCTACATTCATTTTATCTGCACGGAAAACACGTGCCAGCTGGCTTGATAACCAGCTTGACTCTCTTAAAAACTGCTCTTGGTCAGCTTGACTCAATTCATATAATTCAGAGACACCCGGCACACGTGGAATCAGAATGAGCCAGGGAAATTGCATATCATTCATCAAACGACATGTTGACAAAGGAAAGTCGCCTACAAAAAACGTATCTTGAGCAAGTTGTGGATGCAAACTAAACATATCTTTATAAATGATGCAAAATTAGAATGATGGCTAATACTAACATATCCAACTGAAGCTGAATATTGAAAGCAATGTGTTTAAAGACAAATTCTCATGATTTGTTGCGAAGCACATCACAACAATTACTGTAAACAATTCATTGAAAAAATCAAGCCTGTTGTTCCTGCAAACTTCATTGGAAAATGAAATCCAAACTGAATTTTCAGGCTGATTTAATCGAATAAAATCAGTGCAATTCTTTAAGCAGACTGTCCAGTAAATCCTGTATAAACTGAATCCGCTTTTGATAGTCTTCCAGCATGACCATGACTTTTAGACGTTGACCGCCATCCATCCGGAAATAGGTCGGATGTTTCTGCATCATCTGGATAATCGTCATGGCTTGAACCGGAGTATCCGGTGCAAATTCAATATGCCCACCCTGACTGCTGATATCAATTTTAGTAATACCAAGCTGCTCGGCTTTCAATCGAATCTGATGTACAGCAAAGAGCTGTTTGACCGGTTGCGGCGGTATACCAAAACGATCGATCAATTCCATCCGGATATTGTCCAGTTTTTCCTGGGTATCAGTATTACTGATGCGTTTATAGAACAACAGACGTTGATGCACATCACCCAGATATTCATCTGGAATCAACGCTGGCATATGCAGGGTAATTTCGGCAGTCAATGACAATGGTGCATCGAAGTTTGGCGTTTTGCCTTTTTGAATGGCTTTGGTGGCTTTTTCCAGCATTTCCATATACAGGCTATAACCAATAGCCTGCATCGAACCACTCTGCTGCTCACCTAGTAACTCACCTGCGCCGCGAATTTCCAGATCTTCGGTTGCCAGCATAAAACCGGCACCCAAGGTCGAAGCACGCTGAATGGCATCCAGACGTTTTTCTGCATCACCTTTTAAGGCTTTTAAAGACGGCACCATTAAGTAGGCATAAGCCTGATGGTGTGAGCGTCCTACACGTCCGCGTAGCTGATGTAATTGTGCCAGGCCCAGCTTGTCAGCACGTTCAATCAGAATGGTATTGGCATTCGGAACATCAATCCCGGTTTCAATAATGGTCGAACATACCAGAACATTGTATTCCTTGTGATAGAACTGCTGCATCACCTGCTCCAGTTCACGTTCACGCATCTGCCCGTGGGCCACAATCACCCGCGCTTCCGGCACCAGTTTACGGATATGCTCGGCGGCACGATCGATTGTATCAACTTCATTATGCAGAAAATAAACCTGACCACCGCGCAGCAATTCACGCAGAATCGCTTCTTTAATGGTGTCATCGGTATGTTCCTGCACAAAGGTTTTCACCGCAAGACGGCGTGCCGGCGGTGTGGCGATAATCGACAGATCACGCATGCCACTAAAGGCCATATTCAGTGTCCGTGGAATTGGAGTTGCAGTCAGTGTCAGCATGTCGACATCGGCACGCATCGCCTTGATTCGTTCCTTGTCGCGCACCCCGAAACGATGCTCTTCATCGACAATCATCAAGCCAAGATTCTTAAACTGAACATTTTCCTGCAAAATCTTATGTGTACCAATCACAATATCGACTTTACCTTCAATCAGGTCGTCAATGGTCTTGGTATGTGCTTTGGAAGAGCCGAAACGTGACAGCACTTCAATCCGGACTGGCCAGTCGGCGAAGCGGTCTTTGAATGAATCATAATGCTGCTGTGCCAGCAAAGTGGTCGGTACCAGAATCGCCACCTGCCGGTTATTCTGTACTGCAACAAATGCGGCACGCATTGCGACTTCTGTTTTACCAAACCCGACATCACCACACACCAGACGATCCATCGGCTTGGCCTGCTGCATGTCATGCAACGTCGCTTCAATCGCATTGGCCTGATCCAGTGTTTCTTCATAGGCAAAGCCACTGGCAAATTGCATATACAGGCTTTGATCGATTTCAAAACTGATCCCGGGCTTGGAAGAACGCCGTGCCTGAATATGCAGCAATTCGGCCGCGACATCGTGAATCTGTTCCAGCGCTTTACGTTTGGCTTTATTCCATGCGTCCGTACCCAGTTTATGCAAAGGTGCCAGATCCGGATCACCACCACTGTACCGGCTGATTAAGTGTAGATTGGTCACCGGCACATAGACTTTGGCGGCATCCGCATAATCCAGCTGCAAAAATTCGTGATCCTGATCATCAATACTTAGGGTGACCAGACCGGCATAACGTCCGACCCCATAATCGATATGTACCACAGGCGCGCCCATGGTCAGCTCAGTTAGACTTCGGATCAGAAACTCTTCGGAAACTTCCTGTTGACGTTTGCGACGGCGCTGTACCACGCGATGTTCATACAGCTGATTTTCAGAAATTACGCTGACACGATCGGTCAATACCAGACCACGCTCTAAAGGCGCATTGGTAATGGCAATTGCATACAGAGATTGAATAAAACTATCAAAATTTTCAACCGTGGGGATATCACCCAGACTTGGCCTTAAGGCATCTTTAAGACTTTCCCGGCGTCCAGCACTTTCAGCCACTAGCAATACCGGATGATTAGCCTGATCAATATATTTTTTGATTTCATGAAACGGTTTTTCACGTTTCGGATCTACGGGCAGACGCGGTGGCAACTGGGTATCAAGATTCAATACCCCAGCTTTTTGATCAAAAGATGTTTGTGCGGCAATGATGCGTGCAAACTGGTTCAGCTGCTCCAGCACCTGATTGGTCTGAAAAAACAGGCTTTCAGGCGGCATGATCGGTTGGTCGACATTGTGGCGACGATCTTCATAACGGCGCACCACATCTTGCCAAAACTGGCTGAGACTTTCGTCCAGAGCCTTATCTGTAATGACAATGCCATTCTTCGGTAGGTACGAAATCAGTGAACTTTGGCCTTGCATGGCTTCCGCGCTGAAAAACAAGGGCAAATAAAACTCGATTCCCGGCGAGACTATGCCATCCATCACATCCTGATAGATCGGGTTTTTCTTTGGATTCGCGGTCGGGAAAAATTCGGCATAGCGGTCACGGAAAGTGGCACGACCTTCCTTGAGCGGAAATTCCTGTGCCGGCAATACGGTAAACTGCTGCAAACTTTGCGTGGTGCGCTGAGTTTCGGCATCGAAAAATTTCAGGCTTTCAATTTCATCATCAAACAGGTCAATCCGAATCGGTGCTTCCTGTCCCGATGCGTAGATATCCATGATACTGCCGCGTACCGCGAATTCACCTGGATCATAGACGGTATCGACCAGATGATAACCGGCCTGAATCAACTTTTTCTTTTGTTGTTCCAGATCAAATTTCTGACCGACATGAATATCGAAATGCTCACCCAGAATCCATGAGGTCGGCGCCACACGTTGTGCCAAAGTTGAGGCGGACAGCAACAGTACGCCAGTTTTTGGCATATTGGATAAGATTGCCAGACGTTCCGAGACAATATCCTGATGGGGGGAGAGACGGTCATAAGGCAAGATTTCCCAATCTGGAAAAATCGTGGGTTTAACCCCATAAAATTCCAGTTCACTTTCCAGTTGACCCAAATGCTGATTATTACGTGCAATCACGATAAATAAACGCGATTGCTGCTGCACGATTTCTTTGAGCAACAATGCCGTCGAGGAACCTTGCAGATTGCCTAACCAGCGTTTCTCGCCTGCTTTGAGTTGTGGTAAATTGAGTTGGGAAATTTCTTGTTGGAACATGGATATAGCTTTAAAGTCTAAATAACCTGAGGCTTATACTAGCACGATGATCTCAGGATATTTTGTTATTTTTATGCAGTCTTGCCACATCCATACGCTTCGATTTCAAGCCACTTTTAACACTTATTTTTTCTCTCGCAGAAAGTTACGATAATAATCATTTAACTTCTTGAGGATCATTTTAAATTGCAGCAGGTTCTCTTCGGTATTTCCCAAAGTCACATTAAAACGCTGATGGGCAATTTCCAGATCAATCTTTTCATTGATCAGCATCGCGGTGTCGTATAAAGCTTTTAAATCATCAAACTGTTTTAGACGGCGATTGGACAAATATTCTAAGCGTGTGGTCAGTTCCTGATTTAAATCAATGCCATCCACGATATAACCTGTGCCTTCGACATGCTGGATATTCTGCTCGTCTAAATATAGCTGTGCAGCAGTCGGTTTATTAGTTTTAAATAATGCACTGATTTTATCAAACATCGCCATTTACCCAGCCAAATAAAGTTCAGACCCTAGTCTAGATGAAAATGCCTCAAATCCACATATCGAACTTGAGGCAAATTGTCAAAATCACAACGATCAGTTGATTTGAGCTGTTTCAAGACAATTTATGCTATCAAGAAACCTGTTCGAGCTGACTCTCTGCTACAGGTATTTCAGACACCAGATTTTCAAATGCAAAAATCTCTTCTAATTGCGCTTCACTCAATAAGCCTAACTCTAATACCACCTGTGGCACGGTTTTATTTTCCCACATACATTGTTTGCCGATTTCATCACACTTGGCATGTCCCAGAATCGGTTCAAGCAAGGTCACAATCCCGACACTGCGCATGACGGAACTTAAGCAAATCTGTTCATTGGCCTGAATACCAGCAATACATTTCTGATTCAGGGTTTGCATGCCTTGGGTCAATAATTGAATTGATTCATTCATCGCCACGGCAATCACAGGTTCCATGACATTCAATTGTAACTGCCCGGCTTCCGCAGCCATAGTAATGGTTAAGTCATTACCAATCACCCGGAATGCAATCTGATTCACAACTTCTGGAATTACCGGATTGATTTTTGCCGGCATGATCGAAGAACCTGCCTGTAACTCAGGTAAGCGAATTTCAGCTAACCCTGTACGCGGCCCCGAGCTGAGCAAGCGCAAGTCATTACAGATTTTGGACAATTTCACTGCCAGACGTTTTAAACTGCTCGACAAGATAATAAAGACGCCACAATCGCTGGTCGCCTCGACATAATCTGCTGCACCTTTTAAAGGTAAACCTGTCAGGTGCGCCAAGATTTCCACCACCCGCTTGGCATAGCCCGGCGGTGTATTCACCCCGGTCCCAATGGCGGTGGCGCCTAAATTGACTTCCAGCAATAACTGTCGCATCTGTCCAATCAGCTTCAGGTCTTCTTTTAATAAGGTGGCAAATGCCCGGAATTCCTGTTCCATGGTCATCGGCACGGCATCTTGTAACTGGGTACGTCCCATCTTGATGACATATTCAAATTCGGCAGCTTTATGATCGATACAGTCAATCAATGCTTTAAGCACGCTCAATAACTCATCCAGACTGCTATAGGTCGCCAGACGCAAAGCCGTTGGATAGACATCATTGGTCGATTGCGAGGTATTGACGTGATCATTCGGATGCAGAATGTGATAATCACCTTTCTGATGGCCCGACATTTCTAGGGCAATATTGGCAATCACCTCATTGGTATTCATATTGATGGAGGTTCCGGCACCGCCCTGATAAGGATCGAGTGGAAATGCCGTTTGCCACGCTTCCGGATGCTGAATCAATTCATCACAAGCTTTCTGAATGGCAGTACTGGTCTGCTCGGACAATTTTTGAAAGTGCAGATTGGCTTGTGCCGAAGCTTTTTTCACTTGGGCCAAAGCACGAATAAAGTGCGTTTGTTGCCCCACCGCCAATCCAGAAATCTTAAAATTTTCGATGGCACGTAAGGTATGAATCCCATAATAGCTATGCAACGGGATTTGTTTTTCCCCCAATAAATCACGTTCAATGCGGGTCGGTTCGATTTGAAGCATATTGTCCACTAAAAAATACTCTTGGCGATGCACCGTATTTGGTGTGACATTAATATGAGCAAACAAATACAGGCCTAATAGGAAGACTTTAACCTAGATTTGCTACGATTTATTACCAATACGCTAAAGCTGTGAGTTTTGTAAGATTGTGTAAGCAATTGGCTAAGATTCAAATATTTTCATTATTTATTCAAAATTTCCACTTTTCCCCTGAATTCGACGTCGTATTGCCTTTTATCCGCTCAAGTTATTCCTAATTCAATTTCAGTGAATTACTACTCTATTTACAATAGGTATACATAAAAGCTGTGTAATTGTTACAGAGTGTAATTTTTAAACCATGCTTGAATCACCTCCTTGCAATCTCAGTACAAAAATCATCTTGGACGATGATTTCCATATTTACAGGATGACCTGCCCATGACTTCTTTAAACCCCACCCTGATTACTTTCATGTTTTATATTATCGCCATGATTGCAATCGGTTTATATGCTTATCGTGCCACCTCCAATTTTGACGAATATATTCTAGGTGGACGGAGTCTGGGCAGTGTCGTCACTGCACTTTCGGCGGGCGCATCGGATATGAGTGGCTGGCTGTTGATGGGTCTTCCAGGAGCCATTTACTTGTCTGGTCTGTCAGAAGTCTGGATTGCGATCGGTTTGATTATCGGTGCATGGCTGAACTGGTTACTCGTGGCAGGTCGACTGCGCGCCCATACTGAATATCAGAACAATGCTCTAACCTTGCCGGATTATTTCACTAGCCGTTTTTCCGATCGTAAACGTATTTTACGGGTCTTGTCTGCCTTGGTGATTCTGGTGTTCTTTGCAATTTATTGTGCCTCAGGCATGGTCGCAGGTGCACGACTGTTTGAAAGCCTGTTTGGCTGGGATTACACCACAGCGCTTGTGATTGGTGCGATGGCGACGATTCTTTATGTTTGTATTGGTGGCTTTTTGGCGATCAGCTGGACAGATACATTCCAAGCCGGTTTGATGATTTTTGCCTTATTGCTGACTCCGATCATTACCTTCTTGGCTCTGGGCGACAACAGCCAGCAAGTGAGTGTCATCCTTGAATCGGCTCGCCCACATGCTTCAAGCATGCTTGAAGGTTTAAGCACCGTTGCGATTATTTCCAGTCTGGCTTGGGGCTTGGGTTATTTTGGTCAGCCGCATATTCTGGTGCGTTTTATGGCAGCAGATTCGGTCAAAACCATTCCTGCTGCACGCCGTATTGGCATGACCTGGATGATTCTATGCCTAGGCGGTGCAGTGGCTGCCGGTTATATCGGTATTGCCTACTTCAGTGTCAATCCCGCATTGGCTTCGGTGGTGAATCAAAACCCTGAAACGGTATTTATGGAGTTGACCAAAATCCTGTTTAATCCATGGATTGCCGGAATCATTCTGGCTGCTATCTTGGCGGCAATTATGAGCACCTTGAGCTGTCAGCTTCTGGTCTGCTCAACCACCCTGACCGAAGATTTATATAAGAGTTTCCTGCGTAAAAATGCTTCACAAAAAGAACTGATCTGGGTCGGTCGCGGCATGGTCTTGGTGATTGCCCTAATTGCCATTTCACTGGCGATTAATCCGAACAGTAAGGTTTTGGGTCTGGTGGCTTATGCCTGGGCGGGCTTTGGTGCTGCATTTGGCCCGCTGATTATCTTGTCGCTATTCTGGAAACGAATGACCCTCAACGGCGCAATTGTGGGTATGGTGGTTGGTGCCATGACTGTAATTGTCTGGAAAAATTATATGGGTGATACCGGTCTGTATGAGATCATTCCAGGCTTTATTCTGGCCACCCTCAGCATTATCATCGTCAGCCTGCTGGATAAAGCACCGAGTGCTGATGTGGTCAAACGCTTTGAAATGGCTAAAGCCGAGTATCAAAAAGAAATGGCAGAAATGAAAAAATAATCACCTTTTTTCTTGCACATAAAAGGGACTTAATCGTCCCTTTTATGTTTCTTAGATTCACAAATGAAGTTCTTGAAAATTACTTGGCTTTTCCCGGCATTTTCAGATGGATCTGCTGACTTTCTTTAATCACTTCCATCACCGGATAACTGCGCGTTTCTTTAATTCCGGGCAATTGCCACAAGATCTGACCAGAGATTTTCCGGAACTCATCCATATTGGCACAGCGGATTTTTACCACGAAATCAAACCCGCCACTGATCATATGACACTCGATAATTTCAGGAATCTGCCGCACAGCATGGGAAAATTCATCTAAAACATTCGGCGTGGTTTTATCCAATAAAATTTCAACAAAGACCACAAAACCATTATTCAACATGACTGGATTGAGGCGCGCTTCATAGCCCACAATAAAACCTTCCCGGGTCAGCTTTTGTACACGCGCCAAGGCTGCTGTAGGCGACAAATTGACCAGTTCAGCCAGTTTGATATTGGATAGCTTGGCATCGGATTGCAATAAACCCAGTATACGAATATCTATACGGTCAAGGTTCAAATAAGGACTTGGCATTAGAATTATTCTCTAAAAAAAGCGAAAACTATAGTGAGATATTCGTCAAATATTCTGTGATTATAGATTAAAACTCATTCACCTCAAAGAACTGATTGACGCAGTACAGGAAGTCACTATGCCAACCACTCTCCGCCCAGATTCAATTTTAGATTCAGCCCAGCACTCAAATTATATTGCTGAATTTAAACACAAAAACCAATACGAAGAACGTATTAATACGGTATGGCGTCGTGCAGAAACTGAATGCGTCGAAGAGTTATTGGCCCATAGTGAAATTTCTTCCGAGATGAGTGACAAGATTCAGGCGCTTGCCTTTGATCTCGCACATTCCTTACGTGAACGCAAAAGTTCCACTGGGAAAGCCGGTATTGTCCAAGGCTTATTGCAGGAATTTTCTTTATCTTCTCAGGAAGGCATTGCCCTGATGTGTCTGGCAGAAGCCTTACTGCGGATTCCGGACAAAGCCACACGTGACTTGCTGATCCGTGACAAAATCAATCAAGGTAACTGGAAAGAACATTTGGGCCAGAGCCAATTGATGTTTGTGAATGCAGCAGCCTGGGGACTGATGCTGACCGGCAAGCTGATGGAAACCCCACAGCAAAAAAGCCTGTCTAGCTTATTGACCGGTCTTTTGGCACGCAGTGGCCGCGGGATTATCCGTAAGGCTGTCGATGTTGCCATGCGCATGATGGGCGAGCAGTTTGTCACGGGTGAAACCATTGATGAAGCCCTGAAAAATGCCGAACCGTTGGAAGAAAAAGGCTTTCGCTATTCCTATGACATGCTGGGTGAAGCAGCACTGACCGATCCGGATGCTGAACGTTATTATCAGGATTATCAGCAAGCCATTCATGCCATTGGTCAATCTTCGCAGGATAAGGATGTTTATGACGGGCCTGGCATTTCTATCAAACTCTCTGCGCTGCACCCCCGTTATCAGCGTTCGCAAATGGATCGCGTGCATGATGAGCTCTATGCAAAAGTACTGAAACTCGCGGTCTTGGCCAAGCAATACAATATTGGTTTAAATATCGATGCTGAAGAAAGTGATCGCCTTGAGATTTCACTTGAACTGTTAGAACGCCTGTGTTTTGAACCACAATTACAGGACTGGAAAGGCATTGGCTTTGTGATTCAGGCCTATCAGAAACGCTGCTTCTATGTAGTGGATTACATCATTGATCTGGCGAAGCGCAGCCAGAAACGCTTGATGATTCGTCTGGTCAAAGGCGCATATTGGGACAGCGAAATCAAGAAAGCCCAAATTGATGGAATGTCAGATTATCCGGTATTTACTCGTAAGGTGCATACGGATCTGTCTTATATTGCTTGTGCGCGTAAGCTGTTGGCTGAACCGGATTATATCTACCCACAATTTGCCACTCACAATGCACAAACGGTAGCGACGATCTATCAGCTGGCACAACCTGAGCAGTATTATGCCGGCCAATATGAGTTCCAATGTCTGCATGGCATGGGCGAACCACTGTATGAAAATGTCGTGGGCGATCCATCGAAAAATAAACTCGGTGTACCATGCCGGATCTATGCGCCAGTCGGCAATCATGAAACCTTGCTGGCTTATCTGGTGCGCCGCTTACTGGAAAATGGTGCCAATACCTCCTTCGTCAATCGTATTGCTGACAAAACCTTGAAAATTGAAGATTTGATTGAAAATCCACAGCAAACCATTTTAAAGGCGTCAAAACAGGAAAGCGTATTGGGTGCCAAGCATCCGCATATTCCCTATCCGCAAGATCTTTATGCCGATGAACGATTGAACTCTTCAGGACTCGATTTGGCCAATGATGCTGAACTCAGTATTTTAAATGAAGTCGCATCCAGTCTGGCAAATACGCAATTTCAGTCAGCTGCTATGGGAACGGCATTTAGCAGCGTGGATACGCCCCATGCAGTTCCAGTGATCAATCCAGCACACCATCAGGATGTGGTCGGCACAGTCTATGAAGCAACTTCTGAACAGGCTGAAATTGCACTCACTCAAGCAGTTAATGCACAAAGTTTCTGGGCCAATCTGCCAAAAAATGAGCGTGCTGCCTGCCTGAATAAAGCCGCAGAACTGATGGAACAGCGTTTGCTTCCGCTCATGGTTCTTCTTTCTCGCGAAGCAGGTAAAACCTATGCCAATGCGATTGCCGAAGTACGTGAGGCGGTAGATTTCTTGCGTTACTATGCAGCTCAAGTTTTGGATCTCAGTGACAATGTACAGATCCAGCCTTTAGGTACTGTACTATGTATCAGTCCATGGAACTTCCCGCTGGCGATTTTTACCGGTCAGATTTCAGCAGCGCTGGTCGCTGGCAATACCGTGATTGCCAAACCGGCTGAACAAACACCGCTCATTGCAGCACAAGCCGTACAGATTTTATGGGAAGCCGGCATTCCGCAGGATGTGTTACAGCTATTGCCGGGCCGTGGTGAAACCATTGGTGCACAGCTCAGTGCAGATCCACGTATTCAGGGCATCATGTTTACCGGTTCCACCGAGGTCGCCCAAATTCTACAAAAAACCGTGGCAGAACGAATAAACCAGTTTGGAGAAAGCGTCACCCTGATTGCTGAAACTGGTGGTCAAAATGCCATGATTGTGGATTCATCTGCATTGACTGAACAGGTGGTGTTGGATGTTGTGAGCTCTGCCTATGACAGTGCCGGTCAGCGCTGTTCTGCCCTGCGTGTCCTCTGTGTTCAGGAAGATAATCTGGAGGCCGTACGCAGCATGCTCAAAGGTGCGATGCAACAGTTGCGCGTTGGCAATCCGGTCTTGCTGAAAACCGATATTGGTCCAGTGATTGATGCAGAAGCCCAGCAAAATATCCAAAAGCATATCGAGCAGATGCGCAGCAAAGGTCATACAGTTCATCAGTTGATGTTTAATCAGGACCAGACTGAATTAACTCCAGGAACATTCATTGCACCAACCCTGATTGAACTTCCAAATCTGGATGATCTGGAACGTGAAGTGTTTGGCCCGGTACTGCATCTGATCAGCTATAAATATGGCGAACTGGAACAGTTGTTAGATCAGATCAACAGCAAGGGTTATGGCCTGACCATGGGCTTGCACACGCGTATTGATGAAACCATGCAAACCGTGATTGCACGAGCGGAAGTCGGCAACCTGTATATCAACCGCAATATCGTTGGTGCGGTCGTGGGCGTCCAGCCTTTTGGTGGTGAAGGTCTGTCCGGCACCGGCCCGAAAGCGGGTGGCCCGTTGTATATCTATCGTTTAATGCATCAAGTATCCGAGAAAAAACTGGCTCAGCCTTATGCAGCTCAAGCTGAGCCAGCACTTGTTGAACATAAACTTGTTCAGGAGTTTAAAGCCTGGGTAGCTAAAACTTTCCCAACTTTATCTTTAAAAGCGCCTATGCAAATTGCGACTGGTCAAAGCTTTAGCCTGCAAGGCCCAACTGGCGAGGAAAATCAATACATGATCTTGCCACGTGAAAGCGTTCTCTCGTTAGCACATAGGGATCAAGACCAGATTCAGCAAATTCTGGCGATTTTATCGGTTGGCAGTCGTCCTGCGGTACTGGCAAACAATACTTTTATTCTGAAATATTTACCAACCATGCCAGCCGCGGTTAGCAAGCAATTTAAAGTGGTCCGGGATATTGAAACAGGTGTATTTGAGGCCGTCCTGCATCATGGTGACACTACTGAACTGATTGACTTGCAGAAACGCATTGCAACACGCCAAGGTCCAATTATTGGTATCACCCATTTAAGTTCGGGCAACTATGATATTCCGGTCGAGCGATTTGTGATTGAACGCGCGATCAGTATCAATACGGCGGCGGCAGGCGGCAATGCCAGCTTGATGACGATGGATAATCTCTAAATCAGTCCAATCATCTCAGCATTTTTAGCTTAAATCTTTCCTCTTTATGGCCAAACCTCTCTCCTCAGAAGGTTTGGTCTTTTTTATGCAGCTTTTAAAGCGGCTTGACTACAATAGGCTTAGGCAGATCGGCAATTTTTTGCTACCATTTGCGCTTTAAAATATTTGCGATTTCTTACTGCATATGACTTCATCTTATCAGCAACAACTTGAAGCCAAAATTGAACGCATCAGCGCTCAGTTTGCCGAATATCAACCACCTGCTTTAGAAGTATTCCAGTCTCCTGAAAAATATTTCCGCATGCGTGCTGAATTCCGGATCTGGCATACTGAAGATGATCTGTTTTATGCCATGTTCGAACGTGACGAGAACAACAATAAAAAAGTCATTCGTATTGATGAATTTCCAATTGCAGACCGCAGCATTAATGACTTGATGCCACAATTACTTGAAGCATTCAAGGCAGATGCCAATCTGGGTCATCGTCTATTTGAAGTCCATTTTCTGGCGACTTTAAGTGGCCAAGTCCTAGTTTCCCTGATTTATCACCGCAAGCTGGATGAAAGCTGGGAACCTGCAGCAAAAGCACTGGCGGAAAAACTGAATATTAAACTGATTGGCCGAAGCCGTGGCCAGAAATTCGTCCTGACTGATGAATATGTGGTGGAAGAACTGTCTGTTTTTGATCGTCACTATAAATATAAGCAGATCGAAAGCAGCTTCACCCAGCCCAATGCACAAGTTTGTCAAAAAATGCTGGAATGGGCATGTGATGCAGCGGAACAATCAGATAAAGATTTGCTGGAACTCTACTGTGGCAATGGGAACTTTACCCTGCCGCTTTCGACCAAATTCCGCCGTGTTTTGGCCACTGAATTAGCCAAATCTTCAGTTTATGCAGCTGAGTGGAATATTGAGCAGAACCAGATTGAAAATATTCAGGTTGCGCGTCTGTCTGCCGAAGAATTCACTCAAGCCTATAATGGCGAACGTGTTTTCCGTCGTTTGCAGGAAGCACAAATTGACATTTCGACTTATGATTTTGATACGGTATTTGTCGATCCACCGCGTGCTGGTATTGATGATGAAACGCTGAAACTGTTACAGCGTTTCCAGCGTATTATTTACATTTCTTGTAATCCAGATACCTTATATGACAATCTGAAACAGTTGTCTCAAACGCATAGAATCAGCAAGTTCGCCATGTTTGACCAGTTCCCGTATACACATCATGTTGAAACGGGTGTATTGTTGGAAAAAGTATAAAGAATTTGTTTCAATTTATTATATTGTTACAAAAATGGAGCTTTTTGAAGCTCCATTTTTTATACTATAAATCATGTATTTAATAGGGTCTGTTGACATTTACTGTTCAAAAAAATAGCGAGAAAGTAAAATTTAATCGCCAAACTAAATTTACTTCTCGCTATGCCTCGTACAATGCTGAATGATCAACACTGGTCTAAGTTACTTTCTATTTTCCGAAATTTTGATATCTATTTCAAATCTAATTTGAGAAATTTTGTCGAAGCAATACTTTATAGAATAAGAACAGGCTGCCCATGGCGTGATTTGCCTAAAGAATTTGGTTCGTATAACTCAATCTTTAAAAAATATAATCGTTGGTGTAAAAATGATAAGTTAATGAAAATATTTAAATTAATTTCTTCAAGTGCTGATATGGAATGGGTTTTTATTGATGGTAGTCATGTTCGGGCACACCAACATTCTGCTGGAATAAAAGATCAGGATATTTCTAAAAGCATTGGTGGAAATAGTTCTAAAATACACTTAGCTGTTGATGCGGATGGCAATCCAATCGAAATTATTATCTCCGATGGAACGATACATGATGTCAAGATTGCTCCCAAAATGATTGAAAAACTTGATTTGAGTGAAACGGAAGTATGTTGTGCAGACAAAGGATATGACTCTGAATCATTAAGAGAACAAATATCTGCGAAAAAAACTAAAGCGAATATTCCAAGAAAATCAAATACTCAGTCAAATAATGATCATATGGATTGGTATTTATATAAAATCAGACACTTAGTTGAGAATGCATTTTGTAGGTTAAAGCAGTTCAGAGGAATAGCAACACGATATGATAAGCTAAAGTGTAGCTATGAGGGGGCAGTTGCATTAGCTTGTATATTTATTTGGCTACCTTTATCGGGTAAATTCTATACTTGAAATGTCAACAGACCCTAATAAATATTGACTTGTACAGCAAGAAATATCGTTAGACCTTTAGGCTTCAATCGGAAATTTTCTAGCCTGACTGCTGCTTTTATCACATAGGTCCTATTGCTTTATTTATTTAATTGGCTATATTTCACTCTATGTTAGGTTGTTGTATGAAGGCTCTATGAGTTTTTGGCAAAAGTTGTTTTCTCATGAACAACACAATGAACACAAGAATCAAATTGCTTGTGTTGAAAATGATTGCTCTTGCAAGACAAATGAACAGCTTCTTGAAGCACTTTCTAAAGCTACTGATGAAGAAATCATCATCGGAATTAAAAAGGTTCTTGTATCTCGCGGCTATAGCCGCAAAGAACTGAATGAACTTCAGCACTTGCCATTGCAGTAATCGGCCAAGGTTACAGTCGTATAAAGAAAGCACTTGCGTAGTCAGGTGCTTTTTTTATGCTTGAAAGTTTAGTTTAAGGGTTTGGTCTTCTCTATTTCAGCATAGTTTATTAACTTCAACTTTAAAAGCTTCAGGGATCAGGCAGAAAATGTTGAATGACTTCCTTGATCCATGCTTGTGATTTTGCAGAAATTTTAGTACTTGCTTAGGCTATTTAAAACCTTTATCAGAAGAATATGTTCTAAATTCTGCTCTCTTCTAGCTCCTTTAAAACTTGGCTTAATAACTCTTCAATTCTGATCTGAAACTCAGGCAAGGCATCGATTAATTTAGCAAAACACAGTACACTTCCTATTAAACGACAATGCTTTTTTAAATGGCTTAATTCTGATATGCAACAGACTAAACGGTTTCCCATAGGCGCACATCTTATGGTTAAACATTTCGGTTATACCCATCATGGGATTTACGCCGGACGTGGTCGTGTCATTCATTATTCCGGCTTTGCGCATTTATTCAAGAAACGCCCGATTGAAATAACTTCTATTGAAAAATTCAGTCATGGCAAACCAATTCATATGCAACATTATGACTCGGCAAAATATAAAGGTCGTAAAGTGGTGCGCCGCATGCGGTCCAGAATGCATGAAAACAACTATCATCTGATTATTAATAATTGCGAACATTTGTGTACCTGGGCGATTACCGGTGTGGAAAGTAGCCCGCAAGTAATTTATATGATGAATCGCCTGACCACGATTGGTTATATCAGCTCGATGATGAGTTTTATGAACAGCATGTTCCTGACCCTGACCACGACCAGTTTCGCATTGGCGCTGTACATCAAGAAAAAACTCAGAGATAAAGCCAATCTGCGTTTGCAACAATACCGTGAATTGCAAGATCAGGCTAAAACCAAAGTGTCAGACCTGACCAATCTTAAACATCGTTAATTTAAAGCTCAGCCTGCCGATGATTTTTTGTGAGCAAGAAATTTTAAGTTCGTGTTTTACATTTTGATGATGTTGATAAGGAATCAAGTCAAATAGCCTTTTCTGGCTTGAATTGCCTCAGGTAGTGCTTTACCTAAAGAACTTAGGGTTTCCCGCTCGACCAGTCGCACAATTGAATCTAGCGGCAGATCGTTGTCCTGCAAGCCAAAGGGCTCTTCCAGTTCCGCACTGAGTTCATCCAGCCCGAGTAGCATATAGGCAATCAATCCAACCAGAATTGGTGTCCACAGGCCTAAATTTGCCTGCAAACTGAAAGGCAGGATAAAGCAAAAAGAATAAACCGCACGATGTAACAATACCGAATAAGAAAATGGTAATGGCGTGGACAAAATCCGGTCACAACCAGCCTGAATATCTCCCAAAGCCACAGTGTGCTGATTCAGGT
This sequence comes from Acinetobacter sp. CIP A162, assembly GCF_000367905.1. Taxonomy (GTDB): domain Bacteria; phylum Pseudomonadota; class Gammaproteobacteria; order Pseudomonadales; family Moraxellaceae; genus Acinetobacter; species Acinetobacter lwoffii. The sequence goes on along the minus strand of NZ_KB849159.1, from coordinate 795,164 downwards.
TATTATAAATAATATCGCTGATCTTGCCCTGCTTATATTGCTGCACCAGCTCTTTTTGCATCTGTTCCAGCACCCATTGGGATGGATTGATTTGCATGGGCAATTGCTCAAATGACTTGGGTTCAAAACCGGCAGTGGCTTCATAAGCCTGAATACTGGGCGTTTGCTGTCTCAGCCGATCACGTAATAGATGGGTAAACAGCATCATGCGATATAGCAAAACTTCACGGATTTGATCATCTAGCACATGGCTGTCACGGCATAAATGACGCGTGGTTGCAATCAACGCACCCCAAAGCTTGCGCCCTTCCCACCAGCGATCATAGCAGGCCGTATTTCTAAAACTCAGAAAGATCGAAAGAATGACACCAAAAATGGTAAAGCCAATTGCCGGGACAGCAGGAAGGCTCACGAAATGCGCCTGACTCAAATACACTAGTAAAGCGGAAATAAAAACCACCAAAACCAATGCGGGCAGCACCTTGGGCAGAATCGTTCCCTGCCAGGCAAACAGTAAGCCCAAACTATTATTCTTATCACGCACAATCATGCAATTTTCCCTGCTGTATTGAAAAAGCCCAACCAGAGTTGGGCTTTTTACATTCTGACTTAAACCAGCTTATTTGCCTGGTTTAAAGCTGTCCTTAAGATCCAGAATACGGTTGAATACCGGTTTTTCGCTGGAATGATCATATTGATCAGCCACAAAATAGCCTTCACGCTCAAACTGGAAACGGTCTTCCGGTTGTGCTTGTGCCAAAGCAGGCTCAATCACGGCCTGAACTACCTTCAATGATTCAGGGTTCAGGTTTGCCAAGAAGTCATCGCCCACCTCAGGATCAGATTCAGTAAACAGACGGTCGTAAATACGCACTTCCGCAGGAACGCCTTTTGTCGCAGATACCCAGTGAATCACGCCTTTCACCTTACGACCTTCAGGATTTTTACCTAAAGTTTCAGGATCAATCGAACATTTCAGCTCAACCACTTCACCATTTTCATCTTTAATGACTTCGTCACATTTGATGACATAGGCATGACGTAAACGAACTTCACCTCCTGGAATCAGACGTTTAAAGCCTTTTGGTGGCTCTTCTTCAAAGTCTTTACGGTCAATATACAGCTCAGTCGTCAATGGAATAACGCGCTCGCCCATATCGACATTCGGATGACGTGAATGGGTCAGGTCCATATCGGCTGGCAAGTTGGTTAAAGTCACTTTTAATGGATTTAACACAGCCATACCACGAGCGGCAGTATTTTCCAGAGACTGGCGAATACAGTATTCCAGCATAGCTACATCGACAATACTTCCATCAACTTTCGATACACCGACACGTTGACAGAAATCACGTAGACCTTCAGGTGTGAAACCACGACGACGCATACCGACTACAGTTGGCATACGTGGGTCATCCCAGCCCTGAACATAGCTACCTTCCACCAGTTTACGTAATTTACGTTTCGAGGTGATGGTATAGTCCACATTCAAACGGCTCGATTCATACTGACGTGGCACGGATGGTGATTTAACTTTTGCCACTACCCAATCATAGAACGGACGATGATCCTGGAATTCCAGGGTACAGAGTGAATGCGTAATGCCTTCAATCGCATCAGACAATGGATGCGCATAGTCATACATTGGATAAATTTTCCATTTATCGCCAGTCTGATGGTGTTCAGAATGCAGGATACGATACAGAATCGGATCACGCATATGCACGTTCGGTGAAGTCATATCAATCTTGGCACGTAATACAGCCTGACCTTCTGCATATTCACCGCTGCGCATTTTCTCAAAACGCTCCAGGTTTTCTGCAACCGTTGCATCGCGTTGTGGCGAGTTCTTGCCTGGCTCAACGAAATTACCGCGGTTTAAACGGATCTCTTCAGGGCTTTGCAAATCCACATAGGCATCGCCCTGCTCAATCAGCTGAACTGCCCAGGTATAAAGTTGATCGAAATAGCTTGATGCATAACGCGGCTCGCCTTCCCATTGGAAACCCAGCCATTTCACATCATTGGCAATACCATCCACATATTCCTGCTCTTCGGCATCCGGGTTGGTATCGTCAAAACGCAGGTTACACACACCTTTAAATTCTTCAGCAATTCCGAAGTTCAAGCAAATTGCTTTCACATGGCCAATATGTAAATAGCCATTCGGCTCAGGCGGAAAACGCGTCACCACCTGTTGAGTACGACCAGCGGCTAAATCATCGGTAATGACCTGACGTACAAAGTCCAAGCCCGGTTGTTGTTCTTGCTGCTGCACTGAATCGACTGCATTGTTCTTTTGGGTCAGGTTCTCGGGCAGAGATGTCACAACATCATTTGGCTTCATGATCAATCATTCACTTCTAAAGTTGGTGGTGTTTCAAAAAGTATGCTGGCGTTAAACAAATCCGTTATTAAGGTAAAAGAAAGTCAAATCAAAGGCTTTAAAATGATTTTCGAGCTTTTTAGAAAAGTTGCAACTTCTCCTAAATCCACGCCTGATTCGATGACGAATTCTACAGTTGTTACCTTCAATACCGACGGTAAAAAACTTACCGATCACTTGCTTGCAACATTGAAATGTTGTGATAAAACTATCCCAGTGATCACTCGCAATTCCAGCATATTGAACCCCAAGCTTTTTAAGTCTAGCTTTAAGACGTTGAACCGTTGCTAAATCCCGCTTACCCCAAACATAAGCAACAACTTCTCCAGATTCTCGATGGTAGGCATAAATAAGCCATTGTTTATTTTTCTTATTCCCTACAAAAGTCCAAAGTTCATCGACTTCAAGACATTCGTAGTGGCTTTGTTTAGGCTGAATCTGATAGATCGATTCACTTAAGGTTCGTAATACCTTGCCAATGCTGATACGCTCGACTTCAGCAATATCTCTTACACCGCTTCCTCTGACCATTAAATGTAATATCTTGCCGGTAATACCTGAGTTACATCCTTGATAGCTTAATGCATGATCACCAATAAACTGACGTTTGCAATCTTTGCATTGATGGTTTTGTTTCCCATCTACTTTGATGCCATTTCTCTTTATATTGTTACTTAGACAGGTAGGACATTTGATTTGTAGCGTTATTTTCATACCTCTATTTTATCAAAAGCCATATTGTTTTTTTCAGCATACTTTTTGAAACACCACCCTAAAGTTAAAAAGGGATTAACGAATATTTAATCGCACAGGTTGTACGCATATTCATTATCAAAGTTCCTTAGTTTAACTAGAGGTGAATAATCTCTCAACCGCTAACTATGGTATTTGATTTCAATTCACCCATTTTAAAAAATGAAAATACGGCGAGTTGCCTGAAACTAAAATATCAGTGCTTGTACAAGCAGTAAAATCATTAATTTACGCCAATTCAAAATAGGGTACCTGATAGGGCAATATCTGAAATGCCTTGATAAATCAACGTATAAATAAGGTATTATTTTTATGCTTTTAACAAAGAAAATAATGTTTTTACTTGCCTTGTCGAATGTAGTTTGCTTATGCTTCACTCATTCAGAAAAAACCATGGCACTCGTCCATGATCAGGAGATTACACAATGAGTTTTCCTCAAGTCGAATTAAACACCAATAAAGGTCGTATTGTTCTAGAACTCAATGCTGAAAAAGCACCTAAAACCGTAGCTAACTTTTTAGAATACGTACGTGACGGTTTTTATGACGGCGTAATTTTCCACCGTGTTATTGATGGTTTCATGATCCAAGGCGGCGGCATGGATGAAAACTTCAAAGAAAAAGCAACACGTGATGCAATCGAAAACGAAGCAGACAACGGCTTGACCAATGACGAAGGTACGATTGCAATGGCGCGTACTCAGGCACCGCACTCTGCTTCTGCTCAGTTCTTCATTAACGTGAAAAACAACTCATTCCTTAACCACTCTGGCAAAACTGCTCAAGGTTGGGGTTATGCCGTATTTGGTAAAGTCGTTGAAGGTATGGACGTTGTGAACGAAATCAAAAACGTACGTACTGGCAACCGTGGCTACCACGCTGACGTTCCTCTAGAAAACGTAGTAATCGAATCTGCAAAAATCATTTCTGAATAAAAAACGTCCTCTCCGTTCTTTTATGAGTTTTAAAGCAACACTTTAAAACAGTGTAATGGAAAATCCCTCATATGAATGAGGGATCTAGAGAGGAATAAAAGGAAAAGATTCGTGACCTATCTGTTTATCTCAGATTTACATTTGTCACCTGATCACCCTCGACTTGTTCGGGGGTTTTTAGATTTATTAACTGAATATCAAAATCAAAATACCCAATTGTATATTCTGGGTGACTGGTTCAATGCCTGGATTGGTGATGACTATACCTCTCCATGGCTGGACGAAATTGTCACTGCATTAAAACAGTTTACTCAGGCTGGGAATCAAGTCTATTTTCAGGCCGGCAACCGGGATTTTGTCTTAGGAAGTAAATTTTTAGCTCGATTTGGCGGGCAGCTTCTTCCCGAAATCGATCAGCTAATCATTGCCGGAACACATTTTCGCCTGGAACATGGCGATGCCCTATGTACCGATGACGTCTCCTATCAGCGTTTTAAAAAGATTATTCGTCATCCCTGGCTACTTGGCTTCTTAAGAAAAACCCCTCTCTCATTTCGAACCAGACTAGCCAACCGCTTTCGTCAACAAAGCCATCAGGCACAACAGTTTAAAAGCTATGAAGTGATGGACGTCAACCCACATGCAGTTGAGCTGGCATTACAGGATGTAGATGTACTAATCCATGGTCATACGCATCGCGCAGCCATTCATCAGTTAGCCCAGAAAAGAAGAATTGTACTAGGCGACTGGAAAGAAGACAGTGCAGAGATTCTGGAAATTCAGGAAGATCAAAGTTTTGATACCCTGAAACTAAAAAAGTGGCGATATTAATCAGCCACTTTTTACGATATTGATCTGCTTAACACAGACGATAAAGCTGGTTTACCCCAGTATAGAAACTTTTACCATCGAGATTGAACTGAAATTCCTCACCCGTTGGCAATTGAATCATTTTACCGACCTCAACCCAGATAAAACCGTCCATTGTATTTTGCTTGCGCTTTAATGGAACCAGTTTCACGTTAATTTCATTGCCATCAGCGGCAGTGGCAATATGCCATTCATTGATTTTGATCAAAATATTTACTCACACGATATGAGCTTTTTGTGACTATATGGAGAGAGATTAATAACAACCTAGTTTACATAATAGTTCTATGGTTAGTAGATCTTATTTGAGTTCAAATACTTGAACTAAAAAGTACATCACAATCAGCTTAAAATAATAATAGAAGCAAGAACAGTACTTGCTTGAAGTGCAGCCAGTGTAAGCTATTTATCCAGCAAAAGCAAAATTACATTGTAATGACAATAGAATGGGATTTTTAAGAACTTTTTTCATGCTTTGTTAATTATTAGGCTTTTGATTTTTATGATCTAAAATTCATTTTAACGTTACTTCATTTCCGTTGATAAACAAAACCTGTCTTTAAATACCTTAAAATCAATATTAGAGACATGAAACTCAGCCCGAGGTACAGCAAGTTCCACTCTCCCGTCTTTTGATAATTTAGGATCAAGAGAATAGCATTTAAGGCTACAAACAGTACGTGAATCATAAAAAAGGCTTGTTGCACTCGTCTAGTTTTTTGCTGACGTTGGTTCTCTAAGATGTTCTGCTGTTCTTGTAAAAATTGTTCTGCATCTTGAAGGTTCATTATGATTTTCTTATGGCTGAATGAATAGCTCATCTAAAGAATTTCCGGTTAAAAATAAACTAAAAATCTAAGCAAGCTATTCATTCAGAATCTCTTGTTGATTAATAACCGCTAGTCGGATTAATCACATTGATATCCTTTTTATATTTCCCCAATAGATCACGCAAGGAATTCATCAAAATACTGGTATCTACGCCCACTGCTACAAACTCAGTGCCAAGTTCGATATATTTTTGCGTCACTTCATGCTGGGTTGACAGAATTCCTGCAGCTTTGCCTGCAGAACGAATCCGCTGGATTGCATCAATTACAGCTTTTTGTACTTCAGGATGATTCGGATCACCTTGATAACCCATAGTGGCAGATAGATCAACGGCGCCAATAAACACGCCATCAATCCCGTCGATCTGAAGAATAGCATCCAGATTTTCAAGTCCTGTGACCGATTCAATCTGGATTAATAAACAGATTTCTTCATGTGCCGTCTGATAATAATTTGGAATGCTGTTCCAGCGGGTGGCACGTGCCAGTGCAGCACCAACGCCACGAATTCCTTCAGGCGGATAACGGACTGCCCTGACCATGAGTTCGGCCTGTTCCACGGTTTCTACCATCGGAATCAACAGCGTTTGTGCACCGATATCAAGGAGTTGCTTGATCAGTTGTACGCTACCAATGGGTGGTCGTACTACTGCTTGCGAGGGATAAGCAGCAATACTTTGCAGTTGCGACAAAGTCGTTCTCAAATCACTGGGTGCATGCTCACCATCAATCAGCAGCCAGTCATAACCTGCATTTGCCGCAATCTCGGTTCCATAGGCATCTGCCAATCCATAAGCCGATTTGCTGCTGGGTTTTCAGTTTGTGTTTAAAGTAATTGGTCACTTGCATCCGCTAACCTATTTGCATGTTGCTGGCGATGCCTCTTATTAAACGCTTCTCGCTTAAAAGTGCCAATAGACAAAAACTGGATTTTAATCTGATTTAACTCTAAGTTTTGCTTGAATCCAGCTCAAGATCATCTCAAAACAGGCTTTGCCTGATGCTTTTTTATTGTAATAATCAGGGGATGTGAAAAATGTATATATTTAAAACTTCTACTCGCTGTTTATTTAAAAAGATTGGAGTCCATTGATGGATTTACTCAAGATCACACAGACCCGCTATACCACTAAAGCCTATGATCCTAGCAAGAAAATCCCAGCAGAACAGTTTGAACGCTTGTTAGAAATTTTGCGTCTGGCACCCTCTTCGATCAATATTCAGCCTTGGCATTTTTTTATTGCCGATCATGATGCCGCCAAACAGCGCATTGCCAAAGCCTTGGTTGGTACTTATGCCTACAATGCACCCAAAGTTCTGGATTCTTCACATACCATTTTATTCTGCACCAAAGCCGACATTAATGAGTTGCATCTAGAAAACTTATTGAACCGCGATGATCTCAGTGGCCGTTTTAAAGATGAATCAGCCAAAGAAGGTCAGAAAAATACCCGTGCAGGTTATATTCATTATTATCGTAATGAAAAAGGTGATATTCAGCGTTGGGCTGAAAACCAGACCTTCATTGCACTCGGTCAAATGCTCTTGGCTGCCGGAATTGAAGGGGTTGATGCCACACCAATTGGCGGCTTTGACGGAGAGATGATTAGTGAAGAATTACAACTTGCAGAACAGGGTTTGATCCCTTCTGTATTGCTGACTTTAGGCTATCGCAGTGAAAATGATTTCAATGCCAAACTCCCTAAATCACGTCTTGCCGCTGAAGATATTTTCACCAAACTGTAAGGAATTTATGCTATAAAAGGGGTCAAGCGCCCCTTTCCATGTCAATTCGGGCCTATTTTTTGCTTTATTTAATTTACATCTAATAGAATAACAATAGAGGTCATCTATGTCGCTCCTTACATCCAAATCCCTGAAATTTGAATGCCATCATTGCGATAAAATTTATCTCCAGCACTATAAAGAGCAACAGCATCGTTATCCGCACTGTCCAGACTGCCAACAGTCCGGTTTATTGCTTGGACTGGCCGAAGCAGGTGACCTGCTCCGACATCCGATTGAATTTGCATCCTCTTATGTCAAGCAGACATTGCATAAGCTAGGCAAATCACACTAGTCAAGCCTAGCAGTAATCCTAAAGTACTTGCAGGTTTGAGCCGTTCTTTAAAGAATACCAGACCTGCTATCACACCAAATACCACCACCAGAATATTCATGCCAGCAAAGACGATCGCAGGTGAATCCTTAAGCAGCATATGGGCTTTGACATAGAAAGCAATATTGGCAAAATTCAGGAAACCCAATAACAGACCAGCGCCGATATTCTGCATCGAGCCCAAGCTTTTATATTTGATTAACAGATAGCCCATCGAAATGATCAGGGCACAAACAAACATTAGATTCAGCGCCACCGCGAATTGGAGGCCCAGACTGGTTGTATATTTCAACAATACATCAATCAGTGCATAACCGACCCAGACCAAGCCCAGATACAACATTCCCTGACTGCTCTGTCCTGTACTTTGTCGATGTGAAAACAGGATGCACAGCACTGCTCCAATACCTAAAGCGATCCCAAGTATTTTCAGCTGATTAAACTGTTCCTGAAAAATGAAATAGGCTGCAGCCAGTGACAAAACTACAGAAAGTCGCTGGGCAATTTCGGTTTTTAAAATTCCAGCCGTTTGCAAAGCCTTGGCCAAAAACAGAAATACGCTCGGAAGCAAAATACCCAGAGCCAGAATAAGCAACCAAGGCGTCTGAGACATTGAAATATGCTGAATATCAGGCTTAAACCAGAAAAAACACAAGAGACTAGCTGTCATATAGTTCCAGCTAATCATGTGTATCGGACTCAAGCCCTTATTTTTGGCGACTTTTAATAATATTGAGACCGCAACGCTGCATAGCGCTGCTGCGAAAATCAGTTCCATATGCTGCTCTTATTCTTGATATTTATGAGTCTACAAAAAAGCCCACATTTGCAGTGGGCTTTTTTTATAAATGATTCACTGGGAATTATTTATAGTGTGACACCATTTTCTCTAAAGAGATTGGGCGAATCTTGTCTGCATTGCCTGCAGTACCAAAAGCTTCGTAACGATCGATACAGATTTGCTTCATTGCATCTACAGTTGCGCTGAAGAATTTACGTGGATCGAATTCGCTTGGTTTTTCTGCCATCATACGACGCATTGCACCGGTAGATGCTAAACGCAAGTCAGTATCGATGTTAATCTTGCGCACGCCGTGTTTGATCGCTTCAACCAGCTGTTCAACCGGAACACCGTAAGTTTCCTTGATGTCGCCGCCATACTGGTTAATCACTGCCAACCATTCTTGTGGCACAGAGCTTGAACCGTGCATGACAAGATGTGTGTTTGGAAGTGCTGCGTGAATTTCTTTAATGCGGTCAATCGCAAGAATATCACCTGTAGGTGGACGCGTGAACTTGTACGCACCGTGTGAAGTACCTACTGCAATTGCAAGCGCATCAACATTGGTATCAGCAACGAAGCTACGCGCTTCTTCAACTGAAGTCAGGAGTTGAGAATGATCCAGTACGCCTTCTGCGCCTACGCCATCTTCTTCACCCGCCATACCTGTTTCAAGGCTACCCAAACAACCGATTTCACCTTCAACAGATACGCCACACGCATGTGCCATTTGAACTGTACGGCGAGTCACATCAACGTTATATTCATATGAAGTTGGTGTTTTACCGTCTTCACCCAGTGAACCGTCCATCATTACTGATGAAAAGCCTAACTGGATTGAACGTTGACAAATGTCAGGGCTGGTACCGTGGTCTTGATGCATTACCACTGGAATATGTGGCCATTCTTCAATTGCAGCCAAAATTAGGTGACGCAAGAACGGAGCGCCTGCATATTTACGCGCACCCGCAGATGCTTGTACGATAACAGGTGAATTGGTTGCATCTGCTGCAAGCATAATTGCACGCATTTGTTCTAAGTTGTTTACGTTAAATGCTGGTACGCCGTAAGCATGTTCGCCGGCGTGATCCAAGAGCTGGCGCAATGAAATAAGAGCCATAATATCCTCCCAGTGAATGCCACATATTCTACATGTTCAAAGGTTTCAATTCAGCAACAAATAACACTATTTAAAAAAAATCCCTGCATTTGCAGGGATTTTGTGTCACATCAACCGGATTAAGGTGCTACAGGCTCTGAAGTCGCAGCAACTGACTCGTCTGCAGTTGCTTCATCGGCTGGTGCATTGGCAACTTCAGCCGGGATATCGGTATTTTTTTCGTCTAGAATTGGCTGATCAATGGCATCAATGGCAGCTTGCTGTTCTGGAGTCACCGCCTGATCCGCCACTGCTGCCGAGCTTTCTGCTTCAGCTTCTGGTGTGCTTTCCTGTTTTGCACATGCAGTCAGTGCCAGAGAAGCTGCTAATAATACTGCGATAGTTAACTGTTTCTTCATCACGTATTCTCGTCATTTGGTGATTTAATTACTGCATCTTATGACAGATTTATTGCATTTTAATGACGAAGCCATGAAGGGTAAGTTTTCACTGTCAAAAAAATGACATAAAAAAAGCTGGCACTGGGCCAGCTTTTTAGCTTAGGACATGCAATTAAGCACGTTCTAATAGTACCGCAACTGCAGGAAGAGTTTTACCTTCAACGAATTCAAGGAATGCACCGCCACCCGTCGAGATATAACCAATTTTGTCAGCCACTTCATATTTATCAATCGCAGCAAGTGTGTCCCCACCACCCGCGATCGAGAAACCTTCCGATTCAGCAATTGCTAAAGATAAAGTTTTAGTCCCTTCACCGAATTGATCGACTTCAAATACGCCAACCGGGCCATTCCAAAGAATGGTTTTAGAGGTTTTCAGAATTTCTGCAAATGCTTTCGCAGTTTCCGGACCTACATCCAGAATCATGTCGTTGTCAGCAACATCGGCAACGTTTTTCACCGTTGCTTTCGCAGCAGCCAATGAACCCAGGAAATCCTCAAAGTTGATTTCAGAGGCATCTGCAACCACAACGTCAGTAGGAAGTGGCACTGATACTTTTGCAGCAATGGCTTTTGCTGTATCGATCAGGTCTTTTTCACACAGTGATTTACCAACGTTATAGCCTGCTGCAGCAAGGAAAGTATTGGCAATACCACCACCCACGATCAATTGATCACAGATATCAGAAAGTGAGGTTAAAACATCCAGCTTGGTAGAGACTTTAGAACCCGCAACAATCGCCACCATTGGCTTTTCTGGCGTTTGCAGTGCACGGCCAAGTGCATCCAGTTCAGCTGCCAGTAAAGGACCTGCTGCTGCAACTTTCGCTAAACGCGCTACGCCTTCAGTAGATGCTTCTGCACGGTGCGCTGTACCAAAGGCATCCATTACAAATACGTCGCAAAGTGCTGCATATTTTGCTGCAAGTTCAGGATTGTTTTTCTTCTCGCCGACGTTAAAACGGCAGTTTTCAAGCAGAACCACCTGACCTGGCTGAACATCAACGCCATCTAAATAGTCAGTGAACAGTTTCACTTCTTGGCCCAAAGCTTCAGTCAAGTAAGCCGCTACAGGAGCAAGTGACTGTTCAGCCTTAGGCTCACCTTCAACCGGACGACCCAGATGAGAATACACCATGACTGCAGCGCCTTTTTCTAATGCTGCTTTAATCGTTGGCAATGCTGCACGAAGACGCGCATCGCTGGTGATCACACCATTTTTAACAGGAACGTTTAAATCTTCACGGATCAGAACACGTTTACCTGCTAAATCGAGGTCAGTCATACGCTGAAAGTTCATGTAGAGCTCACTTTATAGATATTAAAACCAGGCGATTTTAAATGATTATGCAGAAAAAGGTTAGCATCTTTTGCAGAAAACATTATGAATGCCAAAGTTTTGTTATGATAGAAAAAAGCCTCTTTTAGATTCAGTCCCTATGTCGATACATCCTGATCCAAATCTTAACCGTTTGAACGTGTTAGGTGAGCCTTTGTCCAGCTGTTGCTTCGATCCGATTACCGGTTATTTCCGCAATGGCTTTTGCCATACTGCGACCACTGATCTGGGCCAGCACACGGTTTGCGCGCAAATGACTTCAGAATTTCTGAATTTTTCTCAAAAAGTCGGTAATGACCTGATTACGCCTTTGCCTGAACTGGATTTCCCCGGCCTGCAACCTGGCGATTTCTGGTGTATCTGCGTAACGCGCTGGGTCGAAGCCTATGAAGCAGGTCAAGCACCTCCAATCAAGCTGCAAGCCTGTCACAAAGCTGTTCTGGCTTATGTGCCGTTAAATATTCTTGAGGAATATGCTGTCTAATGAATTCTGTACAGATTATTTTGGCATCATCCAGTCAAACCCGCAAAGCGCTGATGGATCGTCTGCATATTGATTATATTTCCATGGTACCGGATATTGATGAATCTCCTCGCGGGGAAAATCACGCAGATGATCTGGCACAACGACTAGCTTTCGAGAAAGCCAGATATATTGCCGAACAGAATCCTGAAGCGATTGTGATCGGCTCGGATCAGGTGGCATGGCGTGAAGGTGCACCGGATATTTTTATCGGTAAACCGTTAACGACTGAAAAAGCCATTCGCCAGCTCCAAGCTAACTCGGACAAGATTGTCTATTTCAGTACGGCGCTCAGTGTACAGCAACAATCGACGGGTTTTGAACAAAGTCTGGTCGAACACTATAAAGTCAAGTTTCGTAAACTTTCTCAGGCCGAAATCGAGCGCTATGTCGAGATTGAACAGCCACTGCATTGTGCTGGCAGTTTCAAATGTGAAAGCTTAGGAATTAGCCTGTTTGAAGAAATGACCGGGCAAGACCAGACCACACTGATGGGTATGCCGATGATCAAGCTATGCAATATTCTTCGTGAATTAAAAATTTTAGTTCCTTAATCTCTCTCTTTAAATTCAGGCTGTAATCTATGTCTCAACCTTTAGACGTTTTAGGCGGCATCACCGCTGAACAATTCCTTAGCGAATACTGGCAAAAGAAACCATTACTGGTGCGTAATGCGATGCCTGAAATCGCCAGTTTGCTTGAACCCAATGATGTGATGGAACTTGCGCTTGAAGAACATGTCACTGCCCGTCTCATCAAGCAGAAAGATCGTGATCCGAATCAATGGAGCGTGAAATCTTCACCTTTGCTCAAAGCAGATTTTCAGAAAATGCCAAAACTCTGGACACTTTTGGTTCAGGCTGTAGATCACTATTCATTTGACCTGTCGGCACTTTGGAAAAAATTCCCATTTATTCCACAATGGCGTCGCGATGACATCATGGTGTCTTATGCACCGCAAGGCGGTTCAGTCGGCAAGCATTTCGATTTCTATGATGTGTTTCTGGTACAAGGCTATGGCCATCGTCGCTGGCAGCTTGGGCAAATGTGTGATACCGAAACTCCATTTGTTCCGGGTCAACCGCTTAAATTATTGCCTGAAATAGAAGTGGACTTTGATGAAGTGCTGGCACCTGGCGACTTGCTCTATGTGCCGCCTGGTCTGGCTCATTACGGCGTGGCTGAAGATGACTGCCTGACTTATTCATTCGGTTTCCGCATGCCAAATATCAGTGACATGATGGATCGTGTCGGGGATAAATTCTCTGAAAATGAAACGCTGCGTAACCCATTGCTGGATATCATCCGTGATCAAGTCGGTGCTATCGGTGAAGTGAGCAGCAATGAGCTGGAATATCTGAAAGAACACATCATGCAGCAACTGCATAATTCCAATGTTCTCGAAGATGCCATCATGAGCTTGATGTCCGAACCTAAATATCCTGAAAACCTGCCTGAAGCAGAAGAAATCGGTACAGGTGATCTGGAAGAAGCACTCGATCAGGGCTATAGCCTGATGCTCGAACCTGCGTCACGCCTGCTTTATACTGAAACGGACGGCGACGTTCTGTTCTGGGCAAATGGTGAGGGTGTGTGCATCTCTGAGACATTTACCGCAAAACTCAAACAGCTTGCAGATGGTGAAGCGCTGTTATTCAGTGAAGACTTCGCTGATGAAGAAATTCTGGAAGATGTTGCAGCATTATTGAATGAAGCCGTGTTGATGTTGGTTCCACCTGCTGACGACGAGTAAGCGTTTAACGACTCGTTAAGCGATAATAAAAAGAGGATCACATGATCACTGCTGTCCCATAGTTTGCTTTAAATAAAAAAACCTGAGTCCTAACAGTTAAAATATGAGTGCAAACAAACACTTTAACGACCAGGATTCAGGTTTTGTCACATCAGAATACCGTATTTCATGAGCTAATTAAACCTGTTGTGCGACAGGATTTTGAACAACTTGCTAAAGTACACCATGTTGGACAGAAATTTAGAGCGGCTTCCCGGTGGGATCAGTTTATTGCCATATTGATGTCTCAATTCTCTTGTAGACAAAGTCTGAGAGATATTCAATCCAATTTGGAGTGCCAACAGGAAAAGCTAAGTCATCTCGGAGCAAAGTCTATTCCCCGAAGCACGCTGGCACGAATCAATGAGCAGCAGCCTGCTGCCTTGTATCAACAGCTCTTTTACAAGTTGCTTAAATACTATGAACACTCAAAAGTAGCCCATAAATTTCGCTTTAAGAATCCATTATATTCCCTGGATGCCAGTCATATTGACCTGTCGCTTTCCTTATGTGAATGGGCCAAAGTTCACGACTCAAAAGCCAGCATGAAACTCAGCATAGGATTGAATCACAGCAATGATATTCCTGAGTTTGTTGCAGTTGAAAATGGCAAAGAAAATGACATGGTACAAGGCCGCAAATTCCAGTTTCCTGCTGGCAGCATTGTAGTTTTTGATAAAGGCTATGTCGATTACCAATGGTATGCAAATCTGACTGCTCAAAACATTGGATTTGTCACACGTTTTAGGCCTAAATCTGTGTATCAGGTGATCCAGCAACATCCAGTGCTTGAATCCAAAGGTATTCTAAAAGATGAAACCATTCAGCTGAATAGCGCACATGCCCTAAAAAGAAAAGCCCCAGTGTTAAGAAGAATTGAATATAGAGATCAGCAAAGTGGCAAGCACTTTAGCTTTCTCAGCAATAACTTTCATTTAGCCGCCTCCACCATTGCGGCGATTTATAAAGATCGTTGGAAAGTTGAGCTGTTCTTTAAGGCGATTAAGCAGAATCTCAAATTAAAAGCGTTTCTAGGCCGCAGCAGGAACGCAATTCAGACACAAATCTGGATTGCGATGATCGCCTATTTATTGGTGAGTTTCGCTCAACATTTAGGGAAAACAGGTTGGACAGTTCAACGTTTACTCAGAATAATTCAAGTGAATTTGTTTGAAAGAAGAACTTTAAAAGCTTTATTTTCACCCGATAAAATACCCATAAAACAAGAGGAAGCTCAAATGAGCTTCCTCTTGTGAAAAATTGTGGGACAGCAATGTCACATGATCCTCTTTTTATTTTCTACTAAAATTCTAGTTACTTAAGGCTGATACAGCTCTAATACAACACGAATCAGCGTATCTCCTTGTTCAGATTCAATCTGGAACAATCCTCCCATGCGCTCAACCCGCATTTTCATGCTGCGCATTCCAATACTCAGGCCATTTTTTTGCACCATGTCAGCATCGAAACCGATGCCATTATCCTGAATGCTTAAAGTAAGCTGATGTGGCTGGGAATATTCCAGACTGACTTTTACCTGACTGGCCTGACTATGCTTAATGATATTGGTCAGACTTTCTTCGACTACTCGGATCAAGGTCAAACACTGTAATGCCGTTGGTTCACGCTGCCAGACTTTTGGAAATGACCATTCAACTACAATCCCCATTTCTTCCATCAGCTGGGTAAAACGATAACGTACCGGTGCGATCCAGAGTACCGGCGTTTGTGGGACTTTATTTTCAATAGATGAACCACTGTCAATGATTTGTCTGAGATCATCTCTGAGCAGTTTCAGCATGGAAAGAAACTGCTGTTTAGAAACTGTTTCGCTACTTTGATCCACCAGAATCATGGAACGGACAATAGACCCTCCCAACCCGTCATGCAGTTCATGTGACAGATTAATCCGTTCTTGCAGACGAACATTCGTCAGCTCCAGTTGATGTTTATCGCTCAGGCTTTTATTCAGGTCGGCACTGACCTGCTGAACTTTACGTTCTAACTGGGTATTAAATTTTTCGATTTTCCTGACATTACGATTCAAGCGTGTGCCCATAATCAGCACGACAAACAGGGTAATAATCGGTGAGGTATAGGGGGATAAAGGTGAAAATTCATTGACCTGGGTTTGGTTCAACATGATCAGGTCGATGACTACACACAGCAAAATCCCCCAGAGACACAGCGTCAGGAAAAGATATTCTCCATTTCGGGTTTTGATGGCCTGATAGCTGACATATACAGTACAACTAATAAAGAGCAATACATAGATGATAAACACTCCGCCCAGTACCTGCTCCAGATAATCCAAGGAACTGATCATAACCAGTAAGCTGGACAGAACGCTGACCAGAATAAATCCTCGCTCCAACTGCTTAAATTTCTGTTTTACAAAGCGGATCAGATACAGACAAAAACAATGGATATAGGCAATAAAAAAAAGCATATTGGCTTTAGCTGCCGAAATCGTGGAGTGAAATGGAAAATTTTCTGTAGTCAAGACATTGGAAATAAACAGAATCCACAACAGTGAACTGAGTGCCAGCCAGCCAAAAGTGGTTTCTGAACGCCGGAATAACCAGATAATGAAACAGATCAGCCCAATCGTGGCAGAGAAAATCATATTGATCTGGAATACGGTACGGCGATCCCAGATTTTTTCCAAATACTGCTGGCTATTCACCAACACATTATTAAACTGAATATTGCCCAGGCCCGCGCTTTGGAAACTGTAGCCATTTACATAAATCAGGATTTCATTACTGTCTTTACGCAAACCGCTAATCGGGAAAACCCAGTAACGCGGCATATTCCAGCTTTTCGACAAGGGCTCTTGCAAGTTCCGGTCAGACCAAAGCAAGTCACCATTCAGGAACACGGCACCTGCCGAATTAATATAATCAATAGAAAAGGCAACCGGTTCTGCAAGACGAATATTGTCCTGACATGACCAACGCCAGACAATCTTGTACCAGGCACCCCCATGATAATTCTTCCAGTTATTCTGCCAGTTATCCGGCAAACGTACGCTTTGCCAGCCCGATGTCGGCATCTCGGTAGGACCCTGAGCCTGAACCTTCTGAATATATTCGATCTTCACCTGACAAAGATCATTAATCTGAAAATGGTTTTGTGCCTGACTGATACTACAGAACAAGCAAAGCCAGCTGCACAGGACAAAAACACCGATCCATTTCAGTCGCTGCCGTTTGCTGCTTCTGGAACAGGCAGATGACATTACAGAATTCCCAGATGCCGTGCGGTACTGACCGCCTTGGTACGTTTACTGACCGAGAGTTTGCGGTAAATATGCTTGATATGACTTTCGACGGTATAGCGTGATACACAGAGCTGCTCGGCAATTTCACGATTACTCAGACCTTGCGCAACCAAGGACAGGATTTCCTGCTCCCGCTGTGTGAGCGTTTCCTGATCCGCAGCTGGCCTGTTCTGTTCTACTGTTCCTGAAATGGTGGGAATAGAAATCTGTTTTAAAATTTCACGGGCAACAAAGGGATCAATCGGTGCACCGCCACGCAAAATACTGCGAATAGCCAAGGCGACTTCAACATCATCCCGTTCTTTCAGCACATAACCGGTCGCACCGGCCTGAATTGCCCTAAACAGGCTATCTTGGGTACTCCAGGCAGACACCACCAGAATCAACGCTTGTGCGTCCTGTTCGCGGATTTTTTCAATAATTGAAATCCCACTTCCATCTGGTAAACCCAAATCTACTAAGGCCAGTGCAATCGGCTGTTGCTGCAAAACGGCATATGCTTCTTTCACCGTATTGGCAAATAACAGAACGTCATCCTGATAACCTAGATTGCTTAATATGATTTTTAAACGGCGCTGGATGACATATTCATCTTCAACGATTAATACTGGTACTGGCAAGACTGCCTCCGATGCTGTCATAAGCACGCCCCTTATATTTATTTTTATATATCCCCTTTAAGATTAAAATATAAACAAAATCACACTAAAAATCATGATTTATTTATTTTTTATTATCTGAAGTTTTAAGCAGCGAGAAACGCTTACGCCCGTTTTCCATATCATAGACATAAAAAATGCCATCTGTTTAGCAGATGGCAGTTCAAGATAGAAAATCTTTTGAAGTTATACGAGCTGTCTACTTTAAGCAGTACCGTATTGCTGTTTTAAATATTTCACAATCTCAGCCGATTCAAACATTTTGGTATCTGTATTTGGATCGACCAGATAGGGAAGCTGAATATTATTTCCCATCATTTCAAACAAATGTTCACGCTTACCGCCTGGTAGTGGTTCATATTTTCCCGGTTTTAAACGCAATTTGGCCGGTCCATAATCTTGCCAGCGCTCTTTAGCGACATTATGAAAAACAAACGGCACTTCCAGTTCACTCAAAACGGCGCGTACAATTCGGGTATAAGGACTGGCCTCAAAGCCCCATAATTCTAATAACAGTTCAGGTGTTGGCCGATCCTTAATCTTGGGATTCACCATTCCGCCGCGTAAACCATTGAGGACGGTTCCCGCAATTGCAGCCACTGGAATTTTAGGATAGTGAGCATATTTCTTGGGAGTTTTGCCGGTTTTGCCATAATGCTTGAACAGATGATCGATAATATCCTGAGACTCATAGAGTCGATCACCGGTATTTTCATCAACTAAAAAAGGAAATTGCAGTTTTCCACCCAATTGCTGCACCTCAGGACGGAAATGAGTACCCCCTCGTGGACATGGATAAACTTCATAATCCAGATTTAGCAAGGTCATGACTTCACGCACCCGACGACAAAATGGTGAACCCTCGTATTCATAGAGCTTCAAGGCTTTTTCAGGCTGATTTGGAAACGGTGTACCCACCATCCCACGTCCACCTTCAGCGATTGAAGAGGCCAAAGCTTGTACAACTTTAATTTGATGACTCAACATAGTATTTTCCTATTTTTGTTTTATATGAATGAAAGACAGAATCTAGGCATCCTGTCTTTCAGGGTACAGATAAGTTTTGTTGTTATTCTTTCATGCAGAAATGCAGATTCCGGCCGATTAAGCCACTAATGCTGTTTTAGACACCACAATACCATTATTGTCTGCATAGACATACTCGCCTGCATTAAACGTGACACCACCAAAACAGAGAGAGATATCAACTTCACCCACACCCTTGCGGTTGCTCTTTTGCGGAATAGCCGCCAATGCATGCACACCAAGATCAAGTTCAGCAATCGCATCGACATCACGAACGCAACCATAAATAATTACGCCATTCCAGTGATTTTTTACCGCTGATTCTGCAATCAGGTCACCCATCAAGGCACAGCGCATGGATGCACCGCCATCTACGACCAGGACCTTGCCTGTTCCATCTGTGGCCAACAACTCTTTCACCCGCGAGTTATCTTCAAAACATTTTACTGTCACAATCTGACCGCCAAAGGTTTTGCGCGCCCCATAACTCTTAAAAAATTTACCGTCCAGGCAAGGTGTCACCACCTGAAGCTCTAATTCTGGATGATCATCTAACAAGTCACAGGTAACAAATGCTGCTGTAGACACGGTGTTTTCCCCTCATTTCATTTTTTGTATGCGTAAATTATCATAAATTTCAAATTTTACCGTCTGAGTTAGCGCGGCCTCGACCATAGTATGAGCCACCTGCTCGGCTGTCACTGGCTTATACGCAAAACTATCCGGAATAAAACGCGATACTTTGTGGTAAACCTGCTGCGCGATATCTTCCAAAAAACGCTGCTCTGGACGTTCACCAATGAGCAATGAAGGTCGAATCAAACTGATTCTGTCCAAGGACAATGTTTGTATATATTCTTCCAGTTCACCTTTGACCCGATTATAGTAAAAATGCGATTGGGAATCGGCACCCATTGCGCTTAGCAAAAGATAATGGGCTGAGGTTTGCTGTAACAGCTCTGCAAAGTGAGCATTTATGGTATAGTCAATACTATAAAATGCCTGTTTGGATCCGGCTTTTTTCATGGTGCTGCCCAGGCAGCTAAAACCATGGCTATGCTTGCTGACATCCTGATCATTCAACATCAGGAAATCTTCCAGTACCAGTTGTTGAACTTTATCCAAAGCATCCAGATCATTTTGATGTTTTCTGACCACTGCAGTAATCTGCTGGCAAGTCGGCTCATCTTGCAAACGTTTTATCAGTTGTTTTCCCACCAAGCCAGTGGCACCTATCACGATGGGATGAGTCAGTGATTTAGTCATTTTTTATACGATCTCCTGGGTGGAATACTAATCTAACGTTTTCTTTAGAATTTTTCTGCATCTAAAATGTTGTCAAAGCATGTCAAGACTTGACTTCGGTGCTTAGTTTAATCAAAATATGGCACTTGTTTACGGGCTGGTGATAATTCCTCTGATGTTGGTTTTCAGTTGAGTTTCAGCCCGCCCAGACCAATCTATTTCAAGGAGTGCACGAGTGGCAAACTCTGCTCAAGCTAAAAAACGTGCTCGTCAAAACGTTAAAGCACGCAAACACAACGCAAGCTTGCGTTCTATGGTTCGTACCTATCTTAAACGTACATTAGCTGCTATCAGCACTAATGACTATGCAGTTGCTACTGAAGCGTACAAATCGCTTGTTCCAGTAATCGACCGTATGGCTGACAAAGGCATCATCCATAAAAACAAAGCAGCTCGTCATAAGAGCCGCTTGAACGCGCAAGTTAAAGCACTAGCTTCTAACTAATCGCAAATGAAAAAAGCCCTTTTTAGGGCTTTTTTTGTGTCTGGAATTTGAAGAAACTAAAAAATATAATGACTCATTCAGAAAAATAATTTGTTTAGACAGCACTCATCCAGTCAATGCGATACTGTGAGATAAAAACCTGAATCTCCCTCTCTTTTAGATTATTGATCTTTATCCATAGAGGATGGCGAAGTGGTTTTATCCTGTTTCGTATTGTCAGTGTCCCGCTTTTGACATGCGGTTAAACCCAAAATCGCGATCAGGCTAAAAATTGTGATAACTTTCATAATTTTCCTCAAGATGAATATTTCTATATTTATTAAGCATAGATAATTTTTATACTTACATTATTGAATTTTCACCCTATAAATGTAAAAGGTGCAGTTTAAAATTTATTTTTATCGTTTTAGCCTGAACTTTATTGAATGATCAATATGAAACGCCCCACCATCTTTATAATTTCTAACTCCCCAATAAAAAACTCAATTGCTGTGAACAATTGAGTTTTGAATAGATCAATTTAATTTAAGAAAGTTGGGAACGTTTAAAATCAGCAATATCCAGTTCATGTACCTGACCGCGCCAGATCCATTTCAGTTTGGACTCCAAAAACACATCACCTTCAAACCAGACAAACAGACCTTCCATCATTTTTGGCCAGTCTTCCCGACTGACGTCTTGACGCCCTGACATCACTGCAATCATCGCTGCGAGAATAGTATCGTGGCTGACAGCCAAACTCAGCCCATATTTATTTTGTGGATGGGTGTTGTAAATCAGTTCCAGTACATCCACCACGCCATGAATCGGCTGTTTCATCCCAGGCAAGGCATTATTGACAAAACTGTTAATAAAACCGAGTGCACCCTGCTTGGCAAAATAAGGCCCAGCTTTTTGAATATCCAGCACAAAGCTGCCAGGCTCCATCAGAAGTCCCTGTTCAATAATTTCAATACGATGGGTATTCTGCTCAGGGGTAACCGCATCTGCCCCTTCAATCATCAATGCAGCGGTATCAATACACCGCTGGATCGGACTTGAAATACAGTGATGAATCACACGATCAGTTTGATCAGCCAGATAAGCACCCCATTCCTGCGCCAGATCCCGCCCCTGATTGGTCAGTTGCAGATCATAGCCTGCCAAACCTTGACCCGGAACCTCTTCACGAATCGAATGCCGTGTAAATAAGGTGACAGGCGTCTGTACATCGGGCAATAAATCAATTGCACTCAACATACTCGGTGGAAGCAGTTTCAGGGACACGTTACAGCCAACTCTGGATTTGGTAATAGGTTAAGCACCACTATAACACGCTCAGAATTTTGCTCAATGCTCGGCCTGCATGTCAGAAACCGCCTGCAATGCAATAATTTTCATATCATTATTCTTATAAGCAATGAATCCGCCATTCAGCAAAGTATCCCGATGATTATAAATAAATGGGCGACCTTCTAAATCGACCAAGCCACCCCCAATCCGTTCGAGCATACATTGACCAGCGCTGGTATCCCATTCCGAGGTCGGATGAAAACGTGGATAGATATCCACCTGATCTTCCAGCATCATGCAAAATTTATAAGCGCTGCCCGCTTTAAATTCAGTGTAGTCCGTGAGCTTGGCCAAACTTTGTAAATATTCGAGATATTTCGGTTTCTGCTGGCTACTTTGGCTCAACCCTACAGCAATCATTTTAGATGTCGAAGACATTGCATAAGCAAACCATGTTCTAGTTTGAATATCATATTTATAAGGCAAGCCCTGCTCAGGACAGAAATAAATCAGTTGCTGCTCTGGAACCGCCAATATGGCAAAAGTGGTCAAACTGCCTCTGACCAGACTCAAATTAATGGTAAATTCGGGGCGCTGGTGCAAAAACTCTTTAGTGCCATCTAACGGATCCAGTAACCAGAATTCTGACCATGAGCGGCGTTCATGTTCCTGTCCTTCTTCAGACAGTAAAGGCAAGCTGGAAATCTCTGCCAAAGCTTGGGTCAGATAAGTATTAACCCGAAAATCTGCCTGAGTCACCGGAGAATTATCATTTTTTTTGATGACATCAAAAGCTGCACCAGAACAATAACGCTGATATTCTTCTCGCAAAATTTCACAGGCTTGTGTCAAAATGGGCACAAACTGCAAAATCATTGGATCTTGTGGTGCTGCTGTTGCTTTAAACATAGAAAACCTAAATATGTCAAAATGCTCTGAAAAACCTACCATAATTTTCGATATGGATGGCACTTTACTTGATCTTGCCTACGATGATTTCATCTGGAACGAGTTATTGCCTGTGCGTTATGCTGCCACACATGGCTGTAGCCTGGAACACAGCCAGGCGACACTCTATGCATTCTATCAGGAACATAATCATACCTTAAACTGGTACTCTTCACGCTTCTGGACGGCTAAAGTCGAAGTCGATGTTCTGGCGATGCAAATTGAACATAAAGATAAAGTGGCCTTACGCCCGCATTGTCTCGAATTGCTCGATTATCTTAAAAATAATGGCTATCCCATCTGGCTGGCCACCAATGCTGACTGTGCGGGTCTAGCATTTAAACTGGATCATTTGAATTTAAGAGATTATTTCGATGTGATTGTCAGTTCAGAAACGATCGGACATGCCAAAGAATTTATCGAGTTCTGGCAAGGCCTGAATGCGTTGCATCCATTTGACCCTGCACATGCTTATTTTATTGATGATACTGAAAAAGTCCTGAATGGGGCTCAAGCCTATGGCATTCAGAACCTGTTCAGCATCCAGCAGCCCTCTTCAGCCAAAGTAGCACGTCAGACTTGTAATTACCCGATGCTGCACCAATTAACAGATTTAATCACTCATTTAAATCAGGCTGAGGTAGAAAAAAAATATGCGTAAATCGTCTTTACCCGAAGATGCGGTAGGCATGCGTATAGACAAATGGCTGTGGGCAGCACGGTTTTTTAAAACCCGCTCGATTGCCAAACATGCGATTGAAGGTGGCAAAGTCCATCACAATGGTGAACGTGTCAAGGTATCGCGCGAAGTCCGTGTTGGTATGGAACTGACGATTCAGCAAGGCATCGACAAAAAAACCGTGCTGGTTAAGGAACTTTCTGATGTTCGTGGACCTGCACCCGTGGCACAAAAACTGTATGAAGAAACCGAAGTCAGTATTGCACGCCGGGAATTGATTACATCACAAAGAAAGTTGCATAATCTAGCTCGTCCCGACCATCGTCCAAGCAAGAAGGATCGTCGTGATATCAGTAGATTTAAAAATGAAAATAGTCAGAATTTCGATCAGTCATGGTCCTATAATGACGATTAAATTTAAGCGTCAGAATATGTCGTACATGCGCTGACTTTTATAGAACACTAGGGAAAATTCTGTCACTATACACCTGTGGAACAAAGCTCTAATTTAAGACATCCACTTGAGTACTAACTTAGTGACATCGTATTGAGGTTGTAAGATGGATGAGAATAAAAACAAGGCGCTCAACGCTGCCTTAAGCCAGATTGAAAAACAGTTTGGTAAAAATACAGTTATGCGTCTTGGTGACAATACCGTTCAGGCAGTTGAAGCTGTGTCTACAGGCTCTTTAACGCTGGATATTGCACTCGGTATTGGTGGTTTACCTAAAGGTCGTATCGTCGAGATCTATGGTCCTGAATCTTCAGGTAAAACCACAATGACCCTGCAAGCAATTGCAGAGTGTCAGAAAGCAGGCGGTACGTGTGCATTCATCGATGCGGAACATGCACTTGATCCTCAATATGCGCGCAAACTGGGCGTAGATATTGACAACCTGCTGGTATCGCAACCGGATCACGGTGAACAGGCACTTGAAATCGCAGACATGCTGGTACGCTCTGGCGCGATCGACATGATCGTTGTCGACTCTGTTGCTGCATTGACTCCGCGCGCTGAAATTGAAGGCGAAATGGGTGACTCGCATATGGGTCTGCAAGCCCGTTTAATGAGCCAGGCACTGCGTAAAATTACTGGTAATGCCAAGCGTTCCAACTGTATGGTGATCTTCATTAACCAGATTCGTATGAAGATTGGTGTCATGTTTGGTAGCCCTGAAACCACAACTGGTGGTAACGCACTGAAATTCTATGCCTCTGTTCGCTTGGACATCCGTCGTATCGGCCAAGTGAAAGAAGGTGACGAGATTGTTGGTTCTGAAACCAAAGTCAAAGTCGTGAAAAACAAAATGGCGCCTCCGTTTAAAGAAGCTTTATTCCAGATTCTTTATGGCAAAGGTGTTAACCATCTAGGTGAATTGATCGACCTTGCTGTACAGCAAGAAATCGTGCAGAAAGCTGGTGCGTGGTATTCTTATCAAGGCGACAAAATTGGCCAGGGTAAGAACAACACCATCCGTTATCTGGAAGAGCATAAAGAAATGGCTCAGACGATTGAAAAACTGATTCGTGACCAGCTTCTGACTAAAGCAGTGGTTGTTGAAGAAGACGATAGCAAGGAAGAACCTGACTTTTTAGATGCATGATCTTATTAGATGCATCATCTTTAAACGTCAATACACAGCGCCCTCCGGGGCGTTTTGTTATTATATAGGGAATCTAAAATCCGAGAGAATCATGTCAGACGCGAAATTCAGCAAACTGCTCGATTATGAAACTTTAAAACAGCAATTTGGTGATACTGAAGATCAAGCTCAACCTGCAAAAAGTGCGATCCAAGACGCTCCTGAATTTGATCCTGAAGAACGTTTGTTTTCCTCTACCCCAACTCAGGATGAGAAGAAACCGGGACTGACAGGCTCACGCTTACGTTCTTATGCCTTTGCCGTACTGACGCGCAAGGAATATTCCAAAGCCGAACTGATAGAGAAACTAGCCCTCTATGCAGAGCATCGTGATGAAGTTATTAACCTGGTTGAAGAACTGTCCCGTGAGAACTATCAAAGTGATCAGCGTGTGGCGGAAACCATGTTGTCGAGTCAAAAGCGTAAAGGCAAAGGTCCCAATCAAATTAAAATGAAACTCAAGAGCAAAAAGATTGATACTGCTCTGATTTCAGAAGAACTCAAAGAAACCGACTGGGTTCAACAAGCCTATGAACTAAAAGTCAAAAAATATGGCACCGAAGTTCCTAAAGACCCCAAGCTCAAAGCCAAACAGATCCGTTTTTTAATGTATCGTGGTTTTGAAATGGATGCGATTATCAAGGCCATTAACCGTAAAGCAGAAGACTAAGTCTTATATTCTTTGAAAGTCTTAATGAATTAAAAGGATTGGATATTTAATCTAATATTAGTTGGAAAATAAAATAAAGCACGGCAAAAGATAATGATGATTTAATCATTAAAACAATAAGATAATGCTGTTTGACGATATTGAAAAAAAATGATATTTGAGAATAGAAAACTGCGAATTCGCATTGTTATTATAATAAGAATATGGTGGCAACCCTACCAGCAAAGCTCCGGCACATCATAGTTCTATTACCGTTGCTACCTTCCGGTCCTGGCGGGGTTCATAGAGTACAATTGCGAAGTAACCAGCAGGGCTACCATTACAAAAACAGAGTATAGAGATTTTTAATCAAGTTGCAAGCCTTGTTCCGCAAAATAATCCCTTAAGCTATCCATTTGATTATTTTAAAAACAATATTGATATTTCTGCTGATTTTTAAGGGATCTTCACAATCAATCCATCAACACTCAGATTCACATGATCTTTGTAAAACCTTGTTGCATTTTCTAAAAATGCCGTTTTTAATGTGTGCAATGTATATGAATGATCTACTTTGAAAAGATGAGCAGCGGATCCGCATCTCACAAAGAATTATGGAAATTTTATGATGTTTAAAAAGACCGTATTGTGTGCAGTGACAGCACTCTTTACCACGCCTCTATTTGCCAATATTCCGATTGAATCGCGCGGCTTGAGCCAAGCTACGAATCAAACCGCAGTAAATACCCCAGCGGCAATTGCGGCTGGTGCAACTCCAGCAGTTCAAACCAATACCAGCTGGCAAATCATGCAAAAGAACCAGCAGCTCGAAAATGACTTGCGGATTTTGCGCGGTAAAATGGAAGAACAGGAAAATGAGATTGAACGGCTCAAAAATGAACTGACCAATCGTTATGCCGATCTCGATCAGCGTCTCGAACTATTGCAGCAAAAAATTGAACCTGCTGAAGACAATCCAACGGAGGAAAACCCACAGGATACTGCACCCAGCCTAAACACAAATAAGGTCAATACAGCAAGCAGCGGAAAGCAACCTGCTGAGCTAGAAAAGGCAGCTTATACCGTGGCTTTAGATGCTTATAAAAATGGCGGTGCAGCCAAAGCCATTGCACCGATGCAAAACTTTATTAAAAACAATCCGAATAGCGTTTATATCAGCAATGCCTATTTCTGGTTAGCGGAATTCAATCTGGCGATTGACCCGCCAAAATTTACTGAAGCGAAACGTAATTATCTGATTGTCGTTGACCGTTACCCAAATTCTGCAAAAGCCTCCACTGCCCTGTATCAGCTTTATAACATCAGCAAAGATGTTGAAAAGAATACTACGCTTGCATCGCAATACAAAACAAAGCTATTGAAGAATTATCCGAAAGCTGAGGAAATTAAATTTCTTAAGTAAAATAGAAATTCCCAAAATAAAAAAGACACCTTCAGGTGTCTTTTTTATTACCTCAAACATTTAGCGCACAATGCCGCGCTTCGACTGTTCAAGAGAGTCAATTAGACGTTGTACTTCAGCCACTTCCGGCAAAATTCCTGTACGGATCTGCTCGATTGCTTCCTGAGTCGTTAAACCTGATTTATAAATCAGTTTAAAGGCATCACGTAAACCGCTGATTACGGTCTTCGACCAGCCTTTACGACGCATGCCTTCAATATTCATGGCAAATGCATGCGCAGGATTACCTGAAACCATCACATAAGCCGGCACATCTTTCAAAATCAGTGATGCACCACCAATCATGCTATAAGAATCAATCTTACAGAACTGATGAATGCCCGAGTTTCCGCCAATGACGACGTAGTCCCCGACATGGACATGTCCAGCCACACCGACGTTATTGGCAAAGATATTATAATCTCCAACCATACAGTCATGTGCAATATGAGTATTGACCATGAGCAGGTTATGACTACCGATCTTGGTCAGGCTCTGGTCCTGAACCGTACCACGATGCAGACTGCAATGCTCACGAATCTTGTTGTGATCGCCAATCTCAAGCCAGGTTTCTTCACCAGCATACTTAAGATCCTGACACACCTCGCCTACACTGGCGAACTGGAAAATTTCATTATATTCACCTATACGCGTATAGCCACCCACCACCACGTGTGAATGAAGTTTGCTACCCGCACCAATAGTGACATTTGGCCCGATAATACAATATGGGCCAATTTCTACATCAGCAGCAATGACTGCTGACGGGTCAATAATGGCAGTTGGATGAATAAGGGGATTATTGCTCATGCCTGCTCGACTTTTTGATGCGAAACCATAATTTCCGCGGTTGTTGCGACGACGCCATCTACAGTGGCAATACAATTATATTTGTAAATGCCCCGCTTTTGCATCACTAATTCAGATTTTAAAACCAATTGGTCACCTGCAACCACCTGTTTTTTAAATCTAACTTTTTCCGCACCGGCAAACAGGAACAAAGAACCTTCACTTGGTACTTCGTTATTCATCACAAAACCCAGAATTCCAGAGATTTGTGCCAGTGCCTCAACAATCAGTACACCTGGCATAATTGGATAATTCGGAAAATGGCCTTGTAAAAACTCTTCATTAATTGAGACGTTTTTATAACCAACAATGCCATTATCGGTAATTTCGACGACGCGATCAACCAATAAAAATGGATAGCGATGGGGCAAATATTCACGAATCTTTTGAATATTCATTGGCAATTCAGGCTTCGTGAATGTAGGCAAATTCGACTCTGTCATCATAATTATTTACGCAACTTAAATGTTGATTCAATGGACTCAATCTGAGATTGCATATGATCTAGTCGTTTGATCACCTGGGTCAATGGCACATCTGCTAATTGTCTGAGGCGAACCACGGTACGTTTCCATTTCTGATTTTCAAACAGACCAATCCCGGATGAATATTTTCCAGCTTCAGAAATATTATTTGTCACCATTGACATTCCGGTCAACGTCACATTATCAGCAATATTCAAGTGTCCAGAAATCGCAGAGGCACCACCAATGATACAGTTTTTGCCAATTGAAACACTTCCTGCAACGGCAGTTTTTGCAGCAATCGCGGTATGTGCACCAATTTTAACGTTATGTGCGATTTGCACAAGATTATCAATGATCACACCCTGTTGCAAAATCGTATCATCCAGTGCACCACGGTCTACGCTACAATTTGACCCAATACGCACATCATCCTCAATGCATACAGAACCTAATTGCGCAATACGGTGCCATTTACCCTGATAAGGTGCAAAACCAAACCCTTCGCTACCAATCACGCTATTGGCATGAATGCGCACCCGATTACCAATTTTTGCTGCGCCGGTGAGGGTCACATGTGAGTCAATAAAACAGTCCTGACCGATCTCGACATCATCATCGATCTGCACATGCGCCTGAACAATCGTATTCGCACCCACGACACAATGCTCACCAATCACCACGTAATGACCAATATAAGCATCGTCCGCAATCACTGCCGACGGGTGAATTTGAGCAGTACTCTCAATGCCACGCTGGCGATGTTTTTTCTCAAAGACATGCGTCAGAATCGCAAAAGCCAGATAGGGATTTGCCACAACAATAAAGTTTTGATGTGAAGTTATCTGTTGTTTTAGTTCAGCCGTGACAATTAAAGCACCTGCCTGACTTTGATTGGCCTGCTCTACATATTTATCGGCATTCACAAATGCCAGATCGTGTGAAGTTGCCTGTTCAAGACTGGCCAAAGCGCTCAAACGTAAATCTGTCTGACCTATGCACTCGCCCTGAACCAGGCGAGCGAGATCAGCTAACTGAAGCTGTTGATGATTCATTGATTATTTAATTGCATTAACCTTTTGAATCATTTTATCAGTTAAATCATATTTAGCATCATAAGCAAGCGCTGAATTTTTATTTAAAACCACATCCAGGTTGTTTTCTCTACGCAATTGTTCAGCAATTTGCTTTACCCGTGCATCAAATACAATTCGGATCTGCTGAATCGAGCTTTGGACATTCGTCTGTACAGATTGCTGTAACTGATTCAATTCTTGCAACTTAGCCTGATATTGCACAGACATTTTCTGTTTTTCAGTCTCACTGAGCTTGGTATTGGATTGAGCACGTTGCTGCAAAGTTTCCAGCTCTTTGCTGAGTTGCTCAATCTTAGTGGTTTGTGGCTGAATTTTTTGCTGGAATATCGTGTTTTGTTGTTTCAGATAAGTACTACCTTCAACCACACGCTCCAAGTCAATTACCCCCATACTAGCCGCTTGAGTCAAAGGAGCAACACTTGCCAAAGCCAGGCTCATTGCCATAATCATTTTTTTCATATTATTACTCATTCAAAAAAATTTGCTCACAAAACCTGCAGGCTTTATGAGCAAAATTTAGTTTCTAGGTCAAAACGATTTTAGAAAGTACGTCCAATTTCGAACTGGATGTTTTTAGTATCATCACCGTCTTTTTTATTCAACGGATAAGCATAGCTAAGTGATAATGGTCCAATCATAGTGATCCAGGTGAAACCTGCACCCACGCTATAGCGCATATTATCTGCATCGAAACCGAAGTTATCTTTACAGTACTGCTTTCCATTTACTGAAGTGCCATTAACGAAAATATTTTCATTTGATACATCACATTGGATATCAAACACTTGTGCACCTTCAGCAAAGATGACTGGACGAACCTGACGTGCCCAATCCCCTTTAAATGGTACTGGAAGCACTAATTCGGTACCAAATTGAATTAGTGCATTACCACCTACTTCCTCAGGAGAAGGATCCGTTTGACCTGTATCAGAGAAATATACACCTGGATATTTAGGACCTAATGTACTATTTTCATAACCACGAACCGAACCAAAACCACCTGCATAGAAATTCTTGTAGAATGGCAAGTCATTACCATAACCCAACTTACCATAACCGCGCAGGACAAAATCTTTGCCTAATGGGAAAAATGCCTGAGCGTCATAAGTGACTTTTTGATACTCGACATCACTACCTGGCAAGGCAATTTCAGCATTGACACGATGTGACATACCCGTTGTCGGGAACATCGGTCTATTTAAGGTATTATAAGACCAACCTAAATTAAGGTTATAAGTCAAAAAATCACCCTGGAATTCTTGACCATATGGAACTGGATTAGGGCAAGGCTGGTAACCAGTAACATTCCCAGCAGAATCTTTAATTGGAACTAATGCTTGAGGACAATACTCACCACTTTTTGTTTCTTTTCCGCCATTACGTTCCAAATAATCAGCAACATAAGTCGACACATATGGACCAGTGGTCACATCGGTCTGATCAATGTTCAGGCCTAGGCTAACACTCTGGTTTTCATCAATTGGATAACCAAAGTTAATCCCACCACCGAAACTGTCTGTCACATAGTTATTGACGTTATAATCATCATCCAGCTTGGTTTTACGGTAATACATGTTATAGCCGCGACGCACACCATCAATGGTGAAGTACGGGTCCATCACGCTCAAGTTATAATAATCTTGGGTTTCAGAACGCGACAAATCGATTGAAACACTATTACCTGTACCCAGGAAGTTGGTCTGACTTAAACCTGCCTGGAAAGTTACACCACCGCTTTGTGAGAAACCAACTGCAAGAGTACTGGTCCCTGAATGCTGCTCTTCAACGGCAACATTCAAGTCCACCTGATCTGGTGCACCCGGAATACGTGCAGGTTTGATATCGACAGTTTTAAAGAACCCGGTACGCTCCAGACGGACCTTAGACAGGTCAATCTTTTCATTACTAGCAAGTGCACCTTCCATTTGGCGCATTTCACGACGTAGTACTTCATCTGCAGTTTTCGTATTACCAGTGAAATTAATACGTCGCACCGTGACTTGCTGACCCGGATTAATATAATAATTTAGATCAACCAGTTTGGTTTCGTTGTTAATTTGAGGAACAATATTGACTTCTGCATAGTAATAACCTGCATTACCATACTTACGCTGCAATAACTGCTTAACCGCGT
Source organism: Acinetobacter sp. CIP A162 (assembly GCF_000367905.1). Taxonomy (GTDB): domain Bacteria; phylum Pseudomonadota; class Gammaproteobacteria; order Pseudomonadales; family Moraxellaceae; genus Acinetobacter; species Acinetobacter lwoffii. Next base: position 763,361 of record NZ_KB849159.1, on the reverse strand, counting down.
TGACTTTTTCCTGCGAATAAATTTCGCCTTCTTTGAAAATTTGTAAAGCCTGTAATTCTTCAGTCTTATAAAGTGCATCACCTAAATATTTGGTTTGACCAAATTTAAATTGTTCGCCTTCATCCACAGAAACTTCGATGAAAACATTCTTTTTATCTTCACTCAAGTTCAGACTGGAATTGGTAATATTAAAATTGATATAACCGCGATTCAGATACATGGCACGCAAAGCTTCTAGGCTCGCCGCCATCTTTTCACGTGCATAACGGTCATTACGCGAAATGACCGAACTCCAGCCACTTTCTTTTACGGCAAAGGCCTGCTTGATATCAGACTCTTTAAATACGGTATTCCCGATAATATTGATATCGAAAACTTTAGCCGCTTTACCTTCAATAAAATCAATCAGCAATTCAACACGGTTATTTGGTCGAGGCGTCGTGGTGACCGTAATATCGGCATCATAACGACCTTGCTGCATGTATTGCTGTTCAAGTTCAGTTTCAATGGTTTGCAGTGCTGATTTTTTCAGCACTTCGCCTTCAGCCAGACCCATTTTTTTCAGGCCTTCTTCAAGTGCTTCCTTAGGAATCAGCTTATTGCCTTTCAATTCGATTTTCGAAATGACCGGGCGTTCAACAACTTGGAAAACCAAGGTATTGCCCTGCTGAACGGCTTTAATGTCATCAAACAGGCCTGATGCATACATGCTACGAATTGCATTGGCAATGACTGGATCATTGACCCGATCACCACTGTTAATCGGCACTAGGCCATACACATTGTCAGGAGTTAAACGTACTAATCCATCAAATTTTATATCTTGTACAATGAATTCATCTGCTGCATATACTTGTTGTGCTACTGCCATTGCACTAACGAGTGCCAGAGGCATAAATAAATGTGTGTGCTGCATGCCAGTCTTTTCCGCTGTTAATTTATTCCATTTACGTTGTTATAAACGCATAAAATCATTAAATAATGCCAGAAGCATCATACTGCCGAGCAGTACCATACCAATTTTTAGTCCAACCAATTGTATTTGTTCGGAAACAGGTTTACCACGAATTAATTCAACAAAATAGTAAACCAGATGTCCGCCATCAAGCATTGGAATGGGTAGTAGATTTAATATTCCTAAACTTACACTCATTAGCGCCATAAAGGAAATAAAAGTTTCCCAGCCCATTTCTGCGCTTTGTCCTGCCACTTTGGCGATGGTAATTGGACCTGATAAATTATCCAGGCCAATCAGGCCACGTACCATTTTGACAATCGAGTTCAGAATCATCGAAGATAAATGTGCTGTTTTATCAAACGCCATTACCAGTGCTTCGCCTGGCGAGTAATGAATGGTCTGTTTATATTCTGCAGGAATATTCAGTTTACCCGGATCGCTTTGTACGCCCAGCATACCGGTCACATTGCCCATATTGTCACGTTTGCCTTGCGGCATGACTTCTAGCTGAACCACCTGATTTTCGCGTAGAACATCCATTTTGAGTAATTTTTCTGGAGATGCCTGTACCACCTGCACCACATCAAACCAGTCTTTCATCTGAACGCCGTCAATAGCCAGGATCTTGTCGCCTTCTTTCAAACCTTGACGGATGGCTGCACCATCTTCACTCAGCTTGCTGATCACTGCCGGAATTTCTGGCCGATAAGGCAAGAACCCCAGGCTTTCTAGCGGCGATTGACTTTGATCTTTTAAATAGTTTTGAATCGGCAACTGAAACAGTTTGTTTTCACCAGCGCGATCTGCCTGAATAGAAACTACGCCAGTTTCACCAACACGATCTACCAAGGCATAACTGAGTTTTTCCCAAGTTTCCACCTGAGTACCATCCACAGCTACAATTTTGTCGCCCGGCTGCATTTGTACGGTTGCAGCAGGCGTATTTGGTAAAATTTTGCCTACACGGGTATTGAGCTGTTCTTGTGCCGGTAAAAATAACACCCAGAATAGAAGAACTGCAAAAATCAGGTTGATTAATGGTCCCGCTGCCACGATGGCGATTCTTTTCCACGGATGCTGACGATTAAAAGCTTTGGGTAAGTCTTCTTCAGCGACATTACCTTCACGTTCATCCAGCATCTTGACATAGCCACCCAAAGGCAAGGCAGACAATTGATACTGAATTCCGGATTTTTTCGAGGTCCATTTTAATAATGTTGGCCCAAATCCAATCGAATAGACCAATACTTTAACGCCCAGTTTACGCGCCACAATATAGTGACCGAACTCGTGAATCGCAATTAAGGGACCGAGTAAGAGAATTGCTGCGGCAATCATAAACAAGGCATTCATATCTTAACTTCCTTTACTCACAACGTATTGCTGTGATACACCTCGTGCCATTTGATCTGCTTGCAAGATAGCGTCCAGATCATGTGCAGGTTGATTGTCCATCTGATTTAGGACATGCTCAACTACCTGAGGAATTTGGGTAAATCTGATCTGTTGATTTAAAAATGCAGCAACTGCAATTTCATTGGCCGCATTTAAAATCGTAGGTGCAATTCCGCCACTCTGCATGGCCTGACGGGCCAGTTTTAATGCAGGGAAACGGAGCATATCCGGTTCTTGAAAATTAAGTTGTGAATGCATAAACAGATCCAGTGGCGCCACATGCGTACTAATACGCTCAGGCCATGCCAAAGCATGTGCAATAGGCGTGCCCATATCTGGATTACCCATTTGTGCCAAAGTCGAACCATCAACGTATTGAACCATGGAGTGAATAATACTCTGTGGATGCACAACAACTGTAACAAATTGTTCTTGAACTGCAAACAAATGGCAGGCTTCGATCAATTCTAAACCTTTATTCATCAAGGTAGCAGAATCGACTGAAATTTTTTGACCCATGGACCAGTTAGGATGCTTGCAAGCTTGGGCAGGTGTGACCTCTTCAAGTTGCTGCATGCTATGGTTCAGAAACGGCCCACCCGACGCGGTCAGCAGAATCTGGGATACACCCAGTTTGGGCTTGCCATGACGCTCTGCCTCAAAATAATGCTGTGGCAGACATTGGAAAATCGCGTTATGTTCAGAGTCAACGGGAAGCAGTAATGCCCCATGATCGCGCGCTGCCTGCATCATGATGTCACCCGACATCACCAAAGCTTCTTTATTGGCCAACAGTACGCGTTTACCCGCTTTCACAGCAGCCAATGTCGGCAATAATCCTGCAGCCCCAACGATTGCTGCCATCACAATATCAACATCAGCGTGTTCAGCCACAGCAATTAAACCGGCTTCATCTTGCAGAATTTCAATATTAGCCAAATGATGTTGCTGGAGTCGTTTTGAGAGTTCATCTACTTTTTCAGCCGGCACCACCGCCACTTTAGGACGGTATTGCCGGCAAATTTCAACCAGCTCCTCGATACGACTTTGCGCGGTCACAGCAAAAACCGAGTATGCTTCAGGATGTCGCTGCAAGATTTTTAAAGTACTTTGACCAATGGAACCTGTAGCACCCAGTATACAAACTGCTTGTGACATTTATAAATCTACACCAATAAGTTTTAAAACAGCCATACCTGCTGCAAAGATTGGAGCTGCAGCAAGCAAAGAATCAATACGATCCAGTACTCCGCCATGTCCTGGCAAAATTCGACCTGAATCCTTAATACCGGCACGACGTTTGATCATGGATTCAAACAGGTCACCCAGTACCGAACTAAATACTGTAACCACAGAGAGAATCAGGAATAAAATCAGTTCTGGCCAGGTCATATCCAGATAAAGTAAGGCAACTGCCGTTACAATCAGCATTGAAGTAACAATACCACCATACAGCCCTTCCACAGATTTATTAGGACTAACATTCGGCGCCAACTTTTTCTTGCCAAATTTACGACCCACAAAATACGCACCACTATCTGCGCCCCATACCAGTAAAAACAGGTACATCAGCCACCACGGTGAACTTTGCCAGACAGAGAAAATTGCAGTAACCGCAGCAGAGATCAGAACTACGCCGATTCCGTGCAGGCTGGCGTTGTACCAGCCATCATATTCAGGATAGGTTTTAACCCAGTAAATGCTGAGCAACCAAGTAATTATAGAAGCCACCCATAACAATAAGGCAACTTCGGCAAAATACAATGCCAAAGCTGAAAGTGCTGCAGTGAGCACTCCATATCCCCAAGCAACAGGTTTGATGACATATTTAAATTTTCGCGGCATGAGTTTGAACCACTCATAACCGGCCACCCCAGCAGCAAGAACCATCAATACAAACATTGGATAATGTGATTCAGTAGCAAACATACAGCTCAGTACAACTGCTACCAACACCAATGCGGTTATAATCCGCTCAAACATGTATTAATTCTCAAGTTTTTCCTGATGAATCTGTTCTGATGTTTTACCAAAACGACGTTCACGCCCGCCAAATACGGCAAGTGCATCATCAAGTTCTTCAACGGTAAATTCTGGCCATAGCGTCTCAGTGAAATACAGCTCTGCATAGGCTGCCTGCCACAACAGGAAATTCGACAGACGGAAGTCCCCACCCGTACGAATCAGCAGATCAACTGCAGGTAAATCACCAAGGCTGACATATTGACCAAATACATCAGTATTAATTGCATCAAGATCTAATTTATTTGTTAAAACATCGCTGGCAATTCGCTGTGCAGCTTGTGCCATATCCCACATACCACCATAACTGATTGCAATAGTGAGTGTCATACTATTGAAATTAGCAGTCCTTTCTTCGGCATGCAACATAAGCCCCTGTAATTCTGGGGACAAACGGCTGCGATCACCGATAAAGCGTAAGGCAATATTGAATTTTTCCATGCGGGGTAATTGTTCATGAATGGTGTCAACCAGCAATTTCATGAGCAATTCAACTTCAAACTGTGGACGATTCCAGTTTTCACTGGAAAAGGCAAATACAGTTAAAGCCTGGATATTTCTTTTTTTACAGTGTTCAACAATCGGATCCAGAACCGTTTTTCCTTCACGGTGTCCATCACCTTTCTGCATCTGATTTTTTTTGGCAAAACGATTGTTGCCATCCATGATGATGGCAACATGTTTCGGAAGACGGGGATTTTCTTCAGCAACGGTCATCGATGAATTAGACCTTCATCAATTCAGCTTCTTTCGCAGCCAAGCGCTTGTCAACTTCAGCAACAAATTTGTCAGTAATTTTCTGGATTTCGTCAGCAGCACGACGCTCTTCGTCTTCAGAAATTTCTTTTTCTTTCAACAAAGCCTTGATATCGCCCAATACATCACGACGGATGTTACGGATCGCTACTTTGGCATTTTCTGCTTCATTACGCGCAACTTTTTGCATGTCACGACGCGTTTCTTCAGTCAACGCCGCCATCGGTACACGAATCGCATCTGCTGTAATTGGGTTCAGACCCAAGTCAGATTCACGAATCGCTTTATCAATTGCAGAAACCATTGAACGTTCGAAAGGCTGGATTAACAAAGTACGTGAATCTTCAACACCTACGTTTGCCACCTGGTTCAATGGAACGTCTGAACCATAGTAAGAAACCATCACGTTATTTAAAATTGATGGATGCGCACGACCGGTACGAACTTTTGCAAAACCATGCTCTAGAGATTCTAGAGTTTTGTTCATACGGTCTTCGCTGTCTTTTTTAAGATCGTTAATCATATGATCTTCCTTACTTAATTCTTGAAAAGAGGTTATTACTAAATTAGCGTGTAGTATAAAGTGCTTTGGTGCTCACGTCATTAATTGGTAACGTGAGTCCCTTCTTTTTCACCCATCACAACGGAAAGCAATGCGCCAGATTTATTCATATCGAATACTTGTAGCGGCACGTTGTGATCACGACATAAACAGATTGCAGTTAAGTCCATTACACCCAGCTTTTCGTCCAGAACCTGGTCAAAAGTCAATGTGTCATATTTAACCGCATCATCATATTTGCTTGGATCTTTGTTATATACGCCATCAACTTTGGTCGCTTTCAAAATCAAGTCTGATTCGATTTCGATACCACGTAAACAAGCAGCAGTATCTGTCGTAAAGAACGGATTACCTGTACCTGCCACGAATACACACACTTCACCCTGAGTCAGGTAACGGATCGCATCACGGCTTGAGTAAGACTCAACTACAGCACCAATCGGCAATGCAGACATTAAACGGGTTTTAATATTACGGCGCACCAAAGCGTCGCGAAGTGCCAAACCGTTCATGACTGTTGCCAGCATACCCATCTGGTCGCCAGTTACACGGCCAACCAGACCATCTTTTTGTAGCTGGCTACCGCGATACAGGTTACCACCACCCACAACAATACCTACTTGTACGCCTAAACCCACGAGGTGCGCAATAGAAAGTGACATCTGATCGAGCACTTGTGCATCGATCCCCATGTCTTTATTGCCTGCCAGCGCCTCACCAGAAAGCTTTAACAGGATGCGACCAAAGCGTGGCTTTTTAGAATCCAACATCATCAAACTCCAAAGTATTCAATTTAAATTTTTTTAATTCAAAATCTTAAGCAGACTTGACTGAAATGAGTTTTGCATACAGATCGTATTCATCTGCATCAGTAATTTCGACTTCAAGTAAATCCCCCGCCTTGATGACGCTTTTATCGATATCTTCAACAAAAACATTACCATCAATTTCAGGTGCATCTGCATAAGAACGCGCAACCGCTACCGGGAATTCATCTTCCAGGTCATCTACCAGCACAGTCATGGTCTGACCGATACGTTTTTGGAGTTTGGCTGCCGAGATTTCTTGCTGAACCTGCATGAAACGCTCATAACGCTCTTGTTTAATTTCTTCAGGAACGTGATCTGGCAAATCATTTGCTGTCGCACCTTCAACTGGCGAATAGGTAAAACATCCCACACGATCCAGCTGGGCTTCTTTCAGCCAGTCCAGTAACATCTGGAAGTCTTCTTCAGTTTCACCCGGGAAGCCCACCACAAATGTTGAACGCAACACCAGATCAGGACATTTCTCGCGCCAGATTTTCAAACGCTCCAGTGTATTTTCACTGTGCGCAGGGCGTTTCATCAGTTTGAGAATTTTTGGACTCGCGTGCTGGAATGGAATATCCAGATAAGGCAGGATTTTACCTTGTGCCATCAGGTCAATCACAGCATCCACATGCGGATACGGGTAAACATAGTGCAAACGCACCCAGATTCCCAACTGACCTAATGCTTCACACATGTCATAGAATTTGGTTTTAACCGGCTGGCCATTCCAGAAATCCAGCTTGTATTTCGTGTCCAGGCCATAAGCAGAAGTATCCTGGGAGATGACGAGTACTTCTTTTACACCGGCACGTTTCAGCGCTGCAGCTTCATCAAGCACAGAACCGACTGGACGTGAAACCAGATCGCCACGCATGCTTGGAATAATACAGAAGGTACAACGATGGTTGCAGCCTTCAGATATTTTCAGATAAGCATAGTGTTTTGGCGTCAGGCGGATGCCTTGCTCTGGAACCAGATCAATAAATGGATTGTGTTTTGGCGGCTCAGGTACGTATTGATGAACCGCATCCATAACTTCTTTATATGCCGCTGCACCTGTCACTTTCAGGACATTGGGATGCATTTGGCGAATCTTGTCTTCGTCTTTACCTAGACAACCTGTTACGATCACGCGACCATTCGCGCTCATCGCCTCACCAATCGCATCTAGCGATTCTTGCACTGCGGATTCAATGAAACCACAGGTATTTACTACAACTAAATCAGCACCGTCATAATCCGAAGCGACGTCATAACCTTCAGTCTTTAACTGGGTTAAAATACGTTCAGAATCTACCAATGCCTTAGGACAACCTAAAGATACAAAACCGACTTTGGGGGACTTCATGAATTTTCGCTCTACTAGAATGCGCGTATTGTATGTCTTTTCGCATCATAAAAATAGTTGAAAACCTGACTCTTTGCATCATGCACTAAAATATTGCCATAAAATATTCAACATACCCACTCATGCACCAAAATGAATCATTTTAGATTTACAGCTTCAATTTAATCCGCTATATCTAAGATGAATTGTGTTGCTCTGTCACATTTCTGCATTTCATCGCAATAAATAATCTCTCGTCATAAAAGTTGGCGTGCATCTTGCATCAAATCAGAACTTAAAATTGATTAAATTGCTTTATGAAGATGCCATTGCGCCATTTTAATACAGGAACAAACCCGCGAATGGATCAAATTATTCCGATCGACTATCGTGCTTTAGTGGACAATATGACCACGTGTATCTTATTGATAGACCGCGATCTTAATATTTATTATCTGAATTCTGCCTGTGAAGCCTTATTTGATGTGAGCTTATTCCGCGCGAGCGGCACATCTGTGCTCAATATTTTGCAAAACCCGACAGATGAGTTCAATACCGAAGAAGCCCTGAATAATACTTTAACTACGGGACAACCTTATACACGCCGCGAAGCCACTATTCTGGTCAACTTTAAAGACATTCATGTCGACTACACTGTTTCTCAGCTAAATCTGGGTAAACCTTATCATCCGCTACTGCTCATCGAACTCAATCCTCGCGATCGCATGTTAAAAATTTCACGCGAAGAAAATCTGCTGCAACAGCATCAGGTAGCGCGTCAGCTGATTCGCGGTGTCGCGCATGAAATCAAAAATCCACTCGGTGGCATTCGTGGCGCGACTCAATTACTGGCACGTAGTTTGAATGATCCACAATACAAAGAATTTACCGACATTATCATTAGCGAAGTGGATCGACTGAGAAATCTGGCCGATACCATGCTCGGCTCACGCCAGCTTCCGAGCTATGAACTGGTCAATGTCCATGAACCCTTGGAACGTGTACGTTCACTGATTGCCAACCAGACCAAAAAGAAAATCAAGATTATCCGGGATTACGACTTGTCCTTACCGGAAGTTCTGGCAGACCGTGACCAATTGATTCAGGTCATTTTGAATATTTGCGCCAATGCCGTACAGGCCATGACCGAAAACAAGGAATTCTTTGTCGAACATCAACCGGAACTGATTTTAAGAACCCGGATCCAGCGTCTTTTTACTATTAACGGGGTGATTCACCGCTCTGTGGTACGGATTGATATTGAAGACAATGGCCCAGGTGTGCCGGAAGAGATTATCGAATCGGTGTTTTATCCGCTGGTCACCAGCCGTGCCAAAGGGACCGGACTGGGCCTCAGTATTGCTCAAAATATTATTCATCAGCACAACGGCATGATCGAGTGTCAGTCGGTAGCTGGAAAAACCGTCTTTAGCTTATATTTACCTTGGGAGTCAAATCATGTCGCGAAATAAAATATGGGTGATTGATGACGATCGCGCCATGCGCTGGGTACTGGAAAAGACGTTTAAAGAGGAAGGTCTGGACGTTACCAGTTTTGAAGAAGCACAATCTGCACTGGATCAACTGAGTCTGGAAGCACCCGATGTGATTTTGACCGATATCCGTATGCCAGGAATTGATGGTCTTACCTTCCTGGGCAAGGTTAAACACAATTATCCTGACTTGCCTGTGATTATTATGACGGCGCATTCAGACTTAGAGTCGGCTGTATCCAGTTATCAAACCGGTGCTTTTGAATATTTACCTAAGCCTTTTGATATTGATGAAGCACTGGCGCTGGTAAATCGTGCGATTTTACATATCACCAAGCTACAGCAACAAGAATCAGCAAAAGCCGCCCCACCAATTCAATCTACCGAGATTATTGGTGAATCGCCTGCCATGCAGGAAGTGTTTCGTGCCATTGGCCGTTTATCACAATCGCATATTACCGTGTTGATTAATGGTGAGTCTGGTACAGGTAAAGAACTGGTAGCTCATGCCCTGCATCGTCATTCACCACGCAGTTCAAAACCTTTTATTGCCCTCAATATGGCGGCGATTCCAAAAGACCTGATCGAAACTGAACTGTTCGGCCATGAGAAAGGTGCATTTACCGGTGCTAATACCCAGCGCCAAGGTCGTTTTGAACAGGCAAATGGCGGTACGCTGTTTTTAGATGAAATTGGCGATATGCCATTTGAGACCCAGACCCGTTTATTGCGTGTCCTAGCCGATGGAGAGTTCTACCGAGTTGGCGGTCATATTCCGGTTAAGGTCGATGTGCGTATCGTGGCAGCGACACATCAGGATCTGGAAAAACTGGTTCATGATGGTCGTTTCCGTGAAGACTTGTATCATCGACTGAATGTAATTCGTATTCATATTCCAAAACTGGCACATCGCAGTGAAGATATTCCGATGCTGGCGCAGCATTTTCTGGCGCGTGCCGGAAAGGAACTTGGGGTCAATCCAAAGATATTACGTCCTGAAACCCAAGAATATATGCAGAAATTGCCATGGCAAGGTAATGTGCGTCAACTTGAAAATACCTGTCGCTGGCTGACTGTCATGATCACAGGTCGTGAAGTCTATCCTGAAGACTTGCCACCTGAGCTGAAACAGATTCCAATTCATCAGCAGGATCCGGGTGCGCCAATTCCAACGCTGAACCAGATCGCACCGCATCACTGGGATGAATTGCTGGGTCAATGGGCGATGCAGAAACTCAAAAATGGTGAAATGAAACTTCTGGATGTTGCGACGCCAATGTTTGAACGCACCTTGATCAATGCAGCCTTGCAACAAACCCGTGGCCGTAAACGTCATGCCGCAGAACTTTTAGGTTGGGGTCGCAACACTTTAACGCGCAAGCTTAAAGAATTGGGCATGGATACTACGGATGATGAAATCGAAGAAGAAATAGAAAGTTAATCTTTCCATATAAAAAAGCGCCGATTGGCGCTTTTTTATTGATGATGATTTATGCAGTAAAACCCACATAGCGGAAATACCCATCTATGCCCAGATCAGACTTATATATCAGATAATTTGAATAAGTCGCTTGGGTGATTTCATCCAGCATATTCACCTGATCATCATTGGCATGCAGATCATCTACAGAACGCGGCATGCTGTGCTCGAATTCATCCGTCATATATTCAAAGCCAATATCCATGGCAATAAACAGGGTATGTTCACAAGGTTGCACATACTGCTCTTCTGCCCAATCAATCACGTTGTGCTGACAATGTGGACAGGCAATATTATCAGTGGCCTGAATCGAGAGTGGAATAAGTTGATAAGCCATATAAAAATCAATCTGTTTACTATCCGTATATTTTAGCAAATTTTATGGACTGACTTTATTCAATTAAAAACCTCGACGATAAAAAAAGGAATCTTCAGATTCCCTTTTTGTATTGACAGATATCAATGATCAATTACTTATGAGCAGCCTTATAACGTGATAGTGCGGTGACAGCTACTGCCGATACGACCACTGCTGGCAAACTTGCCACAAGAATGCCCGTCGTTCCCAAACCTAATGCCAGAATTTTTCCAGTTAATAATGGTCCAGTCATCGCCCCTAAATGTCCTAGAGAGATCGCACTACCCACACCGGTGACTTTACCTGCGCCTGAATAAAAAATTGGTGAGATCCCATACAGAATAGATTGGCCACCTGTAGAGAAAATACCCCCCATGACTCCCGCCAAAATTAATAACGGAATAGAAGTTGTGGTGAATAGCAATACCAAGGCAACAAACAAGCCACTATAAATGATAGTCGCCATTTGCCAGAGCTTTAAAAGGTCCAGTAAATAACCCAGGCTTAGGGTTCCAATGACAGCGCCCACCTGGAACACCAACATCACCAAAAATGCCTGCTGTTTCTGCAAACCTTGTTCCATAAGTAAATTTGGCAACCAGCTAATCAAAATATAATTGATCATCAAGGTAAAAAAGAAGCCAACCCAAAGAGGCACTGTATTTTTATACTGTCGCTGCTTGAACAACACCTCAGCCATTCCCGGCACAGCTTCGCCAGAAACCGGTACTTCCGCATTCACTTTAGGCTTATCTTTAAGAATAAATGCCATCAATGGAATCAGTGCTAAAGGCGTTAATCCCCCAATCAGGAACAAGGTTTGTCATTGAATCTCCGGAAGCAACATGGCCAGACCGGCAACAAAGATCGCCCCTACCGGCAAACCACAATACATCAGACTATTTAGCTTGCCACGGTTGGCTTCCGTTGCTTCATCACCGACGACTGAAATCATGGTTGGCATTGCCGCACCTAAACCCAAACCAGTAAAGAAACGCGCTGCATATAAAACTTCGATGCTTGGCGCAATTGCAGTCAACGACATGAACAGACCAAAAATAGTCACAGAAAGCATTAGGACTTTCTTTTGTCCTAGATAATCTGCAATACGTCCGCCAAAGAATGCGCCAAACAGCATTCCAAAGACACCCAGACTAAATACATAGCCCATTTGGATTTGATCTAAACCAAAGCTTGCTGCAATTCCTTTCGCCGCAATCCCGGGAACTTGAAGGTCAAAACCTTCAAAAAATGCGACCCAGAAACATAAGAATATCGTTAATATTTTTTGGGCTTTTTCGCTGTATGACTGTGCCATGACTGATCTCCATCAATAATTCACAAACCGTTTAATAGTCTGACGATCCGTTGCATTATTCTTAACCTAATCTTAATAGAGAAATAGCACGACAATAGTCGGGTTTAAGCACATCAGCATGTGTAAATATCATCTAAATTAGACCTAAAAGATTGTATTTATAGACTTAATACATCTTGATAATATTTATTATATATATTTATCAATAACTTAATTTAATAGTAGTTATTTTTAATTCAACGATAGTCAAAACTTATACAAAACTACAAGCCGATAAAAAGCCCGCTTAATGCGGGCTTTTTTAGCGCAAAATCTTAAGCAGATTTCTTTGCTTGTGCATTCTTACGAATTGTAATCATCACCAGTTGAACTGCTGCAGGGGTTACACCTGGAATACGACTGGCTTGCGCCAATGTTTCAGGACGAACATCTTTCAGTTTCAGGGTAATTTCACGGGACAGACCTGACACGATGTCATAATCGAAATCCGCAGGAATACGGGTTTCTTCAAGACGTTTCATTTGTGCGACGTCTTCATGCTGACGATTAATATAACCCGCATATTTCACTGCAATTTCAATTTGCTCACCGACAAATGGTGATACTTCAGAATTGGTTAACTCTGCAATTTGAGCAAATGAAATGTTTGGACGTTTCAACAAATCAATCGCCGAACATTCTTTAGACAGGTCTGCACCGGTCATCTCAACGAATTTCTTGCCCATTGGGTTATTTGGTGCGGCCCACAAGTGTTGCAAACGGCCTGTTTCTTTTTCCACTGCTTCCATTTTCTCACAGTACACTGCCCAACGCGCGTCATCCACCAGACCCATTTCACGACCAATGGCTGTTAAACGCTGATCTGCGTTATCTTCACGCAGCATCAAACGGTATTCGGCACGTGAGGTGAACATACGGTATGGTTCTTTGGTACCTAATGTGATCAGGTCATCGACCAGAACACCCATGTATGCTTCATCACGTTTTGGCGTCCATTGCTCCTGATCCCAAGCACGGCGTGCAGCGTTCAAGCCTGCAAGCAAACCCTGCGCACCCGCTTCTTCATAACCGGTTGTGCCGTTGATTTGACCGGCGAAATACAAGTTATTAATTGCTTTGGTTTCAAGGGTAAATTTCAACGCTTGTGGGTTGAAGTAATCGTATTCAATGGCATAGCCCGGACGAAGAATGTGCGCATTTTCCATACCACGGATCGAGCGAACCAGTTCAAACTGAACGTCGAACGGTAAAGAAGTCGAAATACCATTTGGATAAAGCTCATGTGTATCCAAGCCTTCAGGCTCCAAGAAGACTTGGTGAGAATCTTTATCGGCAAAACGGTGAATCTTATCTTCAATCGATGGGCAATAACGTGGTCCAACACCTTCGATCACACCCGTGTACATCGGTGAACGGTCTAAACCGCCACGAATGATTTCATGCGTGCGTTCATTGGTATGCGTGATATAGCAATTTACCTGCTCAGGATGCATAGACACATCCCCCATGAATGACATGGTCGGAGATGGGAAATCACCCGGCTGTGGTGTCATCACAGAGAAATCCACTGAACGCGCGTCAATACGTGGTGGTGTACCTGTTTTTAAACGACCCACTGGAAGTTGAAGTTCACGCAAACGATGTGCCAAGGAAATTGACGGCGGATCACCCGCACGACCACCGCTAGATTTCTCCAGACCAACGTGGATGACACCACCTAAGAATGTACCTGCTGTCAGCACCACAGTTTTCGCATCAAAACGGATACCCATTTGGGTAACCACACCTTTAACGGTATCGCCTTCAACAATCAGGTCATCTGCGGCTTGCTGAAAAATATCAAGGTTTGCTTGGTTTTCTAATGTTTCGCGAATAGCCGCTTTATAACGTACACGGTCCGCCTGCGCACGTGTTGCACGTACTGCAGCACCTTTACGCGAGTTCAAAATACGGAATTGAATACCGCCTTTATCGGCAGCCAGTGCCATCGCACCGCCCAAGGCATCAATTTCACGCACCAAATGCGATTTACCAATACCACCGATGGCCGGGTTACAGCTCATCTGCCCTAAAGTCTCAATGTTATGAGTTAAGAGTAAAGTCTGTCGACCCATACGCGCTGCAGCCAGAGCCGCTTCCGTACCGGCGTGACCGCCACCGATAACAATGACATCGTATACTTTAGGATAATGCATAGTGGTAATTGAGAGATAAAAAAGAATAGCTGAGCATTATAGCAAATTTCACTCTAAAGTAGACAAATTCAGTTGAATTTATCCTGAGATAAATCGCACTTAACTCGCATAACAATAAAGCGCTGTAATTTAACTTTGCAGAGGAACTATATAAATTAAACATATAAGCTGAGAAATTTACTCGATTTGCATTGTTTAATCTCGCGCATTTTTTAATCTATATGTTGGTTACATTACAAACAAAGGTATAAAAGATGAATAAGAATATTTTCCTCTCAACCGTTCTATGTGGTTTATGTTTTGCGCCGTTTGCTGCATCAGCGAATGATAAGGTCGAAACCATTTATAATACACAAAAGTACCAACAGGTTTGTAAAGGCAAATCCCAAGGTGCACAAGTCAGTTTTGCCCATCGCGGCATTATCTGGAATGGTACCTGTGAACCGCAGTTTTTCGCTTCATCCAAAAACGCTTCAATCAAAGGCGATGAAGCCGAACTCATGAGTACTTGTAGCGGCAACAGTGGTGCAACCACTGCCACCATTAATGGTGCCGAAGTCAAAGGTAAATGTGCATTAGGCTTTATGCCACCACGCCCTCAGGGACAATCTCAGATGCAAAGTCAGCCAATGCAGCCACCGATGCAAAGCCAACCAATGCAGCATCAGATGAACCAGCCAGCACAGCCTGACTCACCAATGCAAGGCCAGCCAGGTATGTAGCCGATATATATCTAAATAGTTTAGATTTCAAGTAAAAGTTTTGACGGGCAAAGTGACTGCATTTTGCCCGTTTTTTATTACTTATTTATTCATCTAGGCTAAACTCAAAATATATCTATAAATGTATAATAAAAAGGCAAATTCATGGATTCGGGGTTTTTTAGCGTTTTTTTGCCAATTACATTGGCAATCATGATGATGGGGCTGGGGCTAGAACTCACCATCAAAGATTTCCTGCGCTTAAGTCGCTATCCTAAAGTCATTTTTATTACTTTATTTGCGCAGTTAGTACTGTTACCCAGCATTGCTTTTTTTATTTGTCTGATTTTGGACTTGCCCGCTTTGCTTGCTGTAGGTCTGATGTTGCTAGCCGCCTCACCTGGCGGCCCAACCGCGAACCTGTTTAGCTACATATATAAAGGTGATGTGGCACTGAATATTACTCTAACCGCCATTAATACCATCATTTCTATTTTTACCCTACCCTTTATTATCAATCTATCCTTACACTACTTTATGAGTCATGACTCAAACGTGACTTTTCCAGCTGAAAAGATTGTGCAGGTGTTTTTAATTACCTTGATTCCCGTGATCATGGGTATGCTGCTTCGGGCCAAATTTCCAAACCTGTCAATTACTGTCAGCAGGCCCATGCGCTTACTCTCTATCGGTTTTCTAACCATCCTATTGATATTCGCCATTTTCAGAGAACGTTCGAATTTGGTCGAATACTTTGCCAATATTGGTGCAGTAACTGCGATTTTATGTTTTTCCAGCCTGTTTATTGGCTATTGCATTCCTTTACTCATGGGTATTCCAGAGAAAATGGCACGCGCCTGTACCTTTGAAATTGGCATTCATAACACTGCCATTGCGCTGACGATTGCGATATCGGTCTTAAATAATGTCACGATGGCTATTCCTGCAGGCATTTATACAATTTTCATGTACAGTTTCGCCACTATTTTCGGTGTGCTAATTAGCCGCCAGCAAGTGGTGTATAGCAACAAAGGGCGTTTATCAGATTTGTAATTTATTTGGCTGATTCTGCTATAAGGCTGTATGCTTTTCCAAAGAAAATCAGAAGTATTAAAACAATTTTCGACAAGGAGCATACAGATGGATTCTGGCCTTATAACGATATTACTGCCGCTGGCACTTGCAATCATCATGATGGGACTGGGCCTTGAACTGACGCCTCGGGACTTTAGCCGTGTCACTCGTCACCCCAAAGCCGTATTTATAGCATTGTTCTGCCAACTGGTTATTCTGGTTGGCATTGCCTTTTTACTCTGCAAGCTATTCGCTTTAACCCCATTACTCTCAGTCGGGTTGATGCTCCTGGCGGCTTCGCCCGGGGGTGCAACAGCCAACCTGTTTAGCTATCTGTTTAAAGGTGACTTAGCCCTCAATATCACTTTGACTGCTATCAACTCAGTCATCGCAGCGATTACCTTACCTTTAATTATTAATTTTTCGATCATGCATTTTATGCAGGATAGCCAGCAAGTTGGCCTGCAATTCGGCAAGATTCTGCAAGTCTTTGCGATCATCCTGATTCCGGTGGGAATTGGCATGTTGATTCGGCGCTATGCACCAGGCGTGACCGCAAAACTGAATCGGCCGCTGCGGATTTTTTCGATTGGCTTTTTGGTGCTGATTATTATTGCCACACTCATCAAAGAGCGCAGCAATATCGGTGAATACTTGACCCAGGTGGGTCTGGCGACTGCCTTGTTCTGCATCCTGAGCCTGAGTATTGGTTATCTGATTCCGCGACTACTGAATATTAATAGCGCTCAAGCCCGTGCCAGTGCATTTGAAATTGGCATTCATAACAGCACCCTCGCCATGACCATTGCCCTGACCGTGATTGGCAGTGCTGCTGTGGCGATGCCAGCCGCGGTTTATTCTATCTTTATGTATATCTTTGCTGCAATTTTTGGCAGTCTGTTGAACCGGCTTGCACCACTCCCGGCGCAAACACCTTTAACGAATCTGGATTAGATAAGCTCTGGAACTGTTCAAAGGATGCCTCAGGCATCCTTTTTATTTTGGGAATGGATCAAGAAGATAGCAGCGTTGAGTCTGAACTTCCGTTACAATAGCTTTTTGAAAAATGTATAAAGGTTATTTCTGTGAAGTGGTTACAAATTCATATTACGGTTGAACAGGCTCAGGTTGATTTTACTGAGACATTACTCAGCTCGCTAGGCGCAGTGAGTGTGACTTTGGATGATGCTGAAAACCAGGATTTGCTGGAACCACTTCCAGGTGAAACACCACTCTGGAATAAAGTGATTGTGACCGGTATTTATGCGCAGGAAGAAGGCGAAGAAATTGATGTTACCGCACTAGAAACCTTTATTCGTGCACAAATGCCAGATGCTCCGATCCGTCATGAACTGATTGAAGATCAGGCTTGGGAACGCACCTGGATGGATGCCTATGAGCCAATTCAGATTGCTGATAAATACTGGATCGTACCCGAATGGATGGAAGCACCTGATGCCGATGCGGTAAACATCAAGCTTGATCCAGGTCTGGCTTTCGGAACAGGCAACCACGCTTCAACTTTCCTGTGCTTACAATGGCTCGGCAAGATTGATGTGAAAGATAAAATTGTCATCGATTATGGCTGTGGCTCAGGTATTCTCGCGGTAGCTGCACTGCTATTAGGTGCGAAAAAAGCATATGCTACTGATATCGACCCACAAGCTGTACTGGCGACTCAGCAAAACGCTGAACTGAATGGCGTACTGGACAAACTTTATGTCGGACTGCCAGAAGAATTTAGAGATGAGCTCGGCAATACCAAAGCTGACGTATTTGTTGCCAATATTCTGGCAGCACCACTGATGATGCTGGCTCCCGAGTTCGCAACTTTAATCAAATCTGAGGGACAGTTCGCACTTGCGGGTGTTATTGAAGAGCAAGTTGCTGATGTTACTAGCATTTACTCAAATTATTTTGATATATTAGAGGTAGAAAAACGAGATGAGCACTGGTGCCGTATCTCGGGTAAACGCCATAAGAACGAATGAGCCTATAAATAATCCATGAGTGACAAAAGAACCCATTGCCCTACCTGTTCCACCACCTATAAGGTCACAGTTGCTCAACTCACCGTTGCGCAGGGAATGGTTTGCTGTCCTAAATGTACCACCTCATTTAATGCCTTATCGCATTTGGTGACCGAAACCCGGAATTCGGTCACTGCCTCAATGTCTCACGCTCAATCAAACTCCAGCGAATTCAGCAAAACTAATGCTCAAAATAACTCAGGTGTTTATCACACGGATCAGCAGCACCATCGTCATAGCCTGCTACAGATTTTTGATCAAAAAGTTGAACATTCCAATATTGACCTGGAAACCTATTTAAATAACCTGAATTATTTCAGTACCGAGCCGATTTCAGTCCTGCCGAGCATGAATTGGGAAGATCAGGCAGAAAAACAAACCAAACGTGGGCCAATGTACTATATAGGCTGGAGTTTACTTAATCTGTCGCTGTTCAGCCTGCTGCTGTTTCAATTTTTCTGGTTCAATCCGCAATACATCAAAAACAGTCACGTCATGAGTCTGGCCTTTAACAGTGCTTGTGAAGTGTTTAATTGTTCCAATCTGGAAAAATACTACACACTAATTCAGGTTAATAAAGTCAAAATCAAGGCAACCGGTAATAATGAAGCTGAGTTTAGCGGTGAGCTGATTAATTTTCATGACCGTAGTCTGGCTTTACCAATTTTAAGAATCAATCTGGAACATCGCGGTGAAGTGATTGCAACTTATAACCTGTCCTCCGAAGAGTACCTGATTGAAAGTCTGGTCAATATTCAGCGCATCCCAAAAAACAGCCCGTTTAAATTCAAATTTAAGCTTCCAGTCGATCGTAAAAGCTTTGATCGCTATACTTTGGAAATAATTCGCCCCTAATCTGCTGAGAAAGCATTAAAAAATTAAAAAAAGTTAAAAAAAATGCAGTTTTCTTGCTCACTTTTGCTTAGACAATGGTATGATACGCGCCACGAAAGCTATGTGCTGCAACTCCTCGCGACTTTTTCACAACAAATACAGTCTTGCCTAATGCGCTATAAAATTTATTGCGTATCGTGCAGATTTTTTTGTTTTGATTTTGGTCAGTAACAAAACTTTAACTATTGTTACGCTTATTTTTCGACCAAATCGCAGAGATGTGTCAAGCTACAGGCTCAATGTAATGACTAAGTTTTAGAACTTCCGTTTTAGGATCTAAAATGGAGTTCATTTCAATTTCTAGACCACTTTTATATATCACTTTACCCAAGTGATATTTGTTTTTCGGATTAATTCGCATGAATAGCAAATCTCCTATTTTTACTGCACAATCTGATGTTGCTTTACGTATCCACGTAGATCGCGCAGTTCGCCACTATTTTGCACAACTGCAGGGCGAGCAACCATCTCAGGTATACGACATGGTGCTAGCAGAAATGGAGAAACCTCTTCTATCTGTAGTTCTAGAATATACACGTGGTAACCAAACACGTGCTGCCGAGATCCTCGGACTCAACCGTGGTACTTTACGTAAAAAGTTAAAAGCTCACGGTTTAATGAGTGAATAAATGATAAAATGCTTGCGGCTTCCGCAGGCATTTTTTTTAACCTGTAAATTGCTGATTTTGTTTTATTCTGTTCCTTGAAAACTGTGACGAAGATCATGACTATTAAACGCGCTTTAATCTCTGTGTCTGACAAGACTGGTATTGTTGAATTTGCACAAGAACTTGCTGCTCTAGGGGTAGAAATTTTATCTACAGGTGGTACCTACAAATTGTTGAAAGACAATAATGTGGCTGTAGTTGAAGTTTCGGAGCATACAGGTTTTCCAGAGATGATGGACGGCCGTGTAAAAACACTACATCCAAAAATTCATGGGGGTATCCTGGCTCGTCGTGGTCTAGACGAAGCTGTGATGGCTGAACACAACATTGATGCTATTGATTTAGTCGTTGTAAACCTTTATCCATTTGCTGCAACGGTAGCCAAACCAAACTGTTCACTTGCTGATGCTATCGAAAACATCGACATCGGTGGTCCTACCATGGTTCGTGCTGCAGCAAAAAACCATGCATCTGTAGGTATCATCGTAAATGCTTCTGACTATGCAACTGTCGTTGCCGAGCTTAAAGCTGAGGGTGCTTTATCTCATGCAACTCGTTTTGACCTAGCAGTAAAAGCATTTGAACATACTGCTCAATATGACGGCATGATCGCATCTTACTTAGGCGCTCGCGTAGGTAAAGAAGAAGGTCAGGCAGACAAATTTGCACGTACTTTCAATACTCAATTGAACAAAGTTCAAGACCTTCGTTACGGTGAGAACCCGCATCAAGCTGCTGCATTCTATGTAGAAGACACAGCGACTGAAGCTTCTGTTTCAACAGCGAAACAGCTTCAAGGTAAAGAACTCTCTTATAACAACATCGCAGATACTGATGCAGCACTTGAATGTGTGAAATCATTTGCGAAGCCTGCTTGTGTGATCGTTAAACACGCGAACCCATGTGGCGTTGCAGTTTCTCTAGACGGTATTCAAGCAGCTTATGATCTTGCGTATGCAACAGATCCTGAATCTGCATTCGGTGGCATCATTGCATTCAACCGTGAATTAGACGTTGCAACTGCACAAGCCATTGTTGATCGTCAATTCGTTGAAGTGATCATTGCACCGAGTGTTGCTGAAGGCGTTCTTGAAGTAACAGGTGCGAAGAAAAATGTACGTGTACTTGTATGTGGCGAACTCCCAGCAATCGATGCGCGTCAATCGCAACTTGACTACAAACGCGTAAACGGCGGTTTGTTAGTTCAAGATCAAGACTTGGGCATGATCACTAAAGATGACCTTAAAGTTGTGACCAAACGTGCGCCGACTGAACAAGAAATTGATGACATGATCTTCGCTTGGAAAGTGGCGAAATACGTAAAATCTAACGCGATTGTGTATGCTAAAAACCGTCAAACCATTGGTGTCGGCGCTGGCCAAATGAGCCGTGTAAACTCTGCCCGTATTGCTGCAATCAAAGCTGAACATGCTGGTTTAGTGGTTGAAGGTGCGGTAATGGCATCTGACGCATTCTTCCCATTCCGTGATGGTATTGATAACGCTGCCAAAGCAGGTATCAAATGCATTATTCAACCGGGTGGTTCTATGCGTGATGAAGAAACAATTGCAGCAGCTGACGAAGCTGGTATTGCAATGGTCTTCACTGGTATGCGTCACTTCCGTCATTAATAGACACATGAAGATTCATTTAATTTTTTAAATCCTCCCTAGCCCTCCTTTTCTAAGGAGGGTTTTGTACGTCAAGTACTGCAAAAATGGGATTCTCCTTTTGGAGATGTGGGGATTTCTTTTAAACAGGATTATAAAAGATGAACGTTTTAGTTTTGGGTAATGGCGGTCGTGAACATGCATTGGCATGGAAAATCGCGCAAGATGACAAAGTCGCAAAAGTATTTGTAGCACCAGGTAATGCAGGTACTGCAACAGAAAATAAATGCGAAAATGTTGCCTTAAATATTTTAGACAACGCTGCAATTATCGACTTTGCAAAAAACAATGCGGTTGATTTAGTGGTTGTTGGTCCTGAAGCACCACTTGTAAATGGTGTTGTAAATGCATGCCGTGAAGCTGGCGTTAAAATTTGGGGTCCAACTCAATTTGCTGCACAGCTTGAAGGCTCTAAGGCTTTTGCCAAGCACTTCTTAAAACGCCACAACATTCCAACAGCATTCTATGATGTGTTCACTGAAGTAGATGCTGCGAAAGCATTTGTTGAGAAAAATGGTGCGCCAATCGTGATTAAGGCTGACGGTCTTGCTGCAGGTAAAGGCGTAATCGTTGCAATGACCAATCAAGAAGCATTCGATGCGATTGACGACATGCTTGCAGGCAACAAATTTGGTGATGCAGGTTCTCGTGTTGTGATCGAAGAATTCCTTGCGGGTGAAGAAGCATCTTTCATTTGTATGATTGATGGCGACAACATCTTGCCGATGGCAACTTCTCAAGACCATAAACGTATTTTTGAAGGCGACCAAGGTCCGAACACTGGCGGTATGGGTGCTTACTCTCCTGCTCCTGTTGTGACGGCTGACGTATTTGAAAAAACCATGAAAGAAGTGATGCGTCCGACTGTTGACGGCATGAAAGCAGATGGTCATGTTTACACAGGTTTCTTATACGCAGGCTTGATGATTGATGAACAAGGTCAACCTAAAGTGATCGAGTTTAACTGCCGTTTTGGTGACCCTGAAACTCAACCGATCATGATGCGTTTAAAATCATCTTTGGTAGATCTCGTTGAAGCTGGTATTGCAGGTAACTTACCTGCTGAAGCTGAATGGGATGAGCGCAAGACTGTTGGTATCGTTTTAGCGTCGAAAGGTTACCCAGAAACTTCAAGCAATGGTGATGTAATTTCAGGTTTAGACACTGAAATGACTGATGCGAAAGTGTTCCATGCAGGTACTAAAGCCAATGAAAATGGTGACATCGTTACTGCTGGTGGTCGTGTGCTTTGCGTAACTGCGCTTGGTAACACGATTGGTGAAGCACAAGAAAAAGCGTTAGAGCTTTGCGAAAAAGTGACATTCGACGGCGTTCAATATCGTAAAGATATTGGTTACCGTGCGATTGCGCGTGAAAATGCTTAATCTGAATTTAGATTAATTAAAAAACCCCCGATTCGTTCGGGGTTTTTCTATAATATGCATGATAATGAATAGATTACATAAAATTATGCACCAATAAAATTGAGGGGTTGGGGGGCTTATGTCTAAACTTAATGTTGACCAAAAAACAGTTTACGAACTTTTTTCAGATAAACGTGCAGATTTTTTAATACCTGATTATCAGCGACCTTATGCATGGGATGAAGAGCAATGCCAAACCTTATGGGATGATATTTTTAATTTTGCTTTTCCAGACAATAATGCAGACCAATTTGATGATAGAAAAGATGAATATTTTTTAGGCTCCATTGTCACATATAAAAATGATAACGATCAATCCGAAGTAATTGATGGACAACAACGACTCACAACTTTGATGTTACTTCTAAGAGCTTTTTTTGACAAATTTACCAATATGCAAGATCAAAGCTCTAAGTCAACACGGCAACGCATTGAGAAATGCATTTGGAAAACGGATACTTTTGGTGAAGCCATCAAGACAGAGTTAAAAATTGATTCTGAAGTAGCTACCGATGATGATAAAGAAGAATTTTTAAAACTACTAAGAACAGGCTCTATTCAAGTAAATAGTGAAAATAAATATGTAAAAAATTATCAATTTTTTCAAAAGAGAATCGATAGTTTTTTACAAAACTTTCCAAGCTATTTCGCTTACTTACCCGCTCGTATTTTAGGAAATTGCATCCTATTACCTATCGAAGCGGATTCACAAGATACTGCTTTACGTATTTTCTCAACCCTAAACGATCGTGGTCTACCTTTATCCGATGCAGATATTTTTAAAGCTCAATTTTATAAATTCTATACGAAATTAGGCAAAAAGGATGATTTCATTGAGGAATGGAAAAACCTTGAAAAAGTTTGTAATGATATTTTTACACATAGCACAACTACACCAATGGATGAATTATTCACGCGCTATATGTATTACTTACGAGCACTTGAAGGTAATAAAAGCACATCGACCGAAGCTTTGAGAAAGTTTTATGAGCGTAACAAATATCAATATCTTAATTCAGAAAACACAATGCTGGACTTAAAAAAACTAGCAGCTTTCTGGCAGAGTATCAAAATTCAAGATAATTCAAAATTTTCTAATGAAGTTCTAAAAAAACTCTACATACTAAATTATGCTCCCAATGGTATGTGGCAAAATTTGGTTTCCACCTATTTTTTACATTTTAAGGATCACAAAAATTTACTAGATAATGAGTTATTTCTCCAATTTCTAAATAAAATTACTGCATTTATATATACATATGCTATTACAAATCCTGGAGTTAATGCACTCAGAACTCCTGCTTTTGATGAAATGGTTAATCTAGTCAACAACAATGATGTCTCATTTTCAAAATATAGATTTGATGAAACTCATACTAGAACCTTATTTGAAACTTATAAATTCACAAATCAACGCAGTATTACTCGTTCCATACTCACGTGGTATGCCTTCACATTGAAAAACCAACCATTGCTTAACCTTAATGAAAGCTTCCATATAGAACATATCTTTGCTAAAAAACGTTATCAAATGGAACAAGGACTTGAGAAAGTTGAACATCTTGAATTGCTAGGGAATAAAATATTACTTGAGGAAAGTATAAACATTAGGGCTTCTGATTATCGTTTTGAAGATAAACAAAAAATTTATAGTGGTGAAGTACGTAGAGGCAGTTACTCAAAACCGAGCCAAATTGATGAAATATCTCTACTGATTCAAAAAAATAAATTTGATGAAGAAGACATTATTAGTCGTAATAATCTAATTTTAGATGCATTCTTTCAATATCTAAGAGCTGAAGACTTATTACTTGCAAATTAATTTATTATAACCCGCTATAGCGGGTTTTTATTTGTGAAATCTATGATTAGCTATATCCAAACCCCTCGCCTGATCCTGCGCCAATGTCAAGACTCTGACATAGCTCCATTTATCCAAATGTGTGCAGATAAAGAGGTCATGCGCTACTTCCCTAAAAATCTCGATGCGACTGAGGCAACTGCTTTTCTTGAACGTATCCGCACAGATATCGAAAAACGCGGTTGGGGAGCCTTTGCCGTAGAATTGAAAACCACAGGCGAATTTATCGGATCTATTGGCTTACACGTGCATCCACCTGAGCTTAAAATTGCTGATGCCCCTGAAATTGGCTGGCGCTTGCTACCACAATACTGGAATCAAGGCTATGCCACTGAAGGGGCCAAAGCGGTACTGAAATATGCCTTTAGAACTCTACGACTCGAGAAAGTCATTTCTTTTACTGCATGCGTCAACACGCCCTCAGAACGTGTCATGCAAAACATTAGCTTAGAAAAAGTAGGAGAGTTTGACCATCCGCTTGTACCTGCCGATCATATCTTGTGTAGACACGTACTCTATGAAAAACAGCGTTCAGATTATCTGCATATTCCCTTCTGTTAAAACAAGCTTGCAGTATCATGACCTAAGAAAACCAAGATCAGATACTGACTCGCTTAGTTAATAGAAAGGAAAGATTTATCTCGTTAATACTCGAATTTTCTTCATTTTCCAAAAAATCAGATATTCTATATAGGGTCTGTTGACATTTACTGTTCATAATTAACCCTATAAAGGTAGCCATAAAAATATACAGGCTAAAGCAACAGAACTTTGATAATTTCTTTTGAGCTTGTCATATCGAGTAGCTATTCCTCTAAATTGCTTTAATCTACAAAACATATTTTCAACTAAATGCCTGATTTTATATAAATACCAGTCCATATGATCATTGTTCGATTGGCTATTTGTTTTCTTTGGTATATTCGCTTTAGTCCCTGTTTTCCTGATCTGTTCACGCAGTGGTTCTGAATCATAGCCTTTATCTGCACATACCACTTTTGTCTCTTTTAAATCTAATGTTGATATTAAATCAGGTGCAACTTTAACATCATGTGTGGTTCCATCGGTAATCATGAAATCAATAGGATTGCCATGTGCATCAACAATCAAATGTATTTTTGAGGAGTTTCCTCCTACACTTTTAGAAATAGATTGATTCGCTATGCCGGCAGAATGTTGATGAGCAAGTACATGAGAGCCATCAATAAAAATCCACTCCATATCGGGGCATGAGGCTAGTAATTTGAATAATCTAAGTAACTTACCGCTGCTTGACCAACGATTAAAACGTTTGAAAATAGAGTTTGAATGACCAAAACAACAAGGAATATCTCGCCACGGACAGCCTGTTCTAATTCTATAGAGAATAGCTTCAATAAAATTGCGTAAATTTGAGTTGTGGTGAATGGATAAATTACGCAGAATAACTTTCAACTTTTGCCAGTGTTGATCTGTCAGCATGGTACGAGGCATAGCGAATAGTAAAATTGGGTTTGGCGATTTGATTTTACTACTTCGCTATTTTTTTAAGCTAAAAGTGTCAACACACCCTATTTATCTATATGCATTTTTTATATTTCTATCTTACAAAATCTTATAAAGATCACTATTTAAACACATCCATTAAAACTATATTTTCAATATAAATAATATATTGTTTTAATTAATATTTTCTTTAAAAGATCTTTTTTTATATTCGCCTAAAGAGATAAGTAAAGCTTTTTTATCCAGTATATTGAATATAGATTTATTGCTATGATATCCGCAACTTCAGAGCACATAAACCTTGGCATGTACTTATGAAATATCTATTTTCTCTCTCCAAAATAGATTAAGTACATCAGATTTGGGCTGCCTCTGACTTGATCAAGTTCACCAGAACTGTTGCTGCACGCTTGCATCTTCCGATCTCAAGCCCTCCTCAGCAATGATCAATCCACCTACTTAGATCGTAATAAAACTCTTATTTAACACGATTTAAAAATGCTTATACTTTAGGCAAGAATAGAATTAGGACAATTTCATGAAAAAGTTACTTGGCGTTATCTTAAGTGCCTCTGTATTGACTTTAACTGGGTGTGGTAAACAAGAAGCGCCTGCCACTGATGCAGCGCAAAGCAAAGATGCTAATGGTCTTCAAACTGTAACTATGGCTTCGACCGGTTCAGATGTAGACGTATGGCGTTATATCGCGACCCTGCCTGAAACCAAAGCAGCCGGTATCAAACTTGATGTGAAAAATTTTACTGACTATGTGTCAATGAACACGGCAGTAGCCAACAAAGAAATTGATGTGAATGCATTCCAGTCTTATGCCTATATGGTGGCTTACAACGATGCCAACACAGCCAAAATTGTACCTCTATCTACCACTTATTTAGAGCCAATGGGTATTTACTCAAGCAAAGTGAAATCTTTAAACGAGTTTAAAACTGGTGCAACCATTGCTATTCCTAACGACGGCGCAAACGAATCACGTGCATTATTACTTTTACAATCAGCAGGCCTAGTTAAATTAAAAGCTGGTTTTGACAATGTCAAAGGTACAACTTCTGATGTGACCGAAAATGCAAAACAAATCGTGATTAAGCCAATTCAAATGGCGACTGCAGTACGTGTAAAAGATGAAGTTGATGCGATTGTGCTGGGCAATACCCTGGCAATGGAAGGTGGTTTAAACGTATTGAAAGATGCGATTTACTATGAGCCAATCGATCAAAGCACAAAAATGAATGTCAACGTATTAGCTGTTGCAGCAGACCGTCAAAACGATCCAGTCCTGCAAAAAGTGGGTGCGTTGTATCATACGCCAGCAGTAAAAGCATATGTTGATGAACATTTTGGTGGTACGAAAGTTGCGGTAAACAAACCTGTGACGTATTTAACTGAATCAAAATAGTACTATAATAGACTTTTAGAACAGGCAAGGACGATTTCTTGCCTGTTTTTTTATCCGTGATGCAGTTTTTGACACTATGATTGAATTTAAAGATATTTCAAAACAGTATGAGCTTAAGGGTCAAACCTTGCATGCCTTGAATCAGATTAATCTTCAGATTCCAACCGGCAGTATTTTTGGCATCATCGGTTATAGTGGTGCCGGTAAAAGCACCCTCATCCGTCTGATCAACCTGCTTGAGCGCCCAAGCTCAGGCCGGATTATCATTAACGGAACAGATTTTACCGCACTGGATGCCAAAGCATTGCGTCAAGAACGTGCCAGCATCGGCATGATTTTCCAGCATTTCAATTTAATGCAAACCAAAACCGTGGCAGCCAATATCGAAATGCCCATGAAACTCCTAGGCTGGAGCAAGGCAGAACGGGAAAAGCGCCTCGAAGAATTATTAGACTTTATTGACCTGAAACATAAACGTCATGCTTTTCCAGATGAATTGTCTGGCGGTCAAAAGCAGCGTGTTGGTATTGCCCGTGCCCTTGCCAATCATCCAAAAATTTTACTCTGTGATGAAGCGACTTCTGCACTTGATCCACAAACCACCAAATCTGTTCTACAGCTACTTAAAAAAATTAATGAAGAACAAGGCATCACCATTGTTATGGTTACCCATGAAATGGATGTAATTGAAACCGTGTGTGATTATGTCGCCGTGATGGAAAAAGGTGATGTGATTGAAACCGGCAGTACCTTACAAATATTCAGTCAGCCCCAGCACCCGACGACCAAGAGTTTTATTCAGACCGTATTACAGCAGCATTTACCAGTCAATATTCTGAATAATCTGGAAAACCAGAATCACAACAGTATTTATTGCCTGAAATTCCTTGGTAGCTCGGCACAGGAAACCGTGATTCAAGCGGTGATTAAACAGTTTGATATCAGTTTAAATATTCTGTTTGCCAATATGACCGAAATTAATGGCACGGTGATTGGCCAGATGTTTATTCAGCTACTGGGTGATGCACAAGAAATTCAAGCAGCAATAAAATTCCTTGAACAACACGGCGTACAAGTCGATCAGGCGGGAGTACAGGCATGAGAGATTTGATTGTACAGTGGCTGACGACGATCACTGCACCGTTCTGGAAAAGCTCCCTGTCGATAGATCAGTTCGTGACAGCGCTACAAGAAACCTTTCATATGGTGTTCTTCGCGATGCTGTTTGGCTGTATCTGGGGCTTTATTCAGGCGATTACTCTACTGGTGACCCGTCAGAATGGGATTCTGCCGAATCGTGTGATTTATCACGGTCTCAATCCGATTGTGAATGCGCTACGTTCATTGCCATTTATTATCTTGCTGATTGCGGTGATTCCACTGACCAAGTTAATTGTCGGCACATCGATTGGGACCTGGGCAGCGATTGTTCCATTGACCATTTATGTCGGCCCATACATTGGTCGCCTGATTGAAACATCTTTGCTTGAAGTGAATGAAGGTATTATCGAATCTGCCCAAGCGATGGGCGCGACGCCAATGCAAATTATCTTTAAGTTTATTCTGCCGGAAGCGCGTAGCTCACTGATTCTAAACTTGACTACTGCTACCATCAGTTTGATTGGTGCAACGGCAATGGCCGGTGCTGTCGGTGCGGGTGGTATTGGTGACTTAGCGATTTCTTATGGTTATCAGCGTTTTGATACCTCTGTAGTCATCATGACGGTGATTGTATTACTGATTCTAGTGCAGATTGTACAAAGCCTCGGTGACTGGTTATCCCGACTTCGTTAAGCTAGTTTTTATGTATGAATAAAGCCCTCTAAAAAGAGGGTTTTATTGTTTTTAATACTTACGATCCCTTTCTCATTATTTCAAAGTAAAGTCCTGCAACTATTTGATACGTGCCACGGCGACAGGAAGTCGCCCGTTGATTTGTGGCACATGGAAGTGCCATCAGATCAACAAAGGGGTTTTGTTACTTTTGTCCCGTCAAAAGTAAAAGAAAATATCTTCTAACAACTAACTAAATAATCAGCTTAAAAAATCAAATTCAAACTTGACCTAAAAGTTAGCCATTTCCCCTCAATTTCAAACTGAAACAATAAATCCCATGTTAAACTATTCAATGGTTTTAGCAGGGACTCATCTATGCACTTTGTTCATCTTGGTATTCATACAGAATTTTCGATTACTGAATCCATCGTACGGATACCTGACTTGGTCAAAGCTGCCGAAGAAGAACAGATGCCTGCCCTTGCGCTCACGGATCTTTCTAACCTGCATGCTGCCGTCAAGTTCTATGGCAAATGCCTGGGCAAAGGCATCAAGCCGATTCTGGGTTCCGAAATTCGCCTGAATGATGCCGAACATCGCATGACCTTATTGGCCATGACCAATACCGGCTGGCGTAACCTGACGGAACTGGTATCTGAAGGCTTTATCAGTGGCCAGCAACTGGATATTCCCTGCGTTCAAAAACAATGGATTTTAAATCAGCCTGAGGACATGATTGCCCTGCTCGGCATGCATTCCGATGTCGGCAAAATGCTGATGAGTTCAAATCCGCAAAAAGCGGAACCGCTGCTAGAAGAATGGGTCGAAAAATTTGGTAATCGTGTTTATCTTGCCCTGACCCGTACCAATCGTCCGGATGAAGATAACTTTATTCTGGAAGCCGTTAAGCTGGCAAAAAAATACAATATCGGTGTGGTCGCACATAATGATGTGCATTTCATGACCCGTGAAGATTATGAAGCGCATGAAGCACGGGTATGTATTGCAGATGGTTATGTGCTTGGTGACAACCGCCGCCCTAAAACCTATTCACCTGAACAATATTTCAAATCTGCTGAAGAAATGACGGCGCTGTTCTCGGATATTCCATCTGCGATTGAGAACACCTATCACATTGCCAAACGCTGTAATGTGACGCTGCAACTGGGCAAATACTTCCTGCCTGATTATCCGATTCCTGAAGGTCATACCATTGATACCTTCTTTGCACACTTGTCCAAAGAAGGTCTGGAAGAACGCCTGAATTTCCTGTATCCGCCTGAACAACGTGATGAAGACTGGCCAGAAATCCGCAAGCCTTATGATGAGCGTATCGAATACGAGATTAACATCATTAACTCGATGGGATTCCCGGGCTACTTCCTGATCGTGATGGACTTCATTCAGTGGTCGAAAAGTAACGGCGTTCCGGTCGGTCCGGGCCGTGGTTCGGGTGCAGGTTCACTGGTCGCCTATAGCTTAAAAATTACCGATCTTGACCCGCTGCGTTATGAACTGCTGTTCGAACGTTTCCTGAACCCGGAACGTGTTTCGATGCCCGACTTCGACGTCGATTTCTGTATCGCAGGCCGTGACCGCGTGATTGACTATGTAGCACGTACCTATGGCCGTGATGCGGTCTCCCAGATTGCAACATTCGGTACCATGGCGGCCAAAGGTGCGATTCGTGATGTTGCCCGCGTTTTGGGTAAATCTTATGGCTTGGCGGATCGTATCTCGAAAATGATTCCGACCAAGCCTTTAGGTCTAAGCCTGCTTGAGTCACTAGAAGCTGAACCCCAGCTTAAAGATATCGTCACCAATCCATCCAATCCAGACCATGACGATGCAGCCGAAATCTGGGAAATGGCACTGAAACTGGAAGGTATTACCCGAAACACCGGTAAACACGCCGGTGGTGTGGTGATCTCGCCAACCAAAATTACCGATTTCTCTGCGGTCATGTGTGATGCCGATGGTACCGGACGCGTGGCACAGTTCGATAAAGACGATGTCGAATCTGCAGGTCTGGTGAAGTTTGACTTCTTGGGTTTGCGTAACCTGACGGTGATTGAAGATGCGGTTAAAAATATCAATAAACGCATCAAAGCGGATAAACCTTTAGATATTGCTTATATCCCGCTTGAAGATAAAGACGCATATCTGGTCTTTGCTAATGCCAACACCACCGCGGTATTCCAGTTTGAATCCGTGGGCATGAAGAAGATGCTGAAAGAGGCACGCCCGAGCAAGTTTGAAGAAATTATTGCCTTCGTATCGCTGTACCGTCCAGGCCCGATGGATCTGATTCCTGACTTTATCCACCGGATGCATGGTGGCGATTTTGAATATCTGCATCCATTGCTTGAAGGCGTGCTAGAACCCACCTACGGGATTATGGTGTATCAGGAACAGGTAATGCAGGCTGCACAGTACTGTGCCGGCTATACCCTTGGTGGCGCGGACTTGTTACGTCGTGCCATGGGTAAGAAAAAACCGGAAGAAATGGTCAAACAGCGCCAGATTTTTATTGAAGGTGCATCGAAAAAAGACATTGATGAAGCCACGGCCAACCATATCTTCGACTATATGGAAAAGTTCGCCGGCTATGGTTTTAACAAATCGCATGCTGCTGCCTATGCTTTGGTTGCCTACCAAACTGCATGGCTGAAAGCACATTATCCGGCGGAATTCCTGTCTGCGGTATTGACCTCGGAGATGCAGAACACCGACAACGTGGTATTCCTGATTGATGACTGTCGCAAGAACAATCTGGAAGTTTTGCCGCCGTCAGTGAATATGTCGCTGTATCAATTCCATGCTATCGATGAGCAAACCATTGTCTATGGTCTGGGGGCGATTAAAGGCGTTGGTGAAGCGGCGATGCAGTCTGTGATTGACTCGCGTGCACAAGAAGGTCCATTCCGTGACTTGTTTGATTTCTGTCATCGTATTGACCTGAAAAAAATCAATAAGCGTACTCTAGAAGCACTGATTCGTTCAGGTGCACTGGATTGCTTGGGAATTGACCGTGCCGACCTGATGGCGCAACTGCCTGAAGCGGTTCAAGCTGCGGAACAGGCACGTTCCAATCGTGAAACCGGCATCATGGACCTGTTTGGCGAAGTTGAAGAAGTTCAGCGCAAGCCATCTAAGCCAGTCAAACCTTGGGCAGATGAAGTTCGCCTGAAAGGTGAGAAAGACACGCTTGGCCTGTATTTAACCGGCCACCCGATTGATGTGTATCGCAATGAACTAAAAGCCTTTGTGCCTAGTCAGATCAATGAGCTGACGCCGACCCGCCGTGGCGTGACCACCGTGTTTGCAGGATTGGTGGTGGATATTGCCAACTTTCCGAACCGGATGATGATGACACTGGATGATGGTACGGCACGGATTGAGATTTCAGCCAATCACGAACGCTTCAACCGCTTTAAAGAGATTATCCAGCTCGATAAAGTGGTGGTGATTGAAGGTGAAATTTATGAGCGTGAAGGCTTTGACCGTCCGATGGGACGCCTCACCAAAGCATTTAGCCTGAATGAAATTCGTCAGAAACGTGCCAATAGCATCAAGATTACTCTCACAGCCGAGCATTTCAGCAAGAGCTTGAGCCGTGACCTGCAGCAGATTCTGACTCCTTATTGTAATGTCGATATGTCAGCACATATTCCGGTGATTCTGTATCTGGACTATCCGTATGCCACGACTGAACTGCATCTGGGTCTCAACTGGAAAGTTGCCCCACTGGATGAGCTCTTAGCCAAATTGCGTGATTATTTTGGTAAAGAAGCCTTGCATATTGAGTATCAGGTCAAGTCCAAAGCTGCCAAAGCCGTGTCCTATGAACAGGCCAAGCCGGTGGATATTCCTCCGCCGCCTGCGGGCATGAGCATGGATGATGCACTGGAGCTGTATCAGGCTGAATCCCAGCCGCAATATTCATAAATCCTGATCTTTAAAACACCTTAAAATTGGAATCCTCATGAGTCAAATTGACAATGCTGCTGTTTCAGCACATCTCTCCCATGTGCGTATTGTCATGGTCAATACCACTTTACCTGCCAATATCGGCAGTGCCTTACGTGCCATGAAAACCATGGGCTTGTCTAAGCTGGTTCTGGTGGCACCGAAAACCTATCCGCATCCGGATATTGACGCGCTGGCCGCGGGTGCAACTGACCTGATCGAGCAGATCGAGATTGTAGAAACCCTTGAAGATGCCATTAAAGACTGTCAGATTGTATTCGGTACCAGCGCACGTAGCCGTACCATTCCCTGGCCGCTGTTAGATGTGCGCCCTGCCGCTGAAAAAGCCATGTCCGCCGTGGTACAAAATCAGCAGGAAGTCGCGATTCTATTTGGCCGTGAAGACCGTGGTCTGACCAATGAAGAACTGGCGATGGCCAATTATCATCTGACTATTCCTGTGAATACTGATTATGGCGTACTGAATGTAGCTCAGGCGATTCAGGTGATCTGCTATGAGATGCGCATGGCAACGATGAGTCAAATTGAACAGCCACGTGATGCTAAAGCGACCATGCAAGTCATTGATGGTATTGAAATGGAATGGGATGAACCTTTAGTCAATCATGCGCAGATGGAACAGTTCTATCCGCACTTGGAAAAAATGCTGGCAGAAATTGAATTTATGGATCCAAAAAATCCAAGATTATTGCCTTTACGCTTGCGTCGTCTCTTCGGACGTATACAATTAGATCGTATGGAATATCACTTACTTCGTGGTATTTTCAGCCGTGTTCAGGCATTGAATAACGGTACCTGGAAAAAATCTTCACACACATCATCACAGGACGAGGATCAAATCTAATGCTAAAACAGCTCAAAGAAGATATACAAGCTGTCTTTGCGCGCGATCCTGCAGCACGCAATACCTTAGAAGTCTTAACCACTTACCCTGGCATTCATGCGCTGATCATGCATCGCATGGCACATGAGCTATGGAACAAAGACTGTAAAGGAACTGCGCGTGCGTTGTCTTCGTTTAGCCGGTTTGCCACGGGCATTGAAATCCATCCGGGTGCAAAAATTGGCCGCCGTTTCTTTATCGATCACGGTATGGGTGTCGTAATTGGCGAAACTGCTGAAATTGGCGATGATGTCACCCTTTATCACGGTGTGACTTTGGGTGGAACGACCTGGAATAAAGGTAAACGTCATCCAACGCTAGAAGATGGCGTGGTAGTCGGTGCTGGTGCCAAGATTCTTGGGCCATTTACCGTAGGTAAAAATGCCAAAGTCGGTTCTAATGCGGTCGTTACCAAAGCGGTTCCTGAAAACGCCACAGCTGTGGGCAACCCGGCACGTTTTATTACCAAAGACAAACCCAAAGATGATGCTGAAGCCCGTCGTCGTGACTATGCCGAAAGTATCGGTTTCCAGCCCTATGCCGCGACTGAAGATCAGTCTGATCCGATTTTAGAAGGTATGCGGATTCTGCTGGATCGCATTCAGCAAAATGAAAAACGCATGAACAACTTGTGCAATCGTCTTTCTTTGTTAGATCCGACCTTTAACAAGCAGCAACAGGATGGCCAGCCTTTGAGCAAAAAAGAGTTGGAGATTCTGGAAGAAGCGCGCCGTGAATGTGAAGCGCAAACCAGCCAATCCAAGGCCTGAATATCACACTTCACTCTGTAACACGGGTTTACTTGCATGATCGTTATAGTTTTCATAGACTGACGATCATGCAATTTTTGAATAGATGTTTTAAAAATAACAGAATGGATGACTATTATGACCTTTAAGCCCTTGGCACTTGCTTGCTTAGCATTCACAATTACTGCGTGTTCAACCACTCCTCAGAAATCTGCTGAGAAACCTGTAGATCAAGTGGTTTTTGTAGAGCCTGAACTGAGCCCACCATTTTATGCTTTAAATCCATTCAATTATAATGAACCACCTGAATTTGAAGTGCATTTGAAAAAAGCTGCAGCGCAGCCTGTAACCAAGATGGTGGTGACGGATCCTAATGATCCATCCAAGCAACTGACCCTGGATGTGAATAAACTGATTATTCCAGTGGTAGATAGCAATACACGTGCAATGCGTTATGCAGCACTTGCCAATTCAAATGAAATCGATATCACCGAAATTGACGATTTCCTGCAAATGGTCGAAGGTAAGGCACGTCATTATCCACCACGTTTCAGCGATCGTCAGGAACGCCGTGGTTTTGAAGCCAAATTGCGTGAAGTCACCCGACAACTGGATACTTTAGCGGCCCGTCCAAATGCCTCTTTTGATGTGTTGATGCGTGCTTTTAAAGCCAGCGTGATGGCACGTAACCTGGATCTGGGTTCAGTTTATACCACCAATTCCCTGACCTATGCCCAGCGTATTCTCAAAATTAACCCGGATGATCCTGAAGTCAACTTCTGGTTTGGTTTTGGTCTGTCTGAAGGCGGTGGTCAACGTGAAGCCATCGCTTATCTGGACAAAGCCATGAAAGCTGGCGTTCAGGAGGCTTATCTTTCTGCAGCCAATAACTATATTGCATTAGAACAGAAAAAAAATGCCACTCAAACCTTGGCGAACTATAAGGTGAAATATCCGCAAGAAGCTGAAGTAGCCGACCGTCTGATTCAGGAAATTGAAAAAAATGGCCGCTGGAATGTTTGGCAAATTCTGCAAACATCAACACCCGCTCCGGCTACAGACCCAGCAACAGCACCGGTAACCCCATAATCAAGATTCACTTCAATTTGATTACAAATAGACTGCTACGGCGGTCTATTTTTATGGGAAAAAATTAGTAAAATACAAAACATTATCCCGCTTTATAACTTGAATTCAGTGAAAAGTTTTATGCACGAAAAAATAAATAAAAGATTAATGCTGTGCACTTTACTCATCACCAGCGTACTCAGCGGCTGTCAGGTGGTCAGTGTTAAGGAACAGGCGATTAATGTCACGCTGAACAATGAGCGTGACAGCATCTTGACCCGCGACAAGCTTAGCGAAGCCAGTCTGAATGTGTTGTCCATGACAGGTCGTGAAGCTCAGATCTGTATTGATCAGCCCGAAGAATGTGTGGAAGATCTGAAAAGTATTCCCCAGATTTTAGATGAACAATTGCTTTCTACAGCAAGTGAATTATATCTAGCCAACTCCTTACAAAATGCCAAGTCTGCCGAATGCAACACCGGTGTTTTAAACAAAACCCGATCACCGGAAAAACAGCAACAACACAAGCAGAATATCCAGAAATGTCTGGATCAGCAGCTCACTATGCTGGATAAAAGCATTCGTTATAGCTATGCCTATCTATTTAAAACCGAGCGTGCGCCGCAAGAGCGTATTTTTGATAACCGCCAGGTTCAGATTCGTGACTTTTATAACCTGGCGATTGCCCATCTGATTCAACGCTATGCTGAACGTTATAAAACCAAACAGTCCGGCCAGCGCATTCAGGTCGGTGATAGTGTATATACCATTGATCTGGAAAATTTTCCGCAGCTGAAAAACCAGACCATTGAACAGCTGATGTCCACCTATAACATGAACTTTTCCGGCCTGCGTTCTATCACCCGCCGTGATGGTTTTGGTTCAGAATTTTTAGTGGTCTTACCTGAAGCACAGCAAACCGAGCAGGATAAAAAATATATTGTCGATCCGCTCAAGCACAACTATCCAAATGGTATCAATCCAAACATTCATTCAGCCCGCTATCTGGCGACCACCATTACCGCTGTACCCAAATCCGCGAATTCGACGGAACAGATTTTATCTACTTCAGAGTTTCACCTGAAACTGTATGATCCTTATAAGCATAAAAAGATTAAGGTGGCTTCGAAAGAATATGCGCTAGCCGCCAACTTTTCCGCACCTTACGGTTTATGGCTGGCCGAGAACAATCTGGGGCGTTTAGCCTATCTGACGCTGATTAATCGCGAAGACAGTCTGAGCATGCCGCACCTGTACATGCTGGAACCTTATAATCCGGACAAGAAAGTGCTGGTATTGATTCATGGCCTGGCCAGTAGTCCTGAAGCCTGGATTCGTCTGACCAACGACATTATGGGTGATCCGGTATTAAGAGAAAATTTCCAGGTCTGGCAGGTATTTTATTCTACTAATATGCCGATTCTGGAAAGCCGTTTTCAAATTAATGCACTGGTTCAGCAAGGCTTTGCCCGGGTTGCGAACAATGCGCCAGCCAAAAAAGATGCGGTACTGGTCGGACACAGTATGGGAGGTGTAATTGCCCGTTTAATGGTCAGTCAGGCCGATATTACCCAAGATGCATTCAAGCTGGTACAAAATACCCGCATTGCCCAGTTTAAAGATAACCCGTTATTTAAAGCACGCCTGCAAATGCAGCCTATTCCGAACTTTAGCCGAGCCATTTTCTTAGCGACACCGCATCGTGGAACGGAATATGCCGACCGCTGGCACACCAAACTGGCCCGTAAAATTATCCGTATACCGGGCGCATTTTTGGGTGCCTTTGCCGATACCCTGCAAGGTGAGATCGGGTTAAACGAGTTTGTCAAAGAACTGGGGCATGACCTGATTCAAAATGGCCCAAGCGATCTGAGTGAAAATTCAAAATTCACGGCGTTGACCCAGGATATTCAGCCTTCTAAAGATATCAAATTTCACTCGATTATCGGCAATACCGTAGATACGCAAGACACCAAGCTCATGAGCGATGATATCGTTTCATATGAGAGTGCTTACCTAAATGGTGCTGTATCTAGCAAAGTCATTAAGGGTGGCCATTCGATTCAGGAAACGCCTGAAGCCGTACTGGAATTACGCCGGATTCTCAGATTACATCTGACCGATCTTGGTCTTTATGATCCGGAATAAACTATCGTCTTGATTGAGACTTGCCACCGCATGTTCGCATCCGGTGGTTTATTTTTTAAAATTGCAAATAATGCTGAATAAGAAGCCATAGCGACAGATCTGAGCGCTGACTTAAAGATTCATCTGGAATTTCATTTCTTTCTAAAAATTAAATTTGATAGACTTGCTGCAATACAGCTTTAAAGCTGAATTGAATCAGCAGATTCATTTCACATTTTCGATCTCCTGTGCTCAACCATGTTGGATTGGCCTGATTGAAAATGTGCTTTAAATTTTCCTGCATAGCCTATTGAGCAGTATTTGCATTTATCTCTTGTTGAAAGGATTTATTTTTAATGACCAGTTCAGAAATTATGGCTGATCTTTCTACCTTAACGCCCATGATGCAGCAATACATGTCGGTGAAAATGCAGCATCCGCATTCTTTGATGTTTTATCGTATGGGTGATTTTTATGAACTGTTCTTTGAAGATGCACACAAGGCAGCCAAGATTTTAGGCATTACCCTGACCCATCGTGGTAAAGCCAATGGTCAGCCAATTCCTATGGCGGGCGTGCCTTATCATGCAGCCGAAGGTTATCTGGCACGTCTGGTCAAAAAAGGCGAAACCGTGGTGATCTGCGAGCAGATCGGTGAAGTCACTGGCAAAGGACCGGTTGAGCGTGGTGTAGTTCGGATTATTACGCCGGGCACCCTGACCGATGATGCCATGCTCGGTGCACATCAAAGCTCGAATCTGGTGGCTTTGTGTATTCAACAGAATCAGATTGGCATTGCACTTCTCGATCTCAGCGCCGGCCTATTTAAAGTCCAGCAGCAGGATTATGATCTTAACCAGCTCATGATTGAACTGGCGCGTTTGATGCCAAGCGAAATTCTGCTGGATGAAAGTATCACTGATCCAACATTGACCGAACAACTCAAACAGCAACTGGATATCTCGGTCACCAAACGTCCCGATGTCGACTTCAACCTGAACAATGCGCAAAAAACCTTATGCGACCAGTTTGCTGTCAGCACGCTTTCAGGTTTCGGCATTGATCATTTACCTTTGGCTAAAGCAGCGGCTGCGGCACTGATTCACTATGCAAAAGAAACCCAGAAAACTGCGTTACCGCATATCCGCACGATTCAGCTAGAACAAAGTTCAGATT
Source organism: Acinetobacter sp. CIP A162 (assembly GCF_000367905.1). Taxonomy (GTDB): domain Bacteria; phylum Pseudomonadota; class Gammaproteobacteria; order Pseudomonadales; family Moraxellaceae; genus Acinetobacter; species Acinetobacter lwoffii. The sequence continues at coordinate 723,695 of NZ_KB849159.1, read as the reverse complement.
TTATTGCTTTGGATCCGGTGACACGCCGCAATCTGGAGCTGATTGAGCCTTTATTTGAACATGGGACGTCCTTATTTCAGCTAATCAATGATTGCCAGACTGCTATGGGTGGACGCCTGCTTAGTCGCACCCTGATGCAACCTTTACGCGATACTGCACTGCTGGATGAGCGCCTGGATGCCATTCAAGCATTACTTCAAGGTTTCCACGAAGTGCCTGTACGTCTGGTTCTAAAAGAGATTAGCGATATTGAACGTGTGCTGAGCCGTATTGCGCTTGGCAGTGCCCGTCCACGTGATCTGGTACAACTGCGTCAGGCCTGTGCGCAAAT